>CALDIA010000111.1 GCA_937901455.1 uncultured Bacteroidales bacterium | reverse complement strand
CGGATTTTAGCTCATAAACAACTGTTAATCAGGAAGAAATAATTAGAAGTCCCCTGAAAAAAATCTTTGCAAGTTCGAAACCCGGAAAATTTCAAATGCAATGCCGAGAGGAAGCCGAAGATGTTTGCTGTGAATGGCCGTAAGTTTTCCTCGTGTCCACTTTTTGGAGTTGGTACAATTTGCAAGGCAAAATTTCGGGGAAATCGGATATTCCGAACAAAAAAAATTGGGGAAATCTTATATTTTAAACAAAAAGATTTCGGGGGATTGAAATTTATTGTATCTTTGCGGCGGATTTTCAATTAGTTGCATCATGAACCAGATTTTCAAACGCAAATTGTATGACAGGTTGCTGAAATGGAAGACCGAACGGCAAGGAAGAACCGCAATTTTAGTGGAAGGGGCCCGGCGTGTCGGCAAATCCACAATAGTGGAACAGTTTGCCCAAAATGAATACAAATCATATATCCTCATTGATTTCAACAAAGCGCCAAAAGACACAATTGCTTTGTTTGACGATCTGACAAATCTGGATTTACTATTCATAACCCTACAAAACACCTATAATGTCCAGTTATTTGAGCGTGGGTCGCTGATTGTGTTCGATGAAGTCCAACAATGCCCAAGAGCCCGTCAAGCCATCAAATACCTGGTGGCCGATGGCCGATATGACTATATAGAAACCGGCTCGCTCATCAGTATTCGCAAGAACACACAAAACATTACAATCCCCAGTGAGGAAGAGCGTGTCACCCTGTTTCCGTTGGATCATGAAGAGTTTCGTTGGGCTTTGGGCGATAAAGCGTCGATTCCGCTTTTGAGAATGTCTTACGACAAAAAGATTCCTTTAGGCATAGCTCATCGAAAGAAGATGGAGGATTTCAGGTTGTATATGCTGGTCGGCGGGATGCCGCAAGCGGTAAACACCTATTTGACCACAAAGAACCTCAGAGAAGTGGATGACACCAAGCGTGATATCATCCGTCTGTATGAAGAAGATTTCCTGAAGATTGACAAGTCTGGCAAACTTGGACGACTGTTCATGTCCATTCCTGCACAACTGTATCGGTCTTCAGGTAGATTTGTGGCATTTAACACTCTGGGCGGAGTTTCCGAAAACACATTGATTGATTTGATGCAGGCCCTGTCGGAGAGCAAAACAACACTTTTCTGCCACCATTGCACCGATCCCAATGTGGGCATGTCTCTGAACAAGGATTTGTCCCGCTACAAGATTTTCATGGCAGACACCGGCTTGTTTGTCACACTCTGTTTTTGGGACAAAGATTTTACCGAGAACGTCATTTACGACAAACTGTTGTCGGACAAGCTTGATGCCAATTTAGGTTATTTATATGAGAATGTTGTAGCGCAGATGTTGGCAAGCGCGGGCAATCAATTGTTTTACTACACTTTCCCGAAAGATGAAAAACACAATTATGAAATCGACTTTTTGCTTTCAAGAGGCAACAAGCTGGTGCCCATCGAGGTGAAATCTTCGGGGTATAAAACCCATAAATCTCTCGATGTCTTCTGTGAGAAATATGCCTCCCGTATCGGCGAGCGCGTACTGCTCTATACCAAAGATTATCAGAAAGACGGCCCCACCCAGTGCATTCCGGTCTATTTCGCCCCATTCCTGTGACATCTTTTTCCTAACCTTCCAAAAGAATTTCCCGCTTTATCCTTGCCCGTCCGGAACCCGGAAAATTTCAGCGCAATGCCGAGAGGAAGTCGAAGATGCCTGCGGTGAACAGCCGTAAGCTTTCCTTGTTCCACTTTTGGGATCTGGTACAGGAATTACAGCACCCCACATCATACATTCATAAAAGTGTTGTATGAAAGTGATTTTTCATTCATTTTTTTGTGATAACCATGATTGTTTTCGTTCATTTTTTTGTATTTTCGCATCATTGTATAAAATACAAGTCGCATGTTTAGAAATATTTGATGTCGGTTTACTCGGGGCAATGGCGGAGATTGATCCGGCTTCGCTGATTCTCCCCAACGAGATGAAAGAAGGCAAGGGAATGCTCACCGAGAATTTCGTGTGTACCCAGCTGGCGGCGGGAATCGAACAATCCATTTTTTATTATAGCAAGGAGAACAGTCCGTTGGAGATTGATTTTATGATACAAGATGGTTCAGGGGTTGTTCCGATTGAAGTGAAGTCCGAAGAGAATCTGAAATCGAAGTCGTTGAGTGCTTTCTTAGGGCAGAACGCCAACGCGCACGGCGTACGGTTCTCCATGAGTCCGTATCGCGAGCAGGAGCGGATGACGAATGTCCCGCTTTACGGAGCGGGGGTGTATTTTGACAGGGGATAGTTTACAGGTATCTGGCTCGCCCCCTTCTACGCCATCCCTGCGAGTCTGAAAAGTTGCATTAATGAGTTGAATTTGGGAATGCAATGCCGTGAGGAAGCCGAAGATGCTTGCGGTTCACCGCCGTGAGCTTTCTTTGTTTGGCATGGCGGGTTTTCAACTATCCTTGCCGCCGCACTCTCCATCGAGGCGATAAGCAGACTATATCAGCATCACGGTTTCAGGCAACCTATGGGAATCACCCAAATGTCATCCTGTTTTCGTTGATATGCGTATTCACCGACAGCGGTCAGAACCATCATGAAAGAGGGTTTTGGCATTTTGTCGGTGTTGATTTTCGCCGACAAACGTTTCAGTGTATCCGCTCCTTTCTCAATCAAGTCCTTGCCGCCCAATTTAATCTCAATCAGTCCGTATGTGCCATTTCTGCGGTGTAACACGGCGTCACATTCCAGTCCGTCAGCGTTTCGGAAGTGAAAAACCTTTCCCGACAGGGAATCCGCATAAACACGCAAATCGCGCACCGCCATTGTTTCGAACATCAATCCGCAGGTTCTCAGGTCATTGAGCGGGTCTTCCGGTCCGACAGACAAAGCTCCGGCAGCGATGCTTGGATCGATAAAATAGCGTGTGTCAGATGTATTTTCCGCAAAATACATTGAAATTATTCCGCAAGTTTAGGAAAGTTCGCTCCGCAGTTTTTGGACATAATGTGTTGAAAACTTTATGTCTGCGTTTTTTCATAATTTGAAACACGCTTCCGCTTCCGCACATCAATTTTTTTTCTAACCTTGCCGCTGTGTTCCCAAGATGGGTTCACAGAACGGATTATTAACTTAAATTATTGAGCCTTAAATAATTAGAACCTAAAAAGGACCATTTTATGGATATATAGTAAAGGCGTTTTTGCTTTTGTAAGATTCAAATCGCAAACTATATAATATATTTTGTGATTTGAATCGCAAAATATGGTATTTTTGCAGCTGATATAAAAAAAGAATCAAAATGATAGCGAGAGATATTATCGATCAGTTACACAAAGACTTCGGTTCTGGAAAAATAATAGTAGTGTTAGGGCCTCGGCAGACGGGGAAAACCACGGTTTTGGATATGCTTGCAGAGGAGACGGAAGACGTTTACCGACTCAATTGTGACAATTACGATGATGCAGATCTCCTGACACACCGCACTTCCACAGAACTGAGGCAGTTGGCGGATGGACACAAACTGCTGCTGATTGATGAAGCCCAGCGGGTGGAGGATATAGGCATGACACTCAAAATGCTTGCTGACCTGCACTTGCCAACACAAATTGTGGTAACAGGATCGTCGTCGCTTGAACTCGCCAACAAGGTGAACGAGCCGGCCACAGGTCGTCTGTACGAATACAAACTGCTGCCGCTGTCAACCCACGAATTAGTGAAACACACGGATGAAAGGGAGGAAAAAAGGCTTCTGGCAACACGTTTGATTTATGGTTGCTATCCGGAAATTGTCACACATTATTCCGATGCCAAGCGATTGCTGTCTCAAATTGCCAACAGCTATTTATTCAAGGACTTGTTGGGTTATAATGGTATCAAAAGGCCGGAACTTTTGCATAAATTGGTGAGGGCATTGGCTCTGCAAGTGGGCAGCGAAGTGTCATACAACGAATTGAGCAACATGTTGGGGGCGGACAGAGGCACGATAGAAGCCTATATCCGGCTATTGGAGCAATGTTTTGTGGTGTTTCGGTTAGATTCATACAGCCGCAACATGCGGAGTGAGATCAAACGCGGCCGTAAGATCTATTTTTATGACAACGGGATACGCAACGCTCTGATCAACAACTTTTCACCGCCGGACTTACGCTCGGATGCAGGCGCTTTATGGGAGAATATGATGATTAGTGAGCGTATCAAGCGCAACGCGAGGATGGGGCGGTTCGCTTCCCTCTACTTCTGGCGCACTGTGGAACAGCAGGAAATCGACCTGATAGAGGAGGAGGACGGTCGCCTCTGTTCGTTTGAGTTCAAATGGAACGAAAGGAAACGTGCGCGGCAGTCCCTTTCTTTCGCCAGAAACTACCCGGACACGCCATTTCAATGCGTAACCCCCGCAAACTATATGGACTTTGTCTTATAACTTTTTCGTTTTTCCGCTTCCGCACATCAATTTTTTTTTATAACTTTGCCGCTGTGTACCCAAGATGGGTCACAAAACGGATTATTAACTTAAATTGTTGAACTTAAAATAATTAGAACCTAAAAAGAACCATTTTATGGATATATAGTAAAGGCGTTTTTGCTTTTCTTTGAGTAGTCCGAAACCTAGGAAATTTCAGATTATCATGCTTCAAGAAGCCGAAACGCTCGCGGATTTCAACCGTGAGCTTTCTTGTTAGCATGGTAGGTTATCCTAGGACCTCGGACTCAACAATGAAGTTCGCGGTTTTTTTTGTGCCTTGTTCCCGGAAGGGAAACCCCACGCAAAAAGAACCAAAAAAGAACCTAAAGGGCTGAGGGATAATGTGGTACTTTTGCGGCGTGGGAAAAAAGTATAAATTATAAAGAAAGAAATATGTTAGTAAGACAAACTAAAAACTCTTTTATCCGATTCGTCGGGAAGATGGGTTTCATCACCAACCAGATGACCCGACATGACCGCGTTTATAATGAGACGGGTGCCGACTTCTTGAAAGAGATTTCCCGCCTGCCTCAGGAAGTGGACGATATTGTTGCCCGCCTGCGCAAAGTTTATAACGATAGTGTCTCTACGGAGGAATTGAGAGCGGACTTCATCGAATTTATCAAGGATTTGGGCAAGCATCTCTTCCTTGTAGTGGGCGAAACGCCCGAAGAGTTGGATGAAAAAGATTTGGATTTCTCTTACAGCATGGAGAATCCTAAAACTTTAGTGGATGATTATACACAGGAGACGGATCAGCAGGTGGATGAAACCACGCAGGATTTCATGCTGGAAGCCACACAACGTAAGCCCAGGCTGAACGGATTGCAGTTTGAACTCACCAGCCGATGTAATGAACGGTGCATCCACTGTTATATTCCCAATCCCAAAAAAAATGCTGGCAGAGATATGCCTATTGAGAAGGTGAAATCACTGATTGACGAGTTTGCCGATATGGGCGGTTTGCACGTAACTCTTTCCGGAGGAGAGGTGTTTCTGCACAAAGACATCATTCCTATCATACAATATTGTAGAGGGAAAGACATGCAGATTTCTATCTTGAGCAATTTGATTGCATTAAAAGACGAGCAAATCCCTGCCATTAAAGAAGCCAATGTTTCTATTGTGCAAACTTCTCTATACAGTATGGATCCAGATATTCACGACTTGATAACTACCGTGAAAGGCTCGCAGGTGAAAACCAAGGCTGCCATTGAGAAGTTGGTGGCAGCGGATATTCCCGTGCAGATTTCCTGCCCCGTAATGAAAGCCAATTACCAAGGCTATTCAGAAGTGCTGCAATATGCGCAATCACTACGTTGCAAGGCACAAACCGATTACATTATGATGGCCCAATCGGATTTAGACACTTCCAATTTAGCCAACCGACTTTCTTTGGAGGAAACTGAGGTTTTGTTAAAGGATATTATGCAATGGGATAAAGACTATAAGGAAGATACGCTAAGACACCCTCCCTTGTCTGAGGAAATTGCTTTTGATCTTGAGAGATTTGCCAAACAACCGTTATGCGGGGCTGGAATTAACGATTGTTGCATTACAGAAAACGGTGACGTTTATCCTTGTGCCGGCTGGCAGGGAATGGTGTGTGGCAATGTATATCAGCAGAGTTTGAAGGATATTTGGGAAAATTCCCCGCAAATGAAACAGATACGTGCTGTTACACAAGGAGATTTCCCTAAATGTTTGAAATGCAATGCTCGAGATTACTGCGCTATGTGTTTGGTGCGCAATTACAATGAAAGCGATGGTGACATGTTCAAAATTAACCAGCATTTTTGTGACGTGGCTTTTATAAATAAAAAAGTGGTGGAAGAATATGCAGCATCCAATGCAGAGGATTATGCTATGCGCTATGAATGGTTGATATGCGACATATATCATTGTGGGAGATATGGTGTTGCTGCTGCTGATGCCGATATCTATCGCAGATTAGTCAGCTGCTATTTTAGACTTGTGCGGGCACAAAATGATATTCATAAAAACGGAGAACATGAATGCCAAAAAGAGTACAATGTGATTTTGGAGGACATAAATCTTCATCTAAAATATTCTATAGACAGTATCACTTGTGGCAAGCAAGAAAACTACGATAAATTGAATACACTGAAAGAACATTTCCCTTTGCCAAACATTATTGCAATCAACTATATGATTGACTCATTGCGACAGATTTTAAAGGATGAAAAACAATAGAAAAAAAATGGAGTGTTGCCGAAAATCCAACAAAGAGTAGGCATAATTTTAAATTTTATAAAAAATGAAAAATTACAAAAAAGTGAAAATGGTGGCAAAAAACGCCCCGAGAGGTTCTTATGCAGCAGGATGCGGCTATAAGGATCGTAAACGAGAAGTCAAGCTCTTTGCTTCTAAATGCGGTTTAGTGAGTCATTGTGTTGATTGTGAAAGAACTGCCTAATCTTGTTTTGAATGGGGGATGCTGAAAACCCATAAATAGAGTAAGCATAACTAACTATTATTATTTGATATGGGTAAATTAATTGGTTCTCTTTTGTGTATTGGATCTGTCATAGGATTTGTTGTTATTGACCCTTTATCTACTGTATTAGGAATCATACTGATAGTTGCTGGGCTAATCGGATTGGCAATGCTGATTTGGGCATAACAAATTGATCAATAAGATGGAGGAAGCCGAAAATCCTATAAGAGAGTAGGCAAAAATTTTAATTTTTATTATATGAAAGGAGAATTATTAAACACGAATGATTCGGTTGTCGGCATTGCTAAATGCTGCAACGGAAATTTGGGTATTGTCATTAAAATGACTCCATATCCAAGCGATATGGTAGATCTTAAAAATAATGGTCTTGATGGGGTACAATATAAAATTGTTCCTCTTGAAATGTCATTAGCTAAGCAAGGCAATGATTTCGTTGATAGCAACGAGAACACATGGAAAATTCTTGATTGTAATAGCGATTAGATGTTGTTGGGATACAATTATCATCAGCTAATTGTATCCCTTTTTCAATTCTATTATTATGAGCCTTCTCTCCGACCTTCTATTTTTACGCTTCATGAAACATCGAGCCAAACGCAAAGGGTGCGGCATCGGTGACTTGGTGATGCTGAAGACCGGTGGACCCGTTATGATGGTGGTGGATGTTGACCTTGAGGAAGCCGAATGCGAGTGGTTCTCCGAAAAGGACCAAAAGACGCACCGCAAGTCGTTTATGTTTGAAATGCTTGTGAATGTAAATAATCTTATGCCGACAAAACAATATAAAATTATAAACCAAAAGTCATCACAATGAAAAAAATTCTATTATTTACTGCAATTCTGCTGCCCTTATGTTTTTTTATGGTCAGCTGCGAGAACACCGCCGAGGTGAAAGTCACCACATACGAGCCAGCAAACATCACACCTAAGAGCGCAGAGTGTGGCGGTGACGTGGTGCTTAACGCGAACATCCCTTTAAGTGAATTGGGAGTTTGCTGGAGTACAAAACGAAATCCTACCCCAAATGACAATAAAATGTTCACTCGTGACTACCAATATCCGTTCACATGTAAGATTTCCCATTTGATACCCGGCACCAAATATTATGTGCGCGCATACGTCATCCGGGGAAGTCGTGAGGCGTACTACGGAAAGGAAATGTCCTTCACAACTCCTGTCAACCCGAGTGCCGGTGTGATAGAGGGCTGTCTCAGCGGCAAATTTTCAGTCTCGATGGGTGAACAGGTTTATTTCTCAAAAGGGAATCTGCAATTCCATCCTGTCCAACGAAAATGGCGCTTCGCTGAGCATCAATGGGATATTGTCGGTGCTGAAAACGCCAACGTGTCTGAAAATTATAATGGTTGGTTGGACCTGATGGGTTGGGCCACCAGCGGTTTCAACAACTGCAACCCCTGGATGACCAGTTCATCATCGTTGGATTATGGAGAACTCTATGTTGATATTGCAGGAACCAATTACGATTGGGGCGTCTATAATGCCATAAGCAATGGCGGGAACCAAAAGGGACTGTGGCGCACACTTGAGTATCCCGAATTGGTGTATCTTTTCGAAACCCGCCATACAGCATCAGGCAGTCGCTTTGCTAAAGCCACGGTGAATGGTATTTACGGCGTCATCCTCCTTCCGGACGATTGGAATAATTCCTATTATTCGCTAACCCATGTGAACGACAACTCTATCAACGGAGAATACACCTACAATGTAATCAGTTTGTCGGACTGGAATAACAAGTTGGAAAATCATGGTGCAGTGTTCTTGCCGGCCGGCGGTAATCGCATAGGTACGTCTATCCATTATTACAGTAACGGCATTCCGACAGCCGCCGAGGGCAATTACTGGACATCCTCCACGCATAGCGGTGAACGCGCTTGGGCTTTAAATTTCAGCGACCACTCCTGCTATTGGAACTATCCTGCATATATCGGTCCGGCCAAGTCGGTCCGGCTAGTCAGGGATGTGGAATAACATGATTGCTTATAATTCTTACTTATAACGAAAAGAAAACGGCTATGAGTTTATATACGGTAAAAACAGGTATCGAAATATTACTTTTATCAATGGTGAGAATTATCCAAGTTCATCACATGGAATATGAAACAAAGAAAAGAATCAATGTTACGTTAGATATGCTGGAACGCGAAACATATTTAGGCTATGATTTTATTAGTGAAATATATAAGCTGCGTAGATTGTATCGCTCTTTAGAAAATATTCACACTAGAAATGACGAACATGAATTCGATATTCTTTCGGATCAAATTCAAGAATCAATAGACAAATGTATAGCAATAATGAATTGTTACTAACTGAATCGTGTAAAAATGCAACCCCAAACCTACATCCAATTATTAGAAATCTTCACCTGTATGGGCGTGTACAATGCCAGAATGTATAACTTCAAGGACAATCCTAAAGAGGTGGCCCGATGTGCAGACGGTCTCAAGGAAATGGCGGAAGACTTGCGGCATTTAGGGGCCAAGAGCTTCAACCCTGCTTTGTGGAAACAGTACTGCGCAGAGTTAAATGGCGACAAACCTGTAGATATTGCCTCTTCTGAACTCCAATCGGAAGCATGGCGGCAAATCTTGCAGATACTGCCCCGCATCGCCTCCACAGCAGCCGTGTTGGAGGAAAAATGCCAGGATTCCGAAACGGTGGCCCACATCACTGCCCGTGAACTCAAACCGCTCCTCAACCAATGCAACGAACTGCTTGATAGCGAGCGCACTGAAATCCGTGGCAAAAGTTTCCTTGAACGGGTGAAGGAGAAGCTCGGACGAAAATGAAGGATACGTTATCGCTATCGTGACAGACCACCACACTCATATTGGTCAATTCTATGACATTTACACATCACCTCCGGAACTGATTCATATAATGGATACCGTAGGAGTGGAGCGGTTTGCCTGTTCTTCAACCACTATCTGCGAAGGGAATTATGATAAAGTGCTGTCAGAAATGTCTGAATTGGTTCGCACTGTTCGAAACCGTGTACTACCCGTGTTGTGGATACTGCCGCAAATGCTGTCGGATGATGGTTTGCTACGTTTTATTAATAGTGGCATCCCGTGGAGGATGTTGAAAATCCACCCTCAGTTGCATCCTTTGTCATGGCAATGTGGTAGCCGAAATTTGCAAAAAGTGGTTCGGCTGGCCAAACAGCTGAATCTGCCATTGTTGATTCATACGGGAGAAAGCCCAGGTTGCTATCCTTCGTTGTTCGAGCGTGCTATCCGTCATAATCCTGCTGTTACATTCATTTTGGCACACGGCCGGCCATTGGACGAAACCATTGCGCTTATGCAAAGATATCCCAATGTTTTGACAGACACTGCTTTTATGCCTGTGGAGCATATTGCAGAACTCTGCCATCATGTTCTCTCACATCGCGTTCTTTGGGGTACAGATGTCCCTATACAGCGTTATTACAGCCGTAAAGAAGACATCACGACCTATTACAAAAAACGTCTATGCGAGTTGCGGAATGTTGTTTCAAATGAACATTATGAAACCATTATGTCAAATATCATATAAAATAGTGTACAAATCGTAAAATTATGGAACAAAACTTCATAAGGACTATGCTTGCCATGCACACCCTCGCCGTCAAAGAGGCTTTTGGAGCGGACGCAGTGGTGGCACTGAACGCCGGTGAGCCGGGCGTGTACGAGAATAACCCTACCATTATCGAATATGAGCAAAAGGGCTACAAATTCTGTGATGCCAACATGTTCGGAGAAGGGTTGGAAAGAATGGAAACGCTCACCTTCAGGAAAGTGAACAAAGGTTGATCCAGTTGGTGCATAATATCCAAGAATATGTCGGAAAAGAAATGGAAGATAGACAGCCGGGTGCCGCACAAATATCGCGGCGGTCGCAGGGGGAAAGGCTCGGAGTTCCCGCGCCGTGGCATGAATGAATACGAAGGCGAGCGGCTCCCTATGAGCAAACACCGGCTTTCAAAACACAAAACTTTGAGCTATCACAAAGGTAACGGTTGGGCATCGTTGCATGAGAAGTACATAGAGGGGCTTCTCAATAAATACGTCAACAGACCTTTCGATGAGATGTTGAGCGAGTTTTACGCCAAAACCAAGTCGCTTCGTCAAAGCAGGCGACAACGTATGTGGGACACGCCATCCTACTTCTCGTATGATGTGGAAGGGTTTACACATCGTCGATTTGTGTCATGGGGTAAGAAAAAGTATTATGTCGATGACAACGGCTTTCTCCGCCTGAAAGAGAAATTTGCCGACAGCACCCCGAAGACAAAATTGACCCGCAAACAGAAGGCATATAACCGCCAAGTTCCGGTGCCCACATTCGGCTTGGAGGCTGACCAGTTCGCACAACTAAAGCAAAAGTACGACACCGCCGACCTGTTTGTGGGAGAATACTACGCGATAGTGGAAGGAGGGGTTTGCAAAGTGTCAATTTACACCTCGCCAAAGACAGGAAATGATTACGAATTGTCCGACAGAATTGCCGTGGATGGTTTTAGTTTTGATGCAAAATTCAACCATGTTTTTTGGAACTTCACTTATAAAAAAGCGAACAGTTACAAAACCGAAGTCCGCGAAAAATTGGAGGCTTTGAAAAAGGAAAACAATGTTGAAAATGAGGACGATGTGGTGCGCATGGAACGTAGGCTCAATTCTATGAAAGATTATTGGACAAGGCACGGAAGTATGGATCTGGAGTTTTATACAAAGAAAAGTGACTATATGCGGCCAAACAATCATAAAAGTTAATCAAATCCCTATAGCCATGTACCGCCAATTCACCGCCTCGCGCGTTTCCGAATCCAACGTGCTGTTCCCGCCCACCATTATCTTCACCGATGAGGGCATCACCGTCAAAACGCCGGCGCTGTTGTACCACAACACCGACTTCATCCCCTACGAGGCCCTCTCCTCCGTACACATCCACAC
>CALDIA010000110.1 GCA_937901455.1 uncultured Bacteroidales bacterium | reverse complement strand
CAGCCGGTTGCCGATACAAAAAATTTATTTTCAGTTTTTAGCGGACAGCAATAAAAAAATGTATTTTTGCAGGATGAACTTGAAGCGTCAGTCAAATGGTTGAAAAGAAACAATTACTGTCGGAATTGTGGCAGAAATATCGCAATTTTATTCTGTATTGCCTGATAGGTGTCATCAATACAGGTGTGGATTTCGGTATTTTTGCGTTGCTGGACTATGCAGGCCTCTATTATATTATCGCTCATGTGATCAGCTACCACTGTGGCATTTTCTGTAGTTTCTTTCTGAATAGATACTATAATTTCAAGGTGAAGGACAAAACTGCCCAGCGCTTCCTGTCATTCTATCTCTCAGCGTTGGTCGCCATGGCCTTGAGCGCCTTCCTGCTCTGGCTCTTTGTCTCCGTTTTCGGATGGCACCACCTGTTGGGCAAGCTCGTCGCTACCGTCATTATTGTGCTATGCCAGTTCCTTTTTGTGAAAAATTTTACTTTCAAAAAATAATGCTACTGTTATGATGTTGTCGGTTATCATTCCTTGCTTTAATGAAGAACTTGTGGTCAACGAGACCTATAAACGCCTGAAGGCTGTGATGCAGCAAACGGAAATGGATTACGAACTGCTGTTTGTCAATGACGGCAGCTGCGACAAGACGTTTGAGTTGCTTCGCCAAATGGCCCAGGAGGATGATAAAGTGAAGGTTGTCAATTTCTCCCGCAATTTCGGTCACCAATGTGCCGTGACCGCAGGCATCCACCACTGCCAAGGCGACTTGGCTGTCATTATTGATGCCGACCTGCAGGATCCCCCTGAGGTGATTCTCGATATGCTTGACATCCAACGGAAAGAACAAGCCAACGTGGTCTATGGTGTCCGCAAAAGCCGTGAGGGTGAGAACTGGTTCAAGCTGGTTACCGCCAAGTGTTTCTACCGTGTCCTCAACAAGTTGTCGGATGTGCAGTTTCCCGTTGATACCGGGGATTTCCGCCTCATTGACAGGAAAATAATAGAAGAATTCAAAAAATTGCCCGAGAAGAATAAGTATATAAGAGGGCTCGTCAGTTGGATGGGCTTCAAGCAGGTACCCTGCTATTACGAGCGCAAAGAACGCTTTGCCGGTGAAACCAAATATCCACTGAAGAAGATGCTCAAATTCGCCACTACCGGACTTTTAGCCTTCTCTAAAAAACCACTAAAGATAGCCATCTGGCTTGGTATTATCTCTGTGGTGTGCAGCCTAATATATGCACTCGTAATCTTGATTCTCAAACTTGTGCATCCCACTGCCTTCGTGATCGGTTGGACCTCCATCATCTTGATAACCATTTTCTTTGGAGGCGTTCAACTTCTCACCATCGGCATCCTTGGCGAGTATGTTGGCAGCCTCTTTGATGAAGCCAAGGACCGCCCCGAATATATCGTTGCCCAAACTATTAACATCTAATTAATTATGAAGAAGTTCCTTCAAAATGTCAAGAACAATCCGTGGATGCTCGCATTCATGTTGCTGATGCTTGTCTTGTTGTTTGTAATGCCTATCATGAGCCTTGATGTGGGCAATAGCGGTGATGAAGATGGCTTCCAATGGCCCTATGCAGAGAAGGTTTATAACTTTTATGCCACTGGAGGACAAGATACTGCCTGTCTGGAAGA
Organism: uncultured Bacteroidales bacterium; assembly: GCA_937901455.1. Taxonomy (GTDB): domain Bacteria; phylum Bacteroidota; class Bacteroidia; order Bacteroidales; family WCHB1-69; genus F23-D06. The sequence goes on along the minus strand of CALDIA010000110.1, from coordinate 10,262 downwards.
TGACGATATGGGTATGCACGGCGGCTTCTTCGACCCACTAACCTATGCTGTGGTGAAATGGTTTCATGTGGAAGACTATAGTAGCCTGAGACATTGCATGAACTCCATCTTCGGATGGATCGGCATACTGTTTGCAGGCCTTATTGCGTGGCAAGTCGGTGGGTGGCGCGCAGCCGTCTTTACGGCAATCCTGCTGTTCCTGTCGCCACGCTACTTAGGACACTCCTTCAATAATCCCAAAGATCTGATCTTCGCAGCCATGATGACTGCCGGCTCCTTCTATGTACTCCGCCTCATCAAACAATACCCCAAACCGAAAATTGTCACAGCTGTCCTGCTGGCCGTTTTCGGAGCCCTCGCCGTTGTGTCGCGATTTGCAGGGTATATCCTGTTCTTCTTTCTCGTGCTTTTCCTGATTGTGCGCCACCTGATGGAACATGGCAAGAAATGCGCTTCCAAGAACAACCTTAAGACAGTGGGCCGCTACGTGATCTTTGTAGTCGCGATTGTTTTGGTTACCTTTGGACTCTCTATTGCCATGTGGCCCTATATCATGTCCTCTCCTGTCCAGACCATGAAGGAGATTGTGACGGGCATGTCGCAATACAATATCGCCATTCGCCAACTGTTTGAAGGCTCTCTGCAATGGTCTGACATTCTGCCTTGGTACTATACACCAAAGTATATATTGATGACCACGCCCATAGCGGTGCTGATTGGCTTGGTCTGCTTCATCATCTGCTGCTGGCGAAATCGCGAGGATCGCTTCTGGGCCGCTTTCCTTACAACCATGATTGTGTTCCCCATAGCCTGGATCATCCTTTCCAAAGCCAACGTGTACGGCGGTTGGCGTCACGTCCTCTTCGTATATCCTATCATCCCTGTGGCTGCTGGTTGGGGCCTCGATAGAGTGGTGGCTTGGATTGCCCGAAAACGTGGCCTCGTCTCAGAAGATGGCCAACAAACAGTCAAAAAGCTACCCTCCGCCCTGCTCAATGTGGGCGCTGTGGTAGTGCTGCTCCTCCTTCTGGCAGGTCCTATCCGACACATTCTTGTCAACCACCCCTATGAGTACATCTATTTCAATGAACTGATTGGTGGCAGCAAGAAGGCTTTTGGCCAGTATGAAATGGACTACTACTACACCTCCACCAGAGAGGCGTCAGAATGGATCAAACAACATGCCGAACCTAAAGCCGACGGTTCCAAAATCATAGTCGGCACTTGGCATGTCAATTCTGTACAATACTATTTCCGCAACGACACGGCCCGCTTCCAGCCAGTCTTTATTCGCTGGTATGAAAAGGAAAACACCGATTGGGACTACGCCATCTTCCCCATTACAGGCATCAACCCGGAATATCTGAACGGCAAGGCTTTTCCACCTAAAAATACAGTGAAGACCATCGATGTGGATGGCACTCCCATTGCACTCATTATGAAGTGTGAGGATAAAAACGACTACCTCGGTGTCCAATTGCTTAAGCAACAGAAGATGGATTCAGCCGCCGTTTATTTAAAAAAAGCATTGGAGTATGATCCTAACAACCTGAATGCCTATCTCTACTTGGGTGAAATCTATCTCCGAAGCAATAAGATCGACAGTTCCCAGATGTTCTTGAAGCACGGTTCTGAGATTGATCCCGCCGCCGGAACTATCCAATTGATGTATGCCTATTCCCAAGCAGCCGATGGCAAAACTGATGAAGCCATCAAGACCATCAGAAAACTCCTGTCTGTCAATTGCCGTTATATACAGGCTTATCAGCTGGCCATCAGAATCTATCTGCAGAAGAACGACCTGGTGTCTGCCAAAAAGGAGTTTCAAAGGTCGTTAGACAATGACTGTGTGGACCAGGAGTTGATCAACCTTTGGATTAAATACCAGGAGGCACAAGGCATAAGTGTGGAGCAAGCGGAAAGAAATTTCTATGCTCTTATGTTAAAGAGTTTCGAAAAGCGCGGAAAGAAAGCAGAGGCTAAAAAACTGCGTGAATTAAAAGGTTTTCAGTAGAGAACGGAGTCCTTTGTATTTCTCCATGATCAGGTCTGCATATTCGTACCAGCCCCTTTTTTGTATTAAATCAAATCCTTGAACCGCTCGAAGAACGCTTTGATTCGTTCCAATATACGCTCCCGCTTTTGCGTGCGCTCCTGCGTGGGCGAGAACCGTGACACGGGCGGCAGGATTCCCGCAAATGCCGTACCCGTGGTTTGCAGCGTGCCGTCCTTGAAGGCATTGTCCATAAACGCTTTCGTTTCTGTTTCCTTCAACTTCTCTTCGTTGATAATTGCGTTCAACTCGTCCTCCTTCTGCTGCCGCACGTATGTGCGCCAGTCGTTGTCCACGTCGCTGGCGGGGGTGAGACTCTCTATGAACCGCTCAATCAACTCCTTCTTGTTGCGCAACTCCATACTCGAATTGACCGCCTTGCTTATGCTGACCACGATTTCCTTGTCTTGCAGGTGGCTGTCGTGATACTTCTTTATCAGCATCAAGATATAGTCAATGTTGATTTCCACCTGCTTTATCAGTTCCATCTCAAACACCACATCGTCGTTGATATTCTCCTTGTCCTGCTTCTGCGGGCGGAACTCGTTGTACAGGTCAATGTAGGTGCTGTGGTAATCCTGCACGTCACGGTCAGACAGGATTTCGTTGCCTTCAAACTTGTCAAAGGTGGACAAAATGTTCTTCAACTTCAAGATTGCCCCGTACAACTTGATAAAATCCTTTTTGTTCTGTTCGCCGATAATCTGCTCGCCAATCGGGTACTTCTGCAGCAGCAGTTCCACCAACTCCCTGTAGCCCTTGTGTTCCTTGTTCTTGCTGTCGGTGTAGCCCTCGTAGTATTCCTCGTAGGTCTTCAGCAGCACGATTCCGCCTGCGTCCTTGTCGCCGAACAGGGCAATGCTTTCGTTGGTCGCCTCCTCCAAGTTGCGGAAACAGACAATGTTGCCGAAAGTCTTGACGGAGTTGAGGATACGGTTGGTTCGGGAATACGCCTGCAACAGCCCGTGCAGCCGCAGGTTCTTGTCCACCCACAGCGTGTTCAGCGTGGTGGCATCGAACCCCGTGAGGAACATATTCACCACCAACAGCAAATCCACCTCACGGTTCTTGACCCGCTGCGACAAATCCTTGTAGTAGTTTTGGAACTTGTCGGAAGATATGTCGTAATTGGTGTTGAACAGTTGGTTGTAGTCGAATATCGCCTTCTGCAAGAAATCCTTGCTCACCATATCAAGGCTGTCGGTGTTCTCGCTGTTCTCGTCGCCCATAAAGCCGTTGCCGTCGTCCGCCTCGTTAGCCGCGTAGGAATATATGGTGGCAATTTTCAGCCGCTTGTCGGGCGGCAACAACGCCATCTGTTTTTGGAACTCGGTGTAGTACAGTTTCGCCGCCTCAATGCTCTGCACGCAGAATATGGAATTGAATCCCCGCAGCCGCCGCTCCTTCAACTGGTAGTAGTCGTTGCGCTTGGTCTTCTGGTTGAAATGCTCCAATATGTAGGCCACCACATTGTGAATCCGTTCAGCCGACAGCAACGCCTTCTCACGGTCAATGTCGCTCACCTTCTTGTCAATGATTTCGTCCTCTTGCTTTATGGTCTGCACATAGTCAATTCGAAACGGCAGCACGTTCTTGTCGTTTATGGCATTGACAATCGTGTAGGTGTGCAATTTCTCGCCGAATGCCTGCTCGGTGGTCTTCAGTTCGGGTGCGCCGCCTGAATAGGAATTGACGGCAAAGATTGGCGTACCCGTAAATCCGAACAAATGGCATTGCTTGAAATGCTTGGTTATCAGTCGGTGCATATCCCCGAACTGACTGCGGTGGCATTCGTCGAATATCAGCACCAGGTGCTTCTTGAACACGGGGTGTCCTGTGTTCTTCTTGGTGAATATGGATAGTTTCTGTATGGTGGTGACGATAATGCGGCAGTTTTCGTCCTCCAACTGCTTCTTCAGAATGGTGGTTGACGTGTTGCCGTTTGCCGCCCCTTTCTCGAAGCGGTCGTACTCCTTCATTGTCTGATAGTCCAAGTCCTTACGGTCAACCACGAACAGCACCTTGTCTATGTACGGCAGTCTGCTGGCGATTTGGGCAGTCTTGAATGAAGTAAGTGTTTTGCCGCTTCCCGTGGTGTGCCATATATAGCCGCCGCTCTCGCAGGGTGCGAACCGCTTGTACTGGGTGGCAATGTTTATCTTGGTGATTATCTTCTCGGTCGCCACAATTTGATACGGGCGCATAGCCAGCAGAATACGCTCGGTGGTGAACACGCAGTACTTGGTCAGCAGGTTCAGAATCGTGTGCTTGGCAAAGAAGGTCTTGGCGAAATCCATCAGGTCGGTAATCGGCACGTTGTTGGCATCCGCCCACCACGAAGTGAACTCAAACGAGTTGCTGGTGCGCTTGCCCTTGGTGGGCTTGTCCGACAACTCCTTGATATGCGTGAAGCGGGTGGTGTTGCTGTAGTATTTCGTGTATGTGCCGTTGCTGATAACGAATATCTGCACGAACTCGAACAGCCCGCAGCCGCTCCAGAAACTCTCACGCTGGTAGCGGTTTATCTGATTGAACGCCTCCTTAATGTCCACGCCCCGCCTTTTCAACTCCACGTGTATCAGTGGCAACCCGTTCACCAAAATGGTCACGTCATAGCGGTTGTTCGCCGTGCCGCCTTGGGGAACATACTGGTTGATAACTTGCAGGCGGTTGTTGTGGATATGGTCTTTGTCAATCAGCCGAATGTTCTTGATTGAGCCGTCGTCCCGCTTCAGCAGTTGCACGCAGTCCTCCTGTATGAGCGTGGTCTTCTCCACAATGCCGTTGTCTGCCTTGGCAATCACGCCCGTGTAGAAGCGTTCCCACTCGGTCGGGGAGAACAGGTAATCGTTCAGTATCTCCAGTTGGTTGCGCAGGTTGAAAATCAGTTCCTGCTCCGACTTGATTGGCAGGTACTCGTATGCCTGCTGTTGGAGTTGCTCTATGAACGCCTTCTCCAACGCCGCCTCGCTTTGGTAGGTGGTGGAACGGGCGGTTTTGTATTCTGCTGGATATTCGGCAACAACGGTGCTTTCGGGGTTTTCGGATATGAGGTTGTAGTTCATGTGAATTTAGAGTTTAGAGTTTAGAATGTAGAATGTAGAATTTAAGATTTAGAATTTAGAATTAAGATTTTTATTCATATTGGTTTTAGTGGTTTTGATGATGGTGACGAGGAGTTTAATGATTTCCTCGACATCGTGATAGATGCTGTCGAAGGCGGGCTTATCAATATAATCCGATTCGTGCAAGAGTTCAAGCCAGTACATAGTTTCATCGGCTTCTTTCAACGAGATGTTCAGTTTAGCCACGAACTCCTTTTTGGATTGCGCACGATTTGACTCTCTTATATTTGCGCCGATGCTTGTGCCGCTTCGCAGAACTTGTTTTGAAAGAACGAACTCCTTTTTCTCATCGCATAAAAATTTATAAAGGCGTATAATCCTCAACGCCAAATCCTTACTCTTATCTAAAATGATATTATTCCCCATAATTCCACATTCTACATTCTCCATTCTCCATTCTACACTCTCCACTCTACATTCCACATTCTACACTCTACATTCTACACTCTACATTCTTCATTAGTCCAACTCTTTCATTTGTAAAAATTCTTTCAGGGCAATGTGCCTTACGGTGCTTGTGGAATAGTCTATTTCATCGGTGGTGATGATAATCTTACGATAAGTTTGGTCCAGTTTGTTGAACAGGGCGAACTCTCGGTTGTAAGTCTCCTCGTCAGCAATGGAATAGGCAACCTGAACAAGATAACTTTTCCCGGTTTTAGAGGCATAGAAATCAATTTCCCGGTTTCCCATTCGGAATACGGAAAGTTCGTAACCCATATAGACCAGTTCGTTATACACCACATTCTCAAGATTATGGGTGAGGTCGTAGCGGTTTTCGGGTTGTCGTATGCTGTTGAGAGCGACATCCTCGGCGTAAATCTTGGAAAAGAACCGCAGTTCACGTTTCGCTTTGGTTTCATATTGCGGTATGGATCGGATGAGGTATGCTTCTTCCAAATATTGCAGGTACTTCATAATAGTGTTAATGGAGGCTGTATATCCTTGCCCTTTGAGAAATTTCATCACGGAGTTCGCGCTGAAGATGCGGCTGTTGGAACGCAGTATGAAATTGACGAGTTTTTCGAAGAGTACTTCCTTTCGGATATGGTATCGGTTCATCAGGTCATTTCGCACGATTTGCCTGTCCAATTCGTCAAGGTAGGTCAAAATGGAGTTTTTGTCGGCAAACTCAAGGGTTTTGGGGAATCCCCCGTAAACGAGGTAGTCCGTCACCGTGCGGGAGTTGCCCGTTTGCCGGGCATACTCACATATTTCCTTATACACGAACGGGCGGATGTTGAAACTGACATACCTTCCTGAAAATGCCTTGGTGAGTTCTTTTGAAAGCAGTATGGAATTGCTTCCCGTGATGAACAGCGAAAGATTTTCCAGTCGCAATGAGCGGCAGGCAGTGTTCCATCCGTCGATGAGTTGCACTTCATCCAAAAAAACGTAGGTTTTTTCCTGCCCCAGGCGGGCGGTGACGTATGCCACCAATTCGTCGGCATTGCTGATGTGTGAGCTTACCGAAAGGCGTTCAAAGTCAAGCGACAAGGTGGGCTTGCCCTTTTGGCGCAGTTCCTCTTCAATCTGGTCTTTGATTACTGATTTGCCGCAGCGTCGCACTCCAGTGATGATTTTAATGAGGTCGCTATCATAAAAGGGGCGTATCTGTGCCAGGTAATGTTCCCGAATTATCATAGTGTCAAATTATTACGTCTTAATGAAATCTTTCTCAAATTCATATAAAACCTTTCGGTCAAAGTGAAAACTTTCTGCAAAAGTACAAAAAGTTTTCATTATTTGTGTATGGTTGGACAAAATTTTTGCGTACATACGCATTAATTTAGAATTTAGAATTTAGAATTTAGAATTTAGAATTTAGAATTTATGCAATTTAGAATTTATGCAATTTAGAATTTATGCAATTTAGAATGTAGAATGTAGAATGTAGAATTGTTTTTTTGTTCTCCACTCTACATTCTACACTCTACATTCTCTACACTCTCCATTCTCCATTCTACACATTTACCGTGCCTAACAGGAAATCAAATATGTTTAACACAAGTATTCCATCGTTGTTGCGGTAAGTGGGTTGCATACCGCCCGCAATGACTACCTTTTGGAAACTGTCGTCAATCCGTTTCAAGGAGTTCAGTTCCTGCGTCTGTTTTTCGAGTGTGGGCATCGCAAAGGCTGACTGTATGTAAACGCGGTCGTAGCCTTTGTTGCACACGAAATCCACCTCCAACTGCTTGCGTTCGCTCACGCCGCGCTCATTGCGGGTGTTGAGCGTAACCCGCCCGACATCAACAGAGTACCCGCGAATGCGCAACTCATTGTATATAAGGTTCTCCATCAGGTGGGTCGGCTCGGTTTGACGGAAGTTCAAACGGGCATTGCGCAATCCCAGGTCCTCAAAATAGTACTTCTGCGGAGTGTCAATGTATTTGCGCCCTTTTATGTCATAACGGACGGCTCGCTCTATCAGAAAGGCATCCTGCATGTAGCCGAGATAATTCTTGATAGTGTCTTGTGTGATATTGCTTTGTTTGACTGTCTTGAATGTGTTTTGCAATTTGAGCGGGTTGGTCATGCAACCGATATTGCTGGCAATCACGTCAATCAACTCCTCCAAATCCGCATCCAACTGTATGGAATACCGTTCCTTGATATCTTTCAGATAGGTTTGAGTGAACAAGTTCAGCAGATACTCCTTTTTTCCCACGATTTGTTCGGTAGTGGCCACTTTGGGCAATCCTCCGAATTCCAGATAAGCATTCAAGGCTTGCTCCATAAACTGTCCTCCCTGCCATACGGAGAAGAATTCGCTGAATGACAAGGGGTGGACGCGCACCTCATCACCGCGCCCCCGAAACTCTGTAATTACATCGGTTGACAAGAACCGTGCGTTGCTGCCCGTAACATACACATCGGCATTGCCGACATTCAAATAACTGTTCAGCACGTCCTCAAACTCGCGTACCATCTGCACCTCGTCAAGCATAATGTAATACATTTGACTATCCTTGATTAGCGAATCAATGCGTTGCAAAAGTTTGTCAGGGTCGCGCAACTCATTATTGCGTCTGTCCTCCAAATTGATTTGGATAATATGGCTCTCGTCAATGCCCTCATTGCGCAGTGCATCCGAGAAAAGGTTAAACAGCAGGTACGATTTTCCACAGCGTCGCATACCCGTAATGACCTTAATCATCCCATTATGCCTTTTTGAAAACAGTTTGTTGAGATAGAAATCCCGTTGTATCCTCATATTCCCATTCGATTTTTTTGCGTATATACGCATTTTTTTAGAGTGCAAAAATACACATTAATTTAGAATGTAGAATGTAGAATGTAGAATTTATGCAATTTAGAAGTTAGAATTGACTTTTTCTGCAAACCATTACCGCGAATAAAAGTCCTGTTGATTGTTCTTGGTAGTGAAAAATGTGTGCATACACAAAAAAACGAATAAATATTTTGTGGTTTAAAATAAAAGTCGTACTTTTGCAAACGAAATGTGTGGCATGCCACAAAAAAAGTAGCGTAAATGTATTACTTCGGACGAGAAAAATATCTTCAAAGGTTGGTCGAGAGCCAAGGGAACGGACTTGTAAAGATTGTGACTGGTGGGCGCAGGTGCGGTAAATCGTTTCTGCTTTTCGAGATATTCCACAAATATTTGACAGACCATGGTGTTGATGAGAATCACATCGTAGAGTTGTCGCTGGACGATCGGTCAAACCGATTGCTTCGCGACCCCGATGCATTGTTGGATTATGTCGGGAAGCGGACACCGCATGACGGAAAAACCTACTATGTCGTGCTCGACGAAGTACAACTCGTCGATGACTTTGTTGAGGTGCTTCTTAGCCTTATGCACAAGCGCAATCTCGATGTGTATGTGTCGGGCTCCAACTCCAAATTCCTGTCGAAAGATGTTGTGACTGAATTTCGAGGACGTGGCGATGAAATACGAGTATGGCCATTGAGTTTCAAGGAGTATTACGAAGTTGTTGGCGGCGATAAGATGACTGCGTGGAACGACTACTATACCTTTGGAGGACTTCCGCAGGTGGCACAATTTGAGTCGCCTGCCAAAAAGATGGAGTATCTCCTCAACCTCTACGAATTGACATACCTCCACGACGTCATTGAGCGCAACCATTTGCGCAACCCTGAAGGTTTGAGACAACTGACGCAAATTCTCGCCTCGGCTATCGGAACTCCTACAAACCCCCAGCGCATCAGCAATACGTTCCAGTCGGTGGAAGGAACTGCAATCATGCGCACAACCATCAAAGACTATATCACTTACTTGCAGGATGCTTTCCTGATAGAAGAGGCACTGCGATACGATGTGAAAGGCCGTAAATACATCGGAACAGAAACGAAGTATTACTTTACCGACATGGGCCTTCGTGCGGCAGCACTGAACTACAGACAGCAGGAGGAAACGCACATTATGGAGAACGTCATCTACAACGAACTCCGTTGTCGAGGCTACCGAGTTGACGTGGGGCTGATAGAAACATGGGACCGGGACGATAATGGGAAGTCTGTCCGCAAACGCTTGGAAGTGGATTTCGTGGTAAATTATGGTCCGGAACGAGTTTACATACAATCTGCTTTCCGTATGCCTACTTCAGAGAAAGAAAGTCAAGAACAACGTCCACTCATAAACACGGGCGACAATTTCCGTAAAATGATAGTCGTTGGCGACAACATCATGCGTAAAGTGAATGAACGAGGTATTGTGACAATGAGTTTGCCCGACTTCCTGCTTGACCCAGACAGCGTTTCTTCTCTGTTCGGTAGATAACAGGAGGATTTCAAGAAGCCGAAAATCAGGTCTGCCGGAATCGGTAGGGACTTCAGCCATGACGGGCTGTTTCGCGAACAGACCGGCCTCCCATATCCGCGCGCGGCAGAGACAATCCCTGATTCTACTTGGAAAGTGCTTATTGCAAAAAACATACATGCGAAACTTGAATACACATTAATTTTGAATTTAGAATGTAGAATGTAGAATTGTTTTTTTGTTCTCCATTCTCAATTCTACACTCTACACTCTACATTCTCCATGTCAATGCCTGAAATAAGTTGACCGCCCAAGGTATAAAAACAGTCTAAAAACC
>CALDIA010000109.1 GCA_937901455.1 uncultured Bacteroidales bacterium | reverse complement strand
GGACCTCGCATGGTCTGGAGGTATGGCGCGAAAATGGTAAAAATAGAGGTCACCTAAACTTCATACAATAAGTGGTACGACAGGACGACATGAGTGTTTTGTCTCGTCAACCTGCCGTTCTACCATGTTATCAATGTTAGGCTTGATTTCCGGGTCGAGAACCTCTTCCTTCCACTGTTCGGCGGGGACTTCCTTATAACTGATGGAAATTAGCAATGACTTACTGTTTTCGTATTGTTCACCTTTTTTTCGATTGTTTACTTCAACAAACAATTGGTGAAAAATATGGTGGAAAAATCACAAATTTAAAACGATAGAATCAACAGTTATGGCGGATTTTCTCCACCTCGTGGCCGGTTTCCTGCGCACCGCGCATAAACTCATTGCAGAGCAAATCGGAGTTGCAGTTCATTCGCGGGCTTCCCGAAAGAATCAAGACGTTTTTCATGTGGTTTATTGATTTCCATTATTCCAGTTTGCAATATCCTTCCTTCGCCGATAGTCTAACCATTTGTTTGCTGCGGAGTAATTTCCGGCAAAAGTACAAATCATTTCCGACATGGCGTTTTCAAATATTCCAGCGATTTTTTCAAATTTTGCCAATTGAGGCTGTCGGACGCAAAAAGGCGTTCGACCATGACTTCGCGACTTTTTCCGACGGGTATCGTGAGAAACTCGCCAAGAGGGTCGTTTTCGACACACAACTCTTTAATTGGAATTATCTGATTAATCATGCCTGATGGTTTTACTTTATTTTTTTAACGTTACTTATGGGAAAAAGTTGTACCTTTGCGCTTCGAAAACTGAAGGAATGTGTGAAATACACCATATTGCGCTAATGAGCAACGAAATAAACATATCAGAAAGGAAATTGGCAACACAGATTGCCGACCTCATAAACGAGGCAAGGAGAACAGTTGTAACCGCCGTGAACGTTACAATGGTTTACACCTATTATGAGATTGGCCGTCTGATAGTTGAGGACGAACAAAACGGGAACCAACGCGCCGAATATGGCAAAGGGGTTTTGAAAAACATTTCCGCCTACCTCACACCAAAATTCGGGAAGGGATTTTCCGTGGATAATTTGCAGAATATGAGAAACTTCTATCTCTCATATTCAAATTACGAGACACCTTCTCGTAATTTGTCCGACAACACTCTGCCAAAGCCAAACTTCACCCTCAGTTGGTCGCATTACCTCAAGCTTATGCGGATAGAGAATGCAGACGAGAGGCGGTTCTATGAGATTGAAGCGACACAGAACCACTGGAGTTTGCGCGAACTGGAGCGGCAATTCGACTCGTCGCTATACGAGCGATTGGCGTTGAGCCGCAATAAAGATGAGATATTGGCATTGTCGCAGAAAGGACAGGTGATAGAGAAGCCACAAGATTTGCTGAAAGACCCGTACATTCTGGAATTCACCGGACTGCCCGAACTGCCTACGTATTCCGAAAAAAGGCTTGAGCAAAAGTTGATAGACAATTTACAATCTTTCTTGCTCGAATTAGGCAAGGGCTTTACATTCGTCGGGCGACAAGTGCGGCTGACCTTTGCCGAAGAGCATTTTTACATCGATTTGGCGTTCTACAACCGTCTGCTCAGATGCTTCGTGCTTATCGACTTGAAACGAGGCAAACTAAAGCACCAAGACATCGGACAAATGCAAATGTACGTCAACTACTATGACAGGGAGGTGAAGTTGGCTGACGAAAATCCGACAATCGGGATTCTGCTGTGCCACGACAAGGATAATGCCGTTGTGGAATACACACTGCCACAGGACAACAACCATATCTTTGCGGCAAAATACGCAACAGTACTCCCAAGCAAGGACGATTTGCGGCAATTGATTTTGAATAAGTGATAAATTTGCATATTACTAACGAATAAATTATCGAATGAAGTAAAAAGTTAAACTAACATATTATAAATCATAGCGTTCGTCGCTGTTCTGAAAACATCCTAAAGTTTGGCCACCGAAGGAATCAATCTCAGATGACAGTTACGAATGCCTGCGTGAATAACGTGGGCATTCCTTGTCAGAGATTGAGGGTTAGGCCAAACACCCAGGATGTGGGCGAGGATGTCCACGTTTCTTTTGGTGTTTGGTCGAATTGTTTTTAGGTGATTGACGAGCGTACCTAAAAACAAATAAAATGGAACATGATCACGAGTTTATTATCGTTAATGAAGGTACCATTAACCCTATAGCAGAGAAGATTATCAAAAACTATACTGATAATTTAATAGGAAAATTTCGTCATTATAGTAGCGACAAATTCAAAATCCAAATTTCGGGATTAGGATATATGTTGGATACAAATAATGTAACAATATCATATCTACTTGATTCTCTCTTGAATTTTGGTTTCTCACTTAAATTTGTAAATCCCGAAAAGCACATTGAAACATTGGGAGTTGTATGCGAGAATGTGTCGAGTAAAGAATCTTATGACTACATTTACCAAATACAAGACCTGCCTTCTATCTTTGAGTTGTCAAGCAAAACAAGTATTCCTGTCTTGGGAATAATTATAATGCGAATTGTCGCACAAACAATTCTCAAGTATAAGATTCTATACAAAGCCATTGTATTCGATTTAGATGATACGTTATGGTGCGGTACTCTTGCCGAAGATGGCATTGAAGAAATTATAGGAAATATGCAGTCTAAAGATGGCGTACCATTTGTGTCTTTCATGAACTTCATAAATGTTGTTGCTAATGAATTGGGAATATTCATTGCTATCTGTTCACGTAATGATTCCGAAAAAGTAAAACTCACCATAGAGCAAATGGGAGAAGACATCTTCCCTTTGAAAAATCAGATTGATTGTATTGTGGCAAATAACAACGACAAAAGTGAAAACATAAAGGAAATAGCAAAACGACTGTCAATATTGCCTGAAGCAATAATATTTGTTGACGACAACCAACTTATTAGAGATGAAGTAAAGAGTAAACTTCCAAATGTTTTTGTACCAGAATGGTCGTCTCATAATGATTTGATAACACAACTGATAGCAGGTTGTTTTTTTGAGAGAAACGAATTGTCCTTAGATTCGCAAGTGCGAAGAAGACAATTTCAAGCAATAGAAGTTGAGCGCAAAAACAATCAGTTGCCAAAACTATTTATCAAAGTGTTTAAGGACTCATTGCATGAAGAAGCTACAAGATTGTATGCAAAATCAAATCAGTTCAAACTATCTCAACTGAATCGTACATTTAGCGATAGAACCGAATCTTTATTTTTTGAAATATTTAGACAGAATGGAGAGAATTTAGGAATATGTTCTGCCATAACATATTGTACTCTTGATAATGGAAATTTCATTATTCTGAATTGGGCTATAAGTTGCCGATACTTTGAAATAGGGTTGGAAGAGTTTATTCTTGTTTATATGCTTGAAAAAGCAAAACAAGGGTGGATCGACTTCATTTTCCAAAGTACAGGCAAGAATAAAAAAGTTGAAGAATTAATTGATAAATACTATGGGCATGTTGTTTTCGATGACTGTAGTTCTATTCCTAATGATAACAATGTTTTTGTCGATTATATTTCGGATAGCTCATATAAACAATTGATAGCAGAAACGACAAATATCATTGGTGGTTTTCAATTATATTCTTTGCATGAATACGGAGAATCTATAAAAATGCTAAGTAGTAATACAAATCTCAAATTAATACAAAATGGATAAACAAAAGCTATACACTATCGGCTATACCTTGTTCAGAAATAGGGAAGGTATTGACTTGGAAAGAATGTTTGAAACGTTGAAAAAATACAATGTCTCTTACTTGGTAGATGTGCGTTCTGTCCCGTTCTCAAATCAATACCCACAATGCAATGCAAACAATTTGAAGGTAGCTGGAGAACATTATGGTGTGCCATATCTTCATGTTCCAGAACTTGGGGCAAAGGCAAGTCCGCAACAAGAGGTGTTTTCAAAAGCATCAGATATTTTTTATGAAGATATTTTTCCTATTGCTGCAAGTAAACGTCCCGAGAAAAACGAATTGCGGTCAACAGATGAAATTGTTGATTTTCAGAAGTTCAGAAACGATGACTTCTTTTTGCAAGGTATCAAAAGAATAGAAAACGCTTACGATAGAAACTACACATTAGCCTTGATGTGTAGCGAGAAAGAGCCTATTAACTGTCATAGGTATTTTTTAGTCAGTAGAAAGGTTGAACAAATGTTCGGAAAATGGATTGAAGTAGAACACATTGCTCAAAATGACAATGGCGAACTCACCACTATTTCAAATAACGCTATAGATAAAGAATTGTCAGATAACATATTCAAAAAAGAGGAAATCAAGAAACTAAATGTTCTTGAAACAGACCTATTTTCTAACGAAGCCAAAATCAACAACTATTTCGGGGATACTATCCAAGATAAAATAAGTGACTTCTGTGACAGATATTGGAATCTGATGCACGGATGGAAAAAATTTAATAATAACAACTATAACAAAAACGAGGACTATGATTAATTTGTTTAACATTGGTTTTACACAGAAAACCGCAGAAGAGTTTTTCGGCATTTTGAAGAAAAACAAAATCAATTGTTTGGTTGACATTCGATTAAACCCGAATGGTCAATTGTCACGATTCGCATTCGAAAAAGATTTGCCTTTCTTTCTTGACAAGTTGGTCGATGGATGCAAATATGCTCACCGGGTTGACTTGGCTCCCAAAAGCGAATTGTTAAAAGAAGTGCGCACCAAGGGAACGGCAATGAATAAGGATTACAAAGTTTTTGAAAGGGCGTTTAATGCACAATTAGAACGCGAATCAAAGATTTCAAACTTTGTAGAACAGTTTGGTAAATATGAAAACGTAGTCTTGCTATGTTCAGAACCAACAACTGAGAAATGCCATAGAAGATTGGTTAGTGAAATGCTATTGAAGAAATTTAGTAACGACATTAAATTTGGAGGGAACCTATAATGAAAAAAAGAGTTTTGTTATTGGCTGTCAGCTGTCGGGAAGGTGGCTTGTGTCCTGGCGGTCTTGACTTAGACAATCCAAGTAAATGGATAAGAATCGTCAGCAATGATGGTGATGGTGGAGCAGTACAAGGTTATGAAATAGATCATGCAAGACCATTACAAATAATAGAATTTGATGGACACCCAATGCCCATGGGAAAACAAATAGAGAATTGGGTAGTAGACAATAATTCTTGCAAATGTAAAGGTAAAGCAAGGCTACAGAACGGGAGTGGTACAGACCGTGAACTTCTCGATTGGGCTTACAACAAATATGGTTATCATGGATATTGGAATAACTACCGATCTTTCTTGAATGAAGAAGAATTTGAGTGTGTTACAGAACCGTCAGAAACCATATTGAAAGTCTCTAATGTACGTATATACAAGAATAATTACAATCGAGCAAAAATAGATTTTAATTGGAGTGGCGCACAATTTAGATTACAAGGGGTGTCAATGACAGACCAAGAATTTTACCAGGAAGAGTTTATCGTCATGCTCACCATTGACGGTACATCG
>CALDIA010000108.1 GCA_937901455.1 uncultured Bacteroidales bacterium | reverse complement strand
GAAACTCCGTGCAAAGGGAATCAAATGCTGAAGGTGCCTTCGGTAAGGGTGACTCGCGCCAACTCCATGCAGTTGCTTCGCGATGGCGTGGATTGGCTTGGTGGATGCAACCGCCTCACCATCCTCTCCTATAGCATCACTGACGGATGGATGAGACAGTTGCTGAAGCTGAAAATGGAGTATGGCATTGGCCATGTCAATCTTGTCCTTGACCGCACAGTCATGGAACGCCATCGTGAGAAACTTCTACAACTTGAGCGTGTCGCCGATGAAGTCTATCTGACCGACAGCCACGCCAAGGTTTATTTCATCGAGGCCGATATGAAGAGACTTGCCATCATCACCTCGGCCAACGCAACCAACAATTATCGAAACGAATGTTACTATGCCACAGCAGGAAGAAAAGAAACAGCAGAAATTGCTACCGACATCTGCGGAATTATACGAGAAGCTTATCGAATCGTCTGAAGCCGAAAAAGTGGAAACGCTTGCCTCGTTGTTTTTTACGACCAAACAGATAGCCGCCTTCATCGGCAAACCCGTAGACACCTTCGTTCAGACCCTCAACCATAAGCCTGACGATCCGTTGACCATAGCCTACCAGCATGGCAAGATGAAGACCGAAATCATTCTCCGTTTCGACACCAACCGCTTCGCCCTGGCAGGCAGCCCCGAAGCCCTCAAGGACATGAAAGAATATCTGTTGAAACAAAATATCTCCGAGCATGAGGAATGACAGCCTTGATGTTGTAATGAACCACCTTTTTGAAACCCCGACAAAAAGGACGGAACTGGCTCCGGCAGACGCGAAACTGTTGGAGCATGTAGAGTTTTGTTTCACGCTTCAGCTCTCCAACCCGATGTACACGGATATCCAGGTCCGCAATGCCTTGATGAACGAGTTCGGCATGAGTCGCCAGCAAGCCTACAATATCATGTCGATGACCAAAGTCGCCTTGGGCAATGTGCAAACGGCTGGCAAGGCCTGGATCAAGACCAAGATTGCCTATCTCCTTGACAAGGCCGCCGCCCTCGCAGTCGCTGGCGACATCAAGACCTCCACCGTGCTAACAAAGATTGCCGAGGCATGGGGCCGCACATACCGCACCGACCTCGACGATGGCGACATGCTCGATGCAAAGAAATTCGTGCAGATCGAGAAAGTGGAAATCGTGACAGACCCGACCCTCATCAACGTGACCATCACCGATAAAGACCGTGAGGAAACTCGGAAGCTGCTTGAAAAATACCACATCAAGTTTGACGATGATGTCATTCAGGATGCCGAATATGTGAACGCCGATGAGTCAAGTGTATCTGCATAAAGGCCAGCTGATGTGGTACCGCTGCAGGGCCAACAGCAGCGTCAACCTTTGCGCCCGCCGATGGGGAAAGTCCTATCCGGTGGCCATGCAGATTTGGACCAATGTACTTGAAATGCCGCGCTCGACGGGAGTGTTCGTGGCCTCCACTTTCCGACAGGCCCACTCGCGAACACTCCCTGCGGCACTCCAAGCCCTCGATGCCTTCGGCGTGAAGCGCGACATCCACTATGTGATTGGCCACAAGCCCGACCCGAAATTAGGCTTCGACACGCCTTTGTTCCTTCCGTCCGACTTGAAGGATTGCGTATGGTTTGCCAATGGCACAATCATGATCATCGTGTCGCAGGAAGTTGTGCTTTCTGCCAACTCGATGACCATCCATTGGTTGGTGGCCGACGAAGCAAAAGGTTTGAATTTCAACAAACTGCAATCGGAAATCTTGCCTGCCATTGGCGGTTCCTCGCGCTATTACAACGACCCGACCAAATATCCTCATCTTTGGGGGCAGCACTATTTCTCGGACATGCCTGCCACCAAGGACGGGCAATGGCTCATTAAGAACTACGAGAAAGAATACGACAAACAACTTTGCGACGACCTCATACGCCTTGAGACAATCCGTCAGCAGCTTCTCGCAGAAGGCAAGGTCAGCCAGGCTATGGCCATGGAGCCGAAACTGAACTTTCTCAGAAGCCGTGCGACCTACTTCCAGGAACGGAGCATCTTCGACAATATCGCCATCGTGGGCAACGACTATGTGCGCCGTTGCGCCCGCGACCTCACGCCCATGGTCTTCAAGGCATCAATCCTTTGCCTGAGAGTTGACGAAGCCGAAGGCAAGTTCTATGTGAACTTCGACCCGCTAATCCACACCTATTCGGCAACAAATAACAGTTTGCTCGAAGCCTACAAAAACAAGCCTTACGACAGCATCATTGACGAAGATGTACAGCGTAACAAGTCCATCGCCATTGCTTTCGACTACAATGCGCAAATCAACTGGCTTGTGGCTGGACAGATACAAGGCAAATTGCTGAAGATTATCCACAGTTTCTATACCAAAGGCGACAAACGCCTGCGCGATGTGGTGAACGGGTTCTGCCGGTACTACCAATACCATCCACAAAAAACCGTGCATTATTACTTTGACTCGACGGCGAAGGGTATCAACTATATCGAGAAAGGCCATGATGCCGTGTTCATGGTCAAGGATGAACTGCAAAAAAACGGCTGGACGGTAGAGGAACACGACCTCGGTCAGCCGATGAAACACGACAAAAAGCATTTGATCATCAACGATGCTTTCCAAGGCAGCGAGAAACTTTTTCCCATACTGAACAAGGACAACAATGTCGACTTAATCCAAGCCATTCCTCTTACGGGCTACACCATCAACTCACTTGGTTTCCGCAAAGACAAATCGGGCGAAAAGACACCCGAGAGTCCTGCCACACTTCCATACGAACTTCGTACCGATGGCACCGATGCCATGGACACGCTGATATTGGGCTGCATACTGCGACCCTACGACGATGGAAGGTATATTTATGCTTGACGATTGCGTTGTTTCCCGAAAAAATCCACTTTTTTTGAAAAAAATCGATTTTTTTCTTGCGTGGTAATAGACAAATGTCTATCTTTGCATCGTCAAATCAAAACAGAACGCACAATGAAGACAAACGAACTCATCAGAAAACTCAAAGCTGCCGGGTGTTGGTACGTCAAGCCTGGCAAAAAACACGACTGGTGGTGGAGCCCAATCACGCAAAGGATGTTCCAAGTGCCGCGCCACGCCACACACGACATCAAACCAAACCTGCTGAAAAGCATTTCGGAACAATCGGGGGTCAAATTCTGACCCCCTCTCAAAAACATAGGAGGAAAAACAATGGAAAAAGTGACAGTGATTATCGAAATGAACGACGACGGCAGCTATACCGCCGTGCCGCAACACAACTACAAGATTGGCTTTTTCGGTGAAGGCAACACTGTGGATGAAGCCATCGTCGACTTGAACAATTCGCTCGTTGAAGCAAGGGAAGAATTGCCGGAACTCCCAGAAATGGAATGGGAATTGAAATTCGACACGGCAAGTTTCCTGCAATTCTACGGCGACCGTTTGAGCTTGGCGGGCCTGCAAACCATCACCGGCATCAACCGCAAGCAGTTGAGCCACTACGTGACGGGTCACAGCCGCCCATCAGCGGCCACCGTGCAAAAGATCCAAGAGGGGATTAGCAACTTCTCGCAACAACTTGGCCGCGTCTGTTTGATTTGACAACTTCAGCCGTTCGGTCGAAAGCCCGTGCCTTCATAGGCGCGGGCTTTTATCATTTTCGTGGGATAACACTTATGTTACTTTCCGCCTGAAAAAGTAACTTGACAGGATCCTTATGTTACTTTTTTTCCGAAAACGTAACCTGGCAGCGAAGATTGAAAACACTCAAAGCGCAGGCAATCGCCCGCGCTTTTTTTGTGCCCACGGAGACCCCAACCCACGGAGACCCCTTGCGGCATATTACGCAAAAGGGCGCACCCAATCGGCCAAAACTCCATAGGGCGGCGCGGGGTCTTCCGACAGAAAAAAACTCGCTTCGCTCGTTTTTTGAAACTTAACCGACTGAAACACAAATTTTTGAGTATTTCAAAAATTGACAACCTTTCGGCAAAAAAAAATTTCGCCGCCTACGGCGTCGTCGGAGACTTGCAGGCGACGAAAAAAATGTCACTCCAATCATGGAACGCTGATTTATTTTTGCCTCAAAACTTTCAACGATGAATTATATCCGCCAGGGAGTTTTGTTTGAAGTGGCTCCCACACTTGAATGGTTCAGCATCACGTGGGCTTCGGCTGATGGCCACTGGGTGCATATCGAAAGAGCCGTGTTCACTTCCAAGCACTCGGAAGGCGACACGATGAATGTCAAAAACCTTGAAACAGGCGAGATTATGACGGTTGTCATCGACACAATCAAGGAATTTGCCGGAAAGGAGGTTGTGCTATGAAACAGGAAGATGTGATGTGGATTGGCGAAAATACCGCACTGCTTGAAAAGGCTCATGCCATCCTAGTGGTGACCAGTCAGGCATTTTTCGACGAAAAACACCTCAACATCATCGAGAGCAACGATTACCGCGTGGCTCCTTGGGGTTTGCACAACCTGCTGCCTCAAGAGGTGATGGAAAAAATCGAGCGCGTGGAAATCATCGGGACGAACTCGGACTTCAACGCCCGCGTGTGCTACGGCAACGGCCCGAAATTGGCGCGTCTGATGCGCGACGACAACGGCAAGATACGCGACTGGGCCGAGGTGACGGAAGGCAAGGAATACGACTGGTATCTGGAAAACAACGTGCCGCAATTGGTGTTGGAAATACTGACAGACCTAAGCTATTTCGCCAACGCCTTCCCGTTGTTCGTGTTCGACAAAGGCTTCACCCACATCAAGCGGATGCTGCACCGCGAGGCCATGTTCTCGCGCTGGGGCTTGGACAAATCCGACCAAATCAAGTGGCTACTGCATTCATCGAAATGGGACAAGTCGCCAGGAAGCGTTCCGGCCAAGGAGGACATTGAGAAATCCTATGTCATCGACGAGTTTGCCGCCATCAACGACATCCGCACACAGATGGCGGCGAAGGCTTACAAGCGGGTGTGCATGGCTCTCTATCTGCCAAGCCCGGGACGGCCTTACTACTCGTATCCGAACTGGTACAGCGTGTTCCGCTCGGGGTGGTACGACAACATCGCTGCCATCCCTGAGTTGAAGAAAGCCATTCTTGAACACAACCTCGGCATCCGCTACATCATCTATACGTCGGACAAATATTTTACCTACAAGGAGCAACAGGCGGGTCTGACTCCCGACAGCCCCATCGAAAAGCGCGTGGAACTGAAGAAAAAGGTGGTGAAGGAATTGAACGACTTCGCATGCGGTGGCGAGAACCAAGGCAAGTCGATGACGGTGCTGAAGGAGATGACCGGCAACGGCAACACCGAAGAAAAGTATATCACTGTGGAGACCATCGATGACATGGTGAAAGAAGGCGAGTTCCTGACCGACTACGAGACCGTTGCCAACATCATTTCATACGCCATGGGCGTGCATCCGTCGCTGATTGGTGCCGTGCCCGGTAAGAATAGCAATTCCCTCAGTGGCTCCAACATCCGCGAAATCTACCTGATGAAGCAAGCCCAAATGCGGCCTTTCATCGACTTGGCCTTGCGGCCTTTCTCAATCGTCAAACAGATCAACGGATGGGACAAAGACATCGCCGTGGTGCTGCCTGAATATATCTTTACGACGCTCGACCAGAACAAGAGCGGGAAACAAGAATCGACTAACACTTACGCGCAATGATACTCAACGGAATAGAAGAAATACAGAAGCTGCTGCCTTCGGTCAACCTGAGGCTTGACAGCACACGGCTCGATGACTTCATGAACCGCGCCCAGCAATGGGTGACGGACGAAATCATCGGCAGCGACTTGGAAGAGCTGCTTGAAATTGAGGTAGTGGAAGGTGGGCGCGACCAGCACGAGGGCTTGCGCCTGTTGGTGAAGCGCGTAATTGCCCCGAAAGCCTACCTGACCTTCGGCGATGAGATGAACCTGCAATTGGGCGAGGCGGGGATGGTGGTGCAAAACAACGAGGCCGTGAGCGCGGCCAGCAGCCAACGGCGCGACAACCTGATGTCAAGCCTTCAGACCCGCTTGGATGAAGACTGCGACGCGTTGGTGAACTACCTGCTTGCCCACAGTGTGGACAGAGGCGAGACCGACGCGCTTTATCCCGATTGGCGAGGCACTGAGCAATGGTGACTATGAAGAGCAAATACCGAAAGTGCCATCAGGTGATAG
>CALDIA010000107.1 GCA_937901455.1 uncultured Bacteroidales bacterium | reverse complement strand
GCCGCATTCTTGAAAATGCGGTGCAAAAGTACAAAAAATTCGGTTGCTCGCGGTGTGATAATCACGGTTCACCGATCATCAGATACACCGTCTCTACAATCGGGGGCGATTCATTAGCCGGGTTCGGGACGACGGGGCGGTGACGGCCCGCCTGTCAACCGACAGTATCGCCCGTGACGCCCGCGGCCGCGACGAGGAGGAGGGCGGCCTTGTGCACCGCGATGGCGGTGACGAATTTGCCCGGGTGTGGCCGCCGTTTGGACGATTTCGGCGGCGGGTTCCGACTCCAAAGCGACGAAATCGGGTTTTTGTCGCAGGTAGTCGATGCAGTGGTTCACGGCGATGCGGGTCAGCCAGGCGTCGAAGCGGCCGAAGGCGCGGTAGGCCTTGAAGGTCTCTATCGCCTTCAGGAACACATCCTGCGCCAGATCCTGCGCCACAGCCCAGTCGTTGACATAGCGGTAGCAGATCCCGACAATCCTGCTGTGACCCCGCCGGTACTGCTTCTCCCAAAATTTCGCCTTGTCCATTCGATACTGTTGCCGACTGTCTGCCCACCACTCACTAATCACTGATCACTAATCACTAATATCATAACGTGAAAAAGTGAAAAGGTGACAGCCGGGGTGATATTTTTTGCGGTGAAATTACAAAAATCAGAATTTCAAACGGTACCCCACATTCAAGATTCCTTGCGTGCCGTACCCCAATTCGATGTTCCCGTTGTTACGCTTGCCGAGGGAGACACCGAGCAGTGTGAGATGTCCGGAAGGAAAAATCACCAAATCGCCTTTCCAGTGTTCATCCATAAAATACAAAGTAAACCCTAAAGAACAACCTGAATATAAGGTACAAACAGGGTATCTTTTAAAAGTGATTCGATAGGAAGTTTGCAATGCCCAAAACGCATTCAACGAATTATAGGGCTGATTCTCTCGTTTTAGAGTCTTAATCAACGGAGAATAGGGCTCTTGATAAGGGTTGTCGGTGGGCAGCGTGGTGATATGGCGGAATGCCAATGTGGATTGTATCCCGACGGCGTGAAACCGGGTCATGTTGTAGTAATAATTAAACGTGAAAGACCCTATCAGCCAGCTGTCTATGGTATCTCCTATATCCGTCTTGTAGTGTTCGTGATGGCTGAACCACTTTTCGTCGCTACGTGCACGATCCCACATTCCAATCACAGGATAAATTCCCATCGAAAAACCAATCTCATGTTTAGGCACATCAGACAACCCATCTGATGTGTTTTGTGCAGTACATGTGACGGATACAAACAGAAACATGCACAAAAACAAGAGTGAATACATTCCCAACAGGTCTTTTTTCATAATATGCAGCATTTAGAATTTGTAACTGTAACCGATCTTCAACATCCCTTGTGTCCCTAACCCAAGTTCTATGTTGGCAGCATTATGATTGCCTATACGTATTCCAAGATAATTGATGTTGAAATCGAAACGCCAATCGTGGCAGTTTTTTAATGGGTAAACGTTGGGGACTTCTGGCAAATGATTGATGCCATCCTCATAATAGGCTGCATCACCGATAAGATATAATGTGGTTCCAAAAGAAACCGAAGAATACAGGGATATTTTTTCTGTGTTAAAAAAATGTATGCTGTAGCCTGCTTGGAAACAGAGGTAGTGAACATAATCGTTTCTGTATGCCCAATGTCTCACATATATAGTCGGTGCCGTATGCTTCATCGCCGCCCAAGTAAGGTTGAAGTCCACACTGTGCAACTTGTTGAAATAAAGGTGGTATTGTAGATTGACACCTCCGATGAAGAGCTCTTTTAAAGAACTATAGTCTTCAAAAGACACATTTTCAAAACTCCCTCGGTAAAAAGTGCCGATATAAGGGGCTAAACCGTACGAGACCTCGATCTCATGCTTGAGATCCAGACCGTTTTGACGTGCATGGTGGACAGGGCTTTGGCGGTACTCGTCCATGGCCAGCGCGACAGTGTCGTGCACTCGGAGCGTGTCGTGCACGAAGAGGGTGTCATAGACCGGCTCTTCCTCCACCACGTACAGGGTGTCGCGGTGCTGGGCAGAGAGGGGAGAGGCGAGGACGACGAGGACGACGAGGACGAGGGACAGACACACACGTATTGCGCTGCGGGCATACTGTGCTACCGAGCTCTTGCCCCTTCGGGGCTGCTTAAGGAAGTAGTTTCTAATATACATAGCCATATCGGATTATCACTGTTCACTATAATCATAACGTGAAAAAGTGAAAAGGTGACAGCAGGGGCAAAAAGACAATTAATCCGCAATTACCACTCCACCGCCTTGATCTCTCCCTCTGGACTGCGGAATACAAAGCGTTTCGTTGGCTACCGCCACTTCGCGAAGCACGAGAGGCCATACTGCGTTTCAATATTGTCCTCGTGCAGGAAGAAGTAAAGCGTCTTCAGACCCGCCGGCACAACCTCCCTTTCGCGTGGCAATCCCGTTTCCACGACTACATCATTCGTGGCAATGAAGATATGAACAAAATCGCGGATTACATCGAAAACAATGTGGCTAAATGGGAATATGACAGATTTCACGGGTGAATTTGGTAGAGACGCGCCATGGCACGTCTCTACGACGAAACGGTCACCCCCGAATCCGAATATTTGGTATTTATGATTCCATTCATTGTATAAAAAATAATGAATAATAAAAAACATTATCTTCGCCGCCGAATCATTAAAACGAAAAATCATGTCAGAAGAAAGATTTCAAAACTTGTATCGCATCCCGTCTGCTCGCGCCGAATGGCACGATTATAACGGTGGAATGTATTTTGTAACCATATGTACACAAAATAGGGAACATTTTTTTGGAGAGATTCAAAATGGGGTAATGCATTTGACGGAAATTGGGAAATACACGCAGGATTGTGTCCAAGACATTCCATCACACAATCCATACGCAGAGGTTCCATTATTTGTTATCATGCCAAATCATATTCATTTGGTTGTAACAATTGACGGAGGGGATTGTAGAGACGTGCCATGGCGCGTCTCTACAGATGGAAAAGACAAAATCATGCAGGAAATATCTAATCGTCAGAGTAAGTTGTCAACCACAATAGGTGGAATGA
>CALDIA010000106.1 GCA_937901455.1 uncultured Bacteroidales bacterium | reverse complement strand
GTTATGTGGATGTGAACTTCTCTGCCGGTGCCATGGAACATGCTACTAATATTGCCTATCCCCGCAGCTTTGTGACTGGCACCGACACCTATGTGACCCTCTATGGTCATGAACTTTTTCACCATTGGTTCGGTGACCTAATCACCTGTGAACATGCTGAAGAGATGTGGATCAATGAGGGTTTTGCCTCCTATGCCGAGCCTATGGTGATGGAACTGTTGAGTCCCCAAGATCCGCATGGCGCTTATATGGACTATCTTCGGGATGTGCATCATTCCACCCTGAAAAATATTGTCAAGGATGACGGTGGACATTATGCGCTGGATGCTGTGCCACAAAGCGTAACCTACGGTACACACTCCTATCAAAAAGGATCGCTGGTTATCCATACACTGCGGAACTATTTGGGCGATAGTCTCTTTTTTGGCGGTCTGCGGTCTCTGCTAAACCATTACGCCTTCCAAAATGTAAACTCGGCAGATTTCTTTGCCTATCTGTCGCAGGCTACTGGCGTGAATTTGAACGATTTCTACGAAGGCTGGGTGCACCAGCCGGGCTTCCCCCAGTTTGCCATTGATTCTATCAAACAGCTGACTGGCAACCAATATAAGGTTTATTTGCAGCAGAAACTGTATGGGGCTACCCAGTATGTGAATGGCAACAAGATAGACCTCACCTTCGTCTCCCCGCAACGGGAAATGTTTACGGTGTACAGCGTGCCCTTCTCGGGTCAGTATGGAGAGGCTGTGGTCACGCTGCCTTTCGTACCGGCTTTTGGTATGGTTGACTTTTATGAGAAGATGTCTGACGCTACTGTGGACTATACGGTGACCGCGGTCGGTGGCGACAATGTTTCCTTGAATGACGCTTTATGCTCGTTCAAGGTGGAGACGTCCTCTGATTCCGTCTTAGTGCGTGTGGAGCATCATTATGTGCATCCTGACCAGCCAGAAGCTCTGCCCACAGGGATCTATAGGATGTCAGATAATCATTATTGGAGTGTGCAGTTGGCCTATCCCCCAGATGCAACACCACTTGGAGGCTATTTTAGGGTTCGTTTTGAGCGCGGCAATGCCTATTCGCTGGATAATGAGTTGCTGCAAGGTTATGATTACAATAATCTGAAATTGCTTTATCGACCTTCAGCCGCCGAATCGTGGCAGATTGTACCCACAACGCGCACGGGTTCCCCTAATTCTGGTTACTTGAAAGTTGACCAACTGCGCTCAGGACAATATTGCCTTGCGGTAGGCGATGCCGATGCCTCCGTTCAGGCCATGGAAAACCTCGGCGTAGTGCTCTATCCGAACCCCACGTCTCAAACCCTCAATGTGTGGGTGGAGGTGGAATCCCGTACACTGAAGGCTGCCGTGGTGGATAGCAACGGACGCATGTTGAAGTCACTGAAACTCAAGGGCGGAAGCAATGCCATAGATGTGAGCAAACTTCCCGTGGGCACTTATTTTCTTCGCATCGACATTTCTGGCGGCACCACCTCGTATCCATTTCTCATTGCACGCTAAACATACATCCATTAGAAATTTTCAATCGAATAATATGGCCGATAATTACATAGAACGAAAAATGGAAGAACTCCATAATACCAAGAAAACGGTGGTGAAAAGAGTGGGGCAGTCGCTGGATACCCTCCTGTTGCGCAACCGAAGTTACCGTGGATATGATCCCTCTGCAGTGGTTTCGGAAGCGTTGCTCAGGCGTATTGTGGAGGTGAACACCAAAATCCCTTCAGCTCGCAATCAGCAGGTGTTACGCTTCAAACTCATTACCGGAACGGATGCCTCCAGGGTCTTGCCTCTAATCAGAATGGGAGCCTCGCTCCCCGAGTTGCATCTCCCCTTTGTCGGCACTGAGCCACCAGCCTACATCATCGTTTGCAGCTCCGAGAAAGAAACCAGACTGGTGGATGTGGATCTAGGCATCTCAGCGCAGAGTATGCTTCTGAAAGCCGTGGAGTTGGGTTTTAATGGCTTGATTATCGGCGCTTTCAATAAGGAAAAACTAAAAGAAGAGTTCGCCCTCCCTATCGACCCTTTGTTGATCATTGCTATTGGCAAGGGCGTGGAACAGATACGCCTGACCGAAATAAGCGCGGACGAGAGCCATAGATACTATCGCCGAGAGGGCATCCACTATGTGCCCAAAGTGCAAATGGACGATCTGGTTTTGTGAAAACCCTTGGTTGGTTAACGTTATAGTTAATGTTGTCTTTTTACATAAAATATCGAATATGCATACCAAAGAAGAAATAGTTGAAAACTGGCTGCCCCGCTACACGGGCATGCAATTGGAGGAGTTTGGCCGATATATTTTGCTGACCAACTTTTCTGATTATTTGAGAAAATTTGCAGAGTTGATGCATGTGGAAGTTCGGGGTGCCGGGCATCCAATGCAAAGTGCCACCGCCGATGGCATTACCATTATCAATTTCACCATGGGGAGTCCTAATGCGGCTACTATCATGGACCTGCTCTCGGCCATCAAACCCAAGGCGGTGCTCTTCTTGGGTAAGTGTGGCAGTCTGAAAGACTACATAGGTTTGGGCGAGCTCCTATTGCCTATCGCTGGTATCCGCGGAGAGGGAACCTCCAACGATTATCTGCCGCCAGAGGTGCCGGCACTTCCTGCTTTCAATATGGAAAAAGCTATCTCCACCACAATCCGTGATTATGGCCTCGACTATTGGACGGGTACAGTCTATACCACCAACCGTCGCGTGTGGGAGCATGACCAGGAATTCAAGGATTACCTGCGCCGCATCCGTGCCACGGCTGTCGATATGGAAACGGCCACCTTGTTCTCCGTCGGCTTCTATAACCGTATTCCCACTGGAGCCCTGCTGATGGTGTCAGACCAGCCTATGCTCCCCGATGGCATTAAGACCGAGAAATCAGACAAAGAAGTTACCGCCGCCTATAGCATGCGCCATCTGCAAATTGGCATAGACTCTCTCAAACAACTTATAAATAAAGGTATTACCGTCAAACATCTTAAATACGACTACTATGAATAAAATATCCCGCATGGCAATGGCTCTTGTGGCATTGTTTTGCATGTTTTATCCCGTGTTGTCGGCCCAGGAGCTTGGCATTATCCCCTCGCCACAACATGTGCAAATAAATTCGGGAAATTACGTCTTTTCGGGTGATCCCGTTGTGGAAAAAGTGCTGGTTAGCGAATTTCCCGTGGATACTAATGCCGACCAAGGCTATATCCTCTCAGTGCAAGCTCAAAAAGTGGTAATCTCCGCCATCAGCGAGGTGGGCCTATATTATGGTCAACTGTCGCTCAACCAGATGATACGACACTTTACAGGCAAGAATGGACAAACCCAACTCCCCTGCGTGCAGATTGTGGATTATCCAAAGCTGAAATATCGAGGATGGATGGATGACATCAGCAGGGGACCGATACCGAATATGACTTTCCTCAAACAGGTTATTGATCAATTGGCCGAGTATAAGATGAACTTCTTTAATCTCTACACGGAGCATGTTTTTAAGTTGGATAAATATCCCGACATCGCGCCCACCGACGGCCTTACTGCCGCAGAGGTCAAAGAGTTAGAAGAGTATGCCGCACAATACCATATCGAGTTTTTCGGTAACCAACAGTGCTTGGCCCATGCTGAAAAAACGCTCCGCATCCCGTTCTATCAAGAGATGGCTGACACAAAGGTGAATTGGAACCCTGGCAATGAGAAGACTTACCCATTTCTGAAGTACCAATTGGAGACGGTGGCCAAGGCTTACTCTTCTCCTTTCTTTAATATCAATTGTGATGAATCGGAAGCTATGGGCAGTGGCAAGGGGCGCGCTTATGTGCAGTCGCATGGCGGCACTTCCCAAGTCTATGCCGACCACATCAAGTGGGTGTATAACGTTCTTAAACCCCTTGGCAAGAAGGTGATGATGTGGGGCGACATTGCAGCCAAGGATCCTGAAATCGTCAAGCAGCTACCCAAAGACATGATTATGCTGGTGTGGAGTTATGCACCCTCAGACAGTTATGCCGACATGATAGAACCGTTCGCCCGTCAAGGCTTGCAGTTTATGGTGGTGCCCGGCATGAGCATGTGGGGACATGTCTTTCCGAGTTACGATACATACACCAAAAACATCGCTAACTTAGTACGCGATGGCTATAAACGTGGCGCCCTGGGTATGATGAACACTGCCTGGGACGACTCCGGCGAGTCGCTCTTCAATAGCACTTGGCACGGCATGGCCTGGGCCGCAGAGATGGGCTGGAAACCTCTGGAACAGACCGACCCGAGTGCTGCCGATCAGGAACGTCAGCTGAGACTTGCGGCCTTCGACAAACGCTTTGCCGAAGAGTATCGGGTGGTGGACCAGAACTTCCGATTGATGCGGGAAATGGAATATAGCTCCATACCCAACTTCTTCAACAGCTTAGCCCTCTATGAGCCTTTGCTCGATTTCTATCCGACCAAGGTGAGTGTGGAAAACTACCAGAAGAACAACCAGATGTGCTCCCAGATCCGCCGCCGGCTGGAAGCTTATCACGAAGTGACTTTCGATTCGGTGTACGACTGCCACAATGCCATGGCCCGAATCGGCTACTATGTAGCCCATCATCAATGGGTGCTGGCTCAGCGCAATATATTACGCTGGCATCTGTACGAATTTCTTAAGGGTAGTAATGTGATTGACGCTTCTTCCCTTCGCGTGGAAATCAGCCAGCTGGCAGAGCATATACACCGTGTGAAGATGATGTATATGCAGTTATGGGATGAGGAATGCAGACCCTATAGCCGCTATATCGTAGAGTCTCGCTACGATGCCCTGATTCAGGAACTTAACAACCTTCCCTACAAGCCATTCATAGAGGTGAAACGTTATCAGACAGGTGACACCTACCTGCTGATACGCACCCTCTTTGGCGATACACCTATCTATTATACTTTGGATGGACGTGACCCGCAAAAAGGAGAGAATGTTTTTGAGAAAATGATACCGTTGGATCGTTCGACCACCGTTAAGGCTATGTGCCGCAACGAAATGTCGGAGGATGTCGTCACAGAACAGTATGTGCTGCTGCATCAGGGCATGATGCAGATTTCCAAGTTGAATTCCGAATTTGCCACCTACAAGCCTGAATATGCCGCTGCGGGCACAATGGCGCTCGCGGATGGCGAGATTGGCGGCGACCAGTATAACGACGGCAAATGGCAGGGATTTTGGGGCAACGATATAGATGTGGACTTTGACTTTGGCAAGAAAATCACCCTCAACCACTTTAGAACCCGCTTTTATCAGAATGTGCAAGATTGGATCATGTCGCCCAAAGTGGTGCAACTGTATGTCTCTAAAGATGGCAAAGAGTTCAACCTGCTCAAGACACTGACAGTGGCGGATGTGAACTACGACTCCGGCATTCCTGAGATCTATACCGTTCAGGATGATGACCTGAACCTGAAGGCACGCTACGTGAAAGTGGTGGTGAAGAACGGTGGCCCGCTGCCTGATTGGCACATGTCCAAAGGCCAACCATCCTATATCTTCTGCGATGAGATGATCTTCCAGTAGAAACTAACTCCAGTATGCCGATTTTTTCTCTGTTGATGAAATCTGTGATCGGTGGAAACGGATAATTTGCTATTTTTGCCGCGTGTCTGTGGTCAGCATGTTTGCCAGTTATCTTATTGGTTTTGAAAATTTTTTCTGAAATATGAAGCATCTCGTCAGCATAGTGTTTTTTGTGATGACACTTTTCGGAGGAAGTCATGCCGTCTTGTCGTCAGACGTGGATGCTATGGATGCCGCTACCATCATGCAGCCGCTTTCTGAAAATTTTTCCATGGATGAGCTTCCCAATAAGGACCTGCTGCTTACGAATACAATCCAATTGATCCATGCAGGCGAAAATGCCAGTACACCACAGCATTATCGTACCCAACATGCCGGAGGCCATGGTCAAGGCGCTTTCAAAACTTTTTCCAGATATTTGAAGGACGGACGGTCTCCCGATGAACATCTCTTTTACACCCCAGCGATTTTTTTATCAGGCGGGAACGGCCTTCTCACAAGCGGCCGCCGCTTGGTGATCATCTGCCTCTGGCGCATATAGAAACCAACCCCTGACCAGTGTTGTTTTTAGCATCAAATCCATGATTTGATGCGTTTTAATGCCCATTCTCCAATCGGGAACGGGGTTTGTTTCATTTTTTTTAAATTTTAAATATGGAAAATAATATTTATAAGGTGCATGCACCTCAGGATTATATTGTGGCTGCTTGTTTGCTTGCAGTCGGAGTGGCGCTGTTTTTTGTTAACAAAGCGTTTGGCGTAACCATTATTCTGATTGCCTTGATAGAGTTTTTGATATTCAAGTCCGGATATAAAGTGGAAGGCGATAAGCTGCTGTTGAAGAAAAAAAGCTTGGAGTTAAGCAAACACTGCCGCTCATCGGTGTTGGATTTTTTGGAAGGCAAAACACAAGATCCCAAGTTTTTGTATGGCAACGATGGCGGCACTATCATGCTCGAAATCTGGTATAACGAAAAGGGACAGGTGGCCTATGCCCGTCTGTTGGACTATGTGGACTTTAGTTTCCAGAAGGCTACAGACATATTGAAATTGTCGGAAGTTAATGCATCCAAAATTATTGCAAAGTTATGAATAGACAGATAAGAAAATCATTCAGAAGCAGGGATTTCCTGATTATGGGGCTTGCCGTGGGGATAGGAATGGTTGTGACATTATTGGGCCCAGGTTGGCGAGAGCTGGGATATGTTATCGTGGGAACTACCATTATATTGTCGCCCCTGTTTCGGACGGGCTATAGAATAGATGGTTACAATGGCGTGTTTGGCTGGAAAGGAGTCAGAGTGCCGCGCGATTTGCAGGATGAGATATTGGCATTCCTAACCGGTGAAGTGCAGGAACTTGACCTTGGCGGGAAAGTACCTAATGGAGCCATCGTCCAATTGTTCACTCAAAAGGGTGATAGGTTGTTTCTGGCCCAATATTTTGATTATGCTCTCTTTGACAAAGGATTTGAGTTTCCCGTTGTGGAAATCTCGGAGTCGCAGTACAATGTGTTAACGAAATTGTCCAACATCCCATCGTAGGGATGTTGGACAATGTATGGCAGCTTGTGCATATGGCTTCCACGGCCCGTGCATCGGCCAACCCCTTTGCAATCACTGGCATCGGGTTGATGCTCTGATGGGAGAGTGTGCCGTGTGTCAGAATTATTATCGGACAGCGACCGGTGGCTGGGTTGAAACCTTTTGGCAAGGCTACCTTGTAGTAGATGCCCCCCCCAGTTCCTTGATGGGTGACTTGGCAGGGCGTTTGCGCTCCGAAACACCCATAGTCACAATACAACACACACAATCATCAGGAAGATACCAATAGTCGTTCATTTCATGATTGTTTGTTAACTTTTTTTAAGTTGTCTCGCAGCGGAAAACATTTTTTTACAATATTTTGTTACATGCACTTTAATTTCTGAAACCCTTCCTTTATGTCAGAGAAATGATTATCTTTGCAGCCGCGAAACACGGATGGCGATTTATTTGTGTGAAAGCCATCTTCTATTGATTTTAACCTACTAAATAATACCAAATGTTTGAAAGTTTATCAGAAAGATTAGAACGCTCCTTTAAGATATTGAAAGGCCAGGGCCGCATCACGGAAATCAATGTGGCCGAGACGATGAAAGAGGTGCGCAAGGCCTTGCTGGATGCAGATGTGAGCTATAAAATTGCCAAGGAATTTACCGATGAGGTCAAACAGAAAGCCCTTGGCATGAATGTGCTGAATGCTGTGTCGCCCAGCCAGCTGATGGTCAAGATTACCTATGATGAACTCATCAACTTGATGGGGCGCGATGCAGTAGATATCAACCTCAACGGCAATCCGGCCGTTATCCTTATGGCGGGTCTGCAAGGTTCCGGTAAGACGACCCACGCCGCCAAGTTGGCCAATCTGCTGAAGAACAAACGCCATAAAAAACCGATGCTGGTGGCTTGCGACGTTTATCGTCCTGCCGCTATTGATCAGCTGAAGGTACTTGGCGAGCAGATAGGCGTGTTTGTGTATGCGGAAGAGGATAACAAGAAGCCCGTGGAGATAGCCAAGAACGGTGTGAAGTACGCCAAAGAATATGGCTATGATGTGGTTCTCATAGATACCGCCGGCCGTCTGGCTATTGACGAGGAAATGATGACCGAGATCGGCAATATCAAGGATGCCGTCAATCCGCATGAAATCCTCTTCGTGGTGGACGCCATGACAGGCCAAGATGCCGTGAACACCGCCAAGGCTTTCAATGACAAACTGAACTTCGACGGTGTTATCCTGACCAAAATGGATGGCGACACCCGTGGAGGTGCTGCTTTGACTATCCGCTCAGTGGTGCAGAAACCCATCAAGTTCATAGGTACTGGCGAGAAAATGGAGGCATTGGACGTGTTCCACCCCGACCGCCTCGCAGAACGTATCTTGGGTATGGGCGATATTCGTTCCTTCGTGGAAAAGGCCCAAGCCCAGTTCGACGAGGAAGAGGCTGCCAAACTGCAGAAAAAATTGGCTAAGAACCAGTTCGATTTTAACGATTTCATGGCACAGATCCAACAAATCAAAAAGATGGGTAACCTCAAAGATTTGATGACTATGATCCCTGGAATGGGCAAGATGGTTAAGGATATGGATATTGACGACGATGCCTTCAAGAGCATAGAGGTCATCATCCAATCCATGACTCCGCAAGAGCGTGCCAACCCTGACATCATTAACGGTTCCCGACGCAAACGTATTGCCAAGGGTAGCGGTAGCGATATCCAAGATGTGAACCGCCTGCTCAAACAGTTTGAGGATACCCGCAAGATGATGAAGATGGTGAACAGCGGCAAGGCCAAGAATCTGATGCGCGCCATGAATGCCCCAGGCAGAAGACCGATGTGAGCATAGTTGTATCTAATAAATAACAGTTTTCCACAACAGCCCCATTGTGGGCAAAAGCCCGGTAGAAAATAGAAGGTTCATACTTATGACAACAATTATTGACGGCAAGGCGATTGCCGATACCATTAAGACAGAAATCGCCACGGAAGTGAAGAATTTATTGGACAAAGGTCAGCGAGCACCTCATCTGGCAGTGATTATTGCCGGAGAGGATGGCGCTGCCCTTAGTTATGTGAACAGCATCGAGAAACAATGCAAGGGCGTGGGCTACATGGCTTCCGTCTATAAGTTTCCAGCAGAAGTGAAGGAACATGATATCCTGGCCACCATCGATTTTCTGAATACAGATAGTGAAATTGATGGCTATATCATCCAAATGCCGCTACCCAAACAGGTCTCTATGGACAAGGTGGTGGCACATGTGGATCCCAAGAAGGATATGGACTGCTTCCATCCCGTTAACATGGGTAATCTGCTGCTCGGTAACGATTGTTTCCCGCCAGCTACCCCGTATGGCGTGATGGAATTGTTGCGCCGAGGCAATGTGGAGACCGCCGGTAAGAACTGCGTGGTGCTTGGCAGAAGCAACATAGTTGGGAAACCATTGGCAATGATGCTTCTGCAGAAGAATGCCAATGCCACGGTGACAGTCTGTCACAGCCGCACCAAAAACCTGCCTCAGATGTGTCGTCGTGCCGATATCCTGATTGTGGCCATAGGTCAACCCGAAATGATTACCGCAGAATATGTGAAAGAAAACGCAACTGTCATTGATGTGGGTATTCATCGCATTCCCGATGAGACCCAGCCCAAAGGATACAAAGTTTGCGGGGATGTCAAGTTCAACGAGGTGGCGCCGCGCTGTGAAGCCATCACACCCGTGCCAGGTGGGGTAGGCTCCATGACTATGGCCTGTCTGCTCCTTAATACGATGAAATCCTATAAAGCTCAGCTGGCGGGAAGCGACCGTTAACTTTATTTTCAACATCGAACCTTAACCTATTAACCTAAAATTTGTTATGAACAAACGATATCTGATTAGCGGCGGCGGTACCGGAGGCCACATATTCCCCGCCCTTGCCATCGCCAACAAGATTAAAGCCGTAAATCCCGATGCGGAGATATTGTTCATCGGAGCTAACGACAAGATGGAAATGCAGCGAGTACCCGAGGCCGGCTACAATATCAAGGGTCTGACCATCTACGGAGCCAGCCGCGACTTGTCCTGGGCTGGTATTAAGAAGAATGCCAAGTTGCCGTTTGTGCTTTTCAAGGCAATCCGAGATGCCAAAAGTATTATCAAGGATTTCAAACCAGATATAGCCATTGGCGTGGGGGGCTTTGCCAGCGGACCCGCCTTGAAGGCTGCTGAACAATTGGGTGTGCCCACACTCCTGCAAGAACAAAACTCCTATCCAGGGGTGACGAACAAAATGCTGGCATCCAAAACTAAACGGATATGTGTGGCCTATGACGGTTTGGAGAAATATTTTCCTGCCGAGAAGATAGTGAAAACAGGCAATCCAGTACGTGCCGAGATTCTTCATATAGAAAATAAGAATGCCAAGGCCTACCAGTATTTCAACTTTGTTCCCGACAAGAAATTGGTTCTGGTGGTGGGTGGCAGCTTGGGCGCCCGCACCTTGAATGAAACGATGGCCGCCCATTTGGATGATTTCAGAAAGGCCGATGTGCAGTTGCTGTGGCAAACAGGTGAACAGTTTTTCCGGAATATCGATTCAAAACTGCTGGCCGAGCAGGATGAATACATCCGCATTGTTCCCTTTATCAAGAATATGTACGATGCCTATAGTATTGCCGATGTCATCGTGTCGCGTGCCGGAGCGTTGGCCATCTCCGAACTCTCCATTGTGGGCAAGCCGGTTATCTTAGTACCATTCCCGTACGCAGCTGAGGATCACCAAACCTTCAATGCCAAGGCGTTGTCCACGCACGATGCCGCTGTCCTGATCCCCGATTCCGAGGCCAAGGAAACCCTTTACCCGACATTGATGGAACTCATCCATGATGATGCCCACTGCGCACAGATGTCTGAAAACATTCTCCGCTTTGCCAAACCCGAAGCCATACAAAGCATCTACGATGAGATTGAAAAAGTGATAGCACGCTAAAACCGCCTTTGGCTGGCGTACTACCTAATATAAAGCGTAATTTAGCAACAATTTAAAATACAGATATGAAACCTATCGTAAAAAATACCCTTATCCATGTTGGCATTATCTTGTTCTTCTTCCTGTTGGCAGCTGTTTATATGTCGCCAGTGTTCGATGGCAAGGTGATTCAACAGGGCGATATTCTGAAAGCTCAAGCCATGTCGAAAGAGCAGGTTGACTTTAGAGAGAAAACAGGCGAATATACCCAATGGAGCAGTTCGATGTTCAGTGGCATGCCTTCGTATCAGATCAGCACGGAACCACCCAAAACGGTCTTGACCCCTCTCAAGAATTTAGTGGTGATGCGCCATCTCGGCTGGGAGCGCAATATCGCTATGGTCTTCCTCTATCTAATTGGCTTTTATGTAACCCTATTGGCTTTGGGCTGTAGCCCGTGGCTCAGCCTTTTGGGCGCTATAGCCTTCGGCTTGGGAAGTTATAACATAATCATTATTGAAGCCGGCCACGTCACCAAAGGATGGGCGATGGCGATGATGGCACCCATCATGGGCGGTATGCTGCTGGCCTTTAGAAAGAAATATGTGTGGGGCGGCATCCTCTTCACCTTGGCCTTGGCCCTCCAGATCACGTTCAACCACATTCAGATTACCTACTATACGATGCTGATGGGCATCATCCTCGGCCTTGTCTATCTCGTATATGCTATCAAAGACAAACAATTCAAGCCTTTCTTGATAGGCGTGGGTGTACTGCTCTTGGGCTGTGTCTTTGCGGTGGGTAGCAATGCGCGCCACCTGATCGTTAATCAAGAATATGTCAAATATACGATGCGCGGCGGCTCCGAAATCACAGTGACCCCTGAGGATCTCTATAAAGATGGCGAACCACAGTCTATCGCCGCTTCGACAGGTTTGGACAAAGACTATGCCTTTAGCTGGAGCTATGGGAAAGGTGAAACCTATACGCTGCTCGTGCCTGGCGCCTATGGAGGTGGCTCCGGAGAGACTGTCGGCACCGACTCTGAATTCTACAAGAACTTTCGACAAAAACAGGCTCCCCTGTACTGGGGTGACCAGCCATTTACCTCCGGACCGGTTTATTTCGGTGCTGTTGTCATATTCCTCTTTGTGATAGGCCTCTTTGTAGTGAAAGGCCCCGAACGCTGGTGGCTACTGCTCGCCACAGTGCTGGGTATAGTCATGTCGTGGGGCAAAAACCTGATGGGATTCAACGGCTTCCTCTTCGACCATCTGCCACTCTATAACAAGTTCCGTACGCCATCCATGAGCCTTGTAATCGCTAACGTTTCGATGGTACTGATGGCTGTGCTGGCCGTCAAAGCCCTTCTGGACAAGGACCATCCCATAGAGAAAAAGAAACGCAATATAGCCCTTTACGTATCTACTGGCATTACGGCAGGCTTTATCCTGCTCATGATGCTGCTCTCGTCCTCTTTTTCGTTCTCCGGTGCCAGCGACACCCAAATGGCCGCCCAATACGGCGCCCAATGGCAGAATATTCAGGATGTGCTCGTACATGACCGCAAAGCATTGTTTATGTCCGATTCGTGGCGCTCACTGATCCTCATCTTGCTTTCGGCCGTCTGCTTGTGGCTGTTCGTGAATGAAAAGATCAAACAATCAGGTATAGTCATCGGCGTGCTGGCTTGTCTGGTACTCTTCGACTTGTGGGGCGTGGATAGACGCTATCTCAACGACTCTAACTTTATTGCCGAAAAACGTGCCAAACTGAAACCCTCACAAACCGATCAGATACTTGACCAATATGCCGCCCAGTTCGGAGACCAAGATTATCGCGTCTTCGACTTGTCCGTCAATACGTTCAACGACTCCTATCCTTCCGCCTTCCATCATCAAATTGGTGGATATAGTGCTGCCAAGCTGCGTCGTTATCAAGATATAATCGATTTCTACTTGTCACGCCATATCAACACGAGTGTGCTCAATATGCTCAATGCTCGCTATGTGGTTATGCCCAGCCAAAATGGTCAGCCAGGTGTGCAGCGCAACCCTGACGCCTTGGGCAATGCCTGGTTTGTGGACCAATATCAGTTGGTAGATGATGCCAATGCGGAGATTCTGGCACTAAATGAACTGAATCCTGCAGATACCGCTGTCGTGGACAAACGTTTTGCAGAGATGCTACAAGGCAAAGACCTGGAGCGCGACTCCACATCGGTTATCGAAATGGAGCATCAGACGCCCTATAACCCCGATTATGTGGTGTATCGTACCAAAACTGCAAAAGAGCAGTTGGCCGTCTTCTCTGAGATCTATTATGCTCCTGACTGGCGTGCCTATATTGATGGAAAACCCGCTGAATATTTCCGTGCCAACTATATTTTACGGGCAATGCTTATCCCTGCGGGCGAGCATAAGATTGAGTTCCGTAATGAAGCGCCCCTGTTGCATAAGTGGGATAACATCACACTTGTCATATCTCTTGTCATGCTGCTGGTGATGGCCGTCACCCTCGTGCTGTATTATCGCAATAAAAAGTCGATTCCCGTAGAGAAAACTGCGTAAAGTGTCAACCCTATGAAGATACTTCACACCTCCGACTGGCATCTTGGCCAGGTACTCTATGAATATGACCGAACAGAAGAACAGCGCGATTTTTTGGAACAATTAGTGTCCATCGCAGAGCAGGAACACCCCGATGCCATGGTCCTCTGCGGAGATGTGTTTGACAAGGTGTCCCCATCCACTGAGGCCCGACAACTGTATGTGAAGGCCCTGCTCAAACTACATGACCATTGTCCTAACATGCAGATAGTGGTTACAGCCGGCAACCACGACGGCAAGTCTGCACTGGAAGTGGAAGCCCTCCTTTGGGACCGCCTGCAAGTGCGGGTGGTGGGTCAAGTGTTCCGTCATGAGAATGGCGAGATTAATATCGAGAGACATATTGTAGAGGTGTTCAACGATGCCTCAAAGCGCATAGGCTATATCATAGCTGTCCCCCATATCTATGAGAATTATTATCCGCAGACAGACGATTCTCAGACTAAGGAGGAGCGGCAGAAAGCCTTCTTCCAGCTACTGCTGGATGCGGTGGCAGCGCGCAATACCGATAATCTTCC
The DNA here is from genome assembly GCA_937901455.1 of uncultured Bacteroidales bacterium. Lineage (GTDB taxonomy): Bacteria > Bacteroidota > Bacteroidia > Bacteroidales > WCHB1-69 > F23-D06. The sequence goes on along the minus strand of CALDIA010000106.1, from coordinate 12,569 downwards.
TGTGGTGTTGACCGCCCATCTGTCACTTGCAGGCAGCAATTTCGCGGGCCACCAGTTTGCCGACTCCATCGGAACGATTGAGGTGGTTGATCAGTCGCAACTGGGCACAGGCTACGATTATCTGGCCCTGGGGCACATACATAATGCCAAGACCTTCACGGGCAGTGGACCTGTGGCGCGCTATTGTGGTACGCCATTGCCAGTGGCCTTCGATGAGCAAGGAAAACACAGCGTCTCCATCGTAAATCTGATGCCTGGCACAGAGGTGTCCATCCGCGAGGTGCCAGTGCACAATATCCGCCCCCTGCTGACTATTCCTCCAAAGCCTATCCCCTTTGAAGAAGCCTTGCTCGAATTGTCACAACTACCTGATAACACCGAAGCCTACATACGCCTCAACGTGCTGCAAAATGGCCCGCTACCACCCAATCATATTGAGCGCATCCTACAAGTGCTCGAAGTAAAACGCGCCCGATATTGTACGGTGAAAACCTCAAAACCATCTCAAAACCAACTGACGGATGCCCCCTGGGCTGCAGGAATGGTTAATGCCGACAATATGCCAACCCCCCGAGAACTCGCTTCCTATTTTTATGATAAGAAGTATGGCGTGCCACTGGATGACGAACTGCTCAATATGCTCGATGAAGCAATCAAAAGTGCCACTAATACCCTTCAAGAACCAGAAAATAAGATGTTATGAAACCCCAAAAACTCATCATTCACAATATTGCATCCATTGAAGACGCGGAACTGGATTTTGAACGATTACCCCTTTCAGATGCTAAACTGTTCTTGATTTGTGGCGACACAGGAAGCGGCAAAAGCACTATCCTAGATGCTGTGTGCTTGGCACTCTATGCAAAGACTCCACGCTTGCACCAAGATAGAGGATTGAAAAGAGAATATGGAAAGGATAATATCTCTGCCCATGATTCCCGTAACCTGTTGCGGAGAGGCGCAAAAGAATGCTTCGCCGAATTTACCTTTGTGGATGTGAACGGCAATACTTGCGTGGCCAGATGGAGTGCCCGCCGCACCCGTAACAATACGCTCGATGCAGAACAGCGTTCTCTTCTGATCAACGATGTCCCTGTAGATAAAAAGGAACTTAAAATGATGATGGAGCGTTGCGTTGGTCTAAACTTCGAACAGTTCTGCAGAACCACTATGCTGGCACAAGGTCAATTTACCCAATTCCTTAAAAGTGATGAAAAAGATAAAGCCATCATTTTGGAGATGATGACAAATACTGCCCAGTTCAGCGAAATTGGGAAGACAATATTTTGTAAATACCAAGAAGCCGAAAGCCAATATAAGGAGCAAAAGGCTGTGGCAGATGCTATTCATTTACTGACAGAAGAGGAACGGGCAGACAAAAAACAACAACAAATGCAAAAAAACTCGGAGTTCCAGAAGCAAAAGGAACTTCGCGACTTGACTGAGAGGAAGAAAAAGTGGGTGGTGGACAAGGCTAAGCTCTTGGCTTCTAAAGATGTCGCAGCCAAACACCTGGAAGAGTGTGTCCTGGCGATAAGCACACCTCAGTTTGCAGCGGAAGAGCAGATGCTGAAAGATGCGGAAGTCTCTGTTAAAGCCCGTGAGGATGTCAAGGATTTGAAGAAGGTGTGCGACTTGCTGCAAAAGATAGCCGTAGAGCAGGAACCGTTAGCTAAACGCCAATTTTACGCTTTGCGCCAGGGAACCATCCGCTTGCAGCAGCAAAAAGCGACCTTGGAGAAAGAACTTCAAAGTTTGCACGAATTTCTTCAGCAGGAGAGCGTTCACCAAAAGATGTATGAAAATATCCAGACGATAACAGCCAAACTGGATGAAATTGCCCGCAACAAGAAAGCTAATGCGGAAGATGAGGAAAAGATGGCCAATGCCGCTGTTCAACTGCCTCAGTTAAGCGAAGCCATATCAACTGTGCAAAAAGAAAAAATAAGGGCCGAAGATAAATTGGCAACTTGTAAAACACTCTTGAATGAAGCAAAAACACAGTTGCAAGAGCTGCATCCTGAAGAGTTGCAAAAAAGGCAAGTCGCCGCTGATGATCAGGTGACGGCTCTTAATACCACGAAGGCGAGCTTAGGCGACTTCAAAAATGCCAAGGAGCGTCGTGATGTCGCCAATAAAACTTGGACAGACAATATTAAAACTTGGGAGGAACAAAAAGTATTGGTTAACACAGCTCAGGCCGTCCTGACGGAACGGAAGACTGCGTATGAGGCTTCCAACAAGGCCTATAATGCGGCGGCTTTGGCTATAGGGGATGAGGCCGAACGACTGCGCGCCCAGTTGAAATTGGGTGATCACTGCCCAGTGTGCGGACAGGTTGTCCAGGAACTGATGACCGATGATGCACTGGCACATGCCTTGCATCCTATGGAAGAGGATCTGAACAAAAAGAAACAAGCCCTCATCGATGGCCAAGCGCAGGTGAAAACCATTGAGGATAAAATTAAAGAGTGTTCAGAAAAGTCCCCTGTGCTGGAATCTGCCTTGAAAGAGGCTGACAACCTTTGCAATCGCGCCTTTGAACAATTGCATGCCCATTGTGCGACGGTAAATGTGCCCCTGCCTAATGCTTCTGAAGAATCTCTCAAGAATGTAGAAGAACTTCTGACAAACCTTCTTGAAAAAGCCGCTGAAATCAAAGCTGATCTCACTGAAAAGCAAAAGAAAGTGAATGCACAGCACACCACCATTGAACAAATTAGTGAGGAAGAACGCCAGTGTACACAAACAGTGGCTGATTTGCAGAAAGCCGAAAATCAAGCTACTCAAAACCATAAAACCGTTGCAGACCACATAGATGCTTTGAAGAAAAGCATCCAAGATAGAAATATGGCTACTTCCGTGATTATGTCCGAGGTAGATCCCTTTATGCCTGATGAGAATTGGCGTGAGACTTGGAGTCAGAACGCTGACTTTGTGACAAAACTCAATGGCCGGGCGAAGACCTACCGGTCGGCTATAGAAGATGTGAAGCAGAAGCATGCGCTGATGGATAAATGGACTCAAGACCTTGCCGGCTTTCAGGGAATTCAAGATGATATCGATACTCGATGGCCCGAATGGCAATTCTATGAAGGACAAGACAATCCAGTCAGCTCCGAAGCACTTCCTGAGGCATGGAACGATTTCCAGCGGAAAGCTGTGGAATTGTCTGTTAAAAAGGATGAAAAAGAACAGCAAAAAGCGAAAATAGGGGCCTGTTTGGATGATTTTTATAAACAACACCCCACAATCAATCAGGATAGGCTACAGTTCCTCGCTTCATATCCCGAGCTCGATAAGGTCAAGGTGGCGCATCAGACAAGCAAAGAAGCAGTGCTTGCTGCTCAGGGGGCTCTTAAAAATAGTGAAGAAAACTTGCAGCAACATTTAAACCAACCACATCCAGAACTGCTGGCCGAAGAGACCCTCGAAATGATTACGGAGAGTTTGCAACAAATATCCGATTCCTGCGACCAACTACAAAAAGATATTAATCTTTTGGACAATGAATTGATGCACGACAATAAGGAACGAGACCGTCAGAAAGACCTTTTGCAGCAGGTCGGTGTGCTGGAACGTAAATTCAAGCAATGGAGTGTACTTAACAACTGTTTTGGCGGATCCGACGGTGCGCGCTTCCGGAATATTGCCCAAAGCTTCTTGTTGGAGAATTTGCTTGCCAATGCAAATGTCTATCTGAATGACCTTGATAAACGCTACCAATTAGAGTGCATCCCAGGTACATTGGTCATTAGTTTGCGTGACCAATACCAGCCCGATATGGTAAGTCCGGTTGACACGTTGAGCGGCGGCGAGAGCTTCTTGGTATCGCTGTCGCTGGCTCTGGCTTTGGCATCCATGAGTCGACAAGGTCTGTCAATGGACACACTATTTATTGATGAAGGCTTTGGTACCTTAAGCGACAATGAATTGGATATGGTAATGACCTTGCTGGAGCGGTTGCAGATGTATAAAGGCAAACGGATAGGGGTGATCAGTCACGTGAAAGAATTGCGGGAACGTATTCCTGTACACGTGGAGGTGAGGCGCCTTGACCCCACCCGAAGCGGCATTAAAGTGGTGGATGTTACGAACCAAACCACTAATTGATCGATGTTATTGCTTATGCAACCCACACTCGCGATGCTCTGGCGATTCCCACCACCAGCGCCCTGAGCGAATGTCCTCACCAAACTTCACGGCGCGCGTGCATGGCTCACACCCGATGCTCGGATACCCTTTGTCGTGCAACTTGTTGTAAGGTACATGATGTATTTTGATATAGTCCCAAACTTGTGCCTCAGTCCAGTCAATCAACGGGTTGATTTTCAGTACTTGATGCTTCTCATCCCACTCTATGAGCTGCATCTCGGTGCGGGTAACCGACTGCTCGTGGCGCAGACCACAAATCCAAGCGTCTAAGGTCTTGAATGCACGACCTAAAGGCTCCAACTTGCGCACTTGACAGCAGGCGTGACGCTTTTCTATGCTTTCGTAGAACGGATTGATACCCTGCTCCCGTACAAATTGCTGCAAAGCCTCTGTTTGCGGACAAAAGACCTCCATCTTGATGCCATAGTGCAGATTGGTCTTGTCAATTAATTGGTAGGTTTCAGGGAATAGTCGGCCTGTATCCAAGGTGAAAATCCTCGCTTTTGGATTGATTTTTAAAATCATGTCCGTCAGCGTCTGGTCTTCAATGCTCAGACTGGACGATAGGGCGATACGGTCACTGTAGGTCTCTAAAAAGTGACGCAACAACACTTCTGGCGAGGATTGCCCAAATTGCTTGTTCAGTTTTTCGATATCCATGTGGCTTGTTTTTATAGTCATTTTTGTGGTTTCCAATTGCACTGCAATAATAATAAAAATAACAAATAGGTTGAATGGGAGATACTATTCTGGTGGTCAGGGATTCAAGCGAGATTCAGATAGAAGATGAGACTGGCCACCACTCACAGTAGAAGTATGGCGATTTTCGCGCAAGCCTCCGCGTCGGCGAGGGCGTGGTGATGGTGGGTCATCCGACAACCGCAGGCCTCGGCCACGGTGTGCAGCTGGTGGTCGGGCAACCGCTTTCCGAAATAACGGCGTGAAGCCTGACAGGTACAGAGGAACTGATAGCCTGGATAGTCCATCTGATAGACACGGAACACAGCCTTGAGGCAGCCCTCGTCAAAGGGACTGTTGTGCGCCACGAGGGGCAGTCCGGCGATCAGCGGCTCGATTTGCCGCCACACCACGGGGAACACGGGCGCGTTGTCGGTGTCCTCGTGCGAGAGACCGTGCACGCGTTGGCAGAACCAGGCGTAGTAGTCGGGTTCGGGATGGATGAGCGAGTAGAACGTGTCTGTGATGACGCCGCCGCGCACCACCACCACACCCACGCTGCAGACGCTACTGCGCTGCCCGTTGGCGGTTTCGAAATCTATGGCGGCAAAGTCGGTCATTGGTGGTTAGAGAATAGTGAATAGGGAGTAGTGATTAGTGAACAGCTAACAGTTAACAGTGAGGTAGATTACATTCAAGAATTAAAAAACGGCGACAAAGATAGGGAAAAATGTTCAAAAATGCAAAAAGGGTAAAAAGCGGGGATGACTGTGCAAACGGGTAGCAGAGTAGAAGCCGTCACGCTATCGGGTCCCGCCCCTATATCTCCGCTTCCGACAGCTCCCACATCGAGCGCTCGCAGGTGTAGGTGGTCATCCGTAGGAGGTCGGGGATGCTGTAGTGCAGGTGTGTGCAGAGGGCGTGCACGAGGTAGCAGACGCAGAGGTGGCCGAACTGCGGGATGCACAGCGGACCCTCCGCCCATGTCTGGCCATCGTCGAGGTGGTTGGACTCGCCACCGCCAATCGTGTGCGCGTCCATCCGCGAGAACGACGAAACCGTCCACAGCATCTCGTTCCAGTGCGAACCGTAGAAGGTGTCCTCCTCCATCGGGAAGAGCTTCGGGTCTTCGGGGTCGTGGCAGTAGTTGATTTCCCCGATCAGATGGAAACGGTTGGCCCTGTGATCGCCGATGTCGGGAAGCGTGTCCAACTGCTTCTGAAGTTGCCGCTGCTCTTCGTGGAAGCGGTTCATCATCTTCAGCAGGGCATCGTTCACATGCTCAAAGCGGCGGATTTCAGCTTCCGTGCTGTGCAGCTCAAACATCCGGTTGAGGATGCAGGCGCGGATTTCCAGCAATCTGTACAACCGGTCCTTTGTGAACCTGTCCCAATCCACATCGCCGTCGAAGGGTGCGGCTATGCGCATAACCTCCTCCTCGGTGGCGGCCAATAGGGCGCGGAGCCTTTCTATATTCCCGATTTTCTGTATGTTGTATTGCATATTCAAAAATACCGCAAAAGAGAGCCATTTCAGCTTCAGGTCTCCGATCTCTCCGTTGCCGCACTCGGTGGCGAGCACCTCCATCGTGTCGCGTTTTCCAATGTGATAGTAGTCGTCGCGGTGGAGCAGGCGCACGTCGTCCACCCACTGTCTGATGCGCTCCCAGTTGGGCAAGTCTTGCAAGGTGGGACGGTAGTCGTCATGTAGCATCACCGTGCGCATCAGCTGCGTGAGTACGATGACTGCCACTTGGAACTCTACAGCCATCTTCTTCAGCTCCTGGATAATATGGACGATTTCCTCCTCGCGGTTCGGGTACAGCTGCGAGGAAGTCATCAATTGCAGTTGGTCGATGATGACCCAGCGGATGCCGTATGTTTCCCGCATTTGGCGCACTTTCGAGCAGAGCATCTCCATAGTTATCGGCATGGTGTCATCAATGTGGACCCATTCCGGGCATTGGCCGTGGGTGTGGCATAGTAGCAGTTGTTCCCGTTTCATTTTGAGGGAGAAGTAGGCGGTGGGTTGCCGGGCTTCCGTCGCAAGCTGGAAGGCCACGGTGGTCTTGCCCATACCGGGCCGCCCGCCGATGAGGTTGAGCGTACCGGGACTATAGAGGGCAGACCATTCGGTTAAGGCGCGTTGGTTCTTGTCGGTTGTCATATTCTTGTTTTTTTGGGGCAAAAATACTGCGCACCTCTGCCGGAACAGGGCAGAGGCCGGTGACGGCGGCGGTTTTTGAGCTCCCCATAAAACGCCACGTTCAGCTGTAGCTCTTCGCCCAAGCGGTCGTCGTGCTTCAGGAGCAGGGTGGTACGGCCGGAACACATACGCGCAATCATATCTGTGAGCTGACGGTCGCTGTCGCTGAAAGGGTGTTCCGGCGATACGGTGACAAGCATCATAACGTTAGGGCGGATGCCGCCATTGCTGCCACAGAAGGCATCGTATTTCTCAATCAATTCCATCATCCAGCGTCCTCTGTCGGCAGCGCTCCCCGCGTATGTCTGATAAGAGTAGTGGGCAAAATGGTCGCTGAGGAACAGTCTGCATAAATCATTGGCAGACATCTCTTTGTTGCTCTGCAATGCGGGGAGGCAGGCGGTGACGAACGTCCCGATGTTGACAATTCTTTCGTTATATATCCGGCAGATGGCCCGTCTGGCAATTCCGCGTCTTTTCTTTTTACTGAATTTTTCCAGGAAATACCTTTTCAGTTCCCTGCGGAACGATGGTAGCTGGAGCATCTCGTTCTTTGTGGGGACTCTGCCGCCCGCCGCTTCCATCCGCCTCCTAATGCGAGAGGCCTTAATTCTCTCAATATCAACATCCACCAGATTTTCGCTGTAATATTGTAATTTTTCAAAAGTCTCTCTCTCCTGTTCTGGCGTAAAGCCGTAAAATGAGGTGTGCCACAGGCAGCAGGCGGCGATTTCGCCAAGGGAGGCGGTCACATCCGGTGCGATGACGAGTTCTTTAGCCAGGCTCACTTCCCATAAGTCGCCTTCCAGCGGATAGGCGTCAAGTTTCGGTTCTTCCCATTCATGGTACAGTTTTGCGTTGGTGACGGCGGCTGTTTCGTTGTCGTTCTCCTTGCGGCGGGGTGTGAGAAGCCGGAGCATATCATAGTGCGTCTTGTAGAGGGCCAGACAGACAGCCCTCCCTGCTTTCTTCTCCACAAACGGAGCGATTTCGTCAAAGGTGACGCTGTGCAATAATTCACTGTAGGTCATAGTCGTTGCTTGTAAAACGGTTCCCGGTTAGGTTGGTAAAGTGCAATGTGGTTATTCTGTCTTGTCACAGCCGTCTCCCGTGGTGGGGTTGGAGAGGGCGGTCAGTCGCCGCACCCGCGCCTCAATCTCATCGTCGATGTGATGGAGCAGGTCGAGCAGCCAGGTTTGCTGGTGGTTGTCGATGTAGGCGTTCAGGTTGACGATGTCGGTGCCGCACTGCGGAATGGCCTTGAGCTTCTCCACCGTGGCCTCCGCAACGCGCTGCTGGTGTTCGCCCTGCAGGGGCATCGGCCACACCCCAATGACGGTCATCTCCCGGTTCTGCCGGGCGAGGCGGAGGGCGGTGTCCACCATCCTGTTGCCCTGCCGTTCCTGGTCGAGCCAGGTCAGCAGGCAGTAGCGCCGGTCGCCGCCGTTCTGGCTTGTCTCTATGTCAATCTGTTCGGGCTTGCAGACGGTCAAAAGCCCTGTGTCGGCTGTCTTGAGCAGCAGTCTCTGTGCAGTTTCCTCGGCATTGAAGTCGAAAGGGATGAGGATGATTTTCATAATCAGTGTTTCTGTTGTTTTTCGATTTCCAATTTTTACAAAACGATTCTCTTTGGTGAGGCGGCGAACACGTAGGTTTTGTTCCCCACAGACTTGGCGGTGCCGCCCAATTTGTGAGCCGCATTCTGCAATTCGCTCACCGAATTGTAGGTCTGGCTGTTGCCGTTCGGAAAATTTAAAGTGTACATTTTGAAATCCCTGAATTCGTGTCGGGCGCAACTTTTAAAGGTGAAACATTTCGGGGCGCCATCACGTCCCGTTGCGCCGGCAAAAATAGCACCGGCTTCTGCCATAATAGGGCAGAGGCCGGTGGTTCCGACAGGCTCAACCACCGGGTGGCGGGCACAACCACCCATTTATTTCGTCATTTCCTGGTACATCTTGAACAACTCGGCCACGCATTGGCTTTCGGTCATGGTCTTCACGTCGAAGCCGTAAGCCTGCATCACGGCGCGGTCGTTGTCTTGGTGGGCTTTGCGAAGCTCGGCAGGCATCGTCAGTTCGTCGTAGAGGTCGGCCAGCGACGAGTCGGGATAGAGAACACGGGCATCGAGGATGGCTTGGGCGGTCTGCTCTATCTTGGCTTTCTGCTCATCTGTTGGATTAGGCCAGGGAAAGTTGTTATAGACGATTTTGATGGAATAATCGTAACGGGTTTCAAGTCGGCCACAAACAGATCTCATCCAAGCGTTATGGACATTGCTGGTCAAAACGCCGAAATGGAACAGGGTGGCATTAGGCATTAGCCGTAGTTTGTTGCTGCACAAGACACCAGGCTCTATAAATCCGATAGGGATATATTTGCGTTTTTCCGAACTCACTTCGGGAATGACGATGCAATTGGTGCCGGGCATGTTCTCTGTTTGGAATCTCGTCGGCCTGTCGGCTAATTTGATGGTGGATGCACGTTTGCTTGACAGACGGTATTCTTGAACTAACTTTGCTCTTTCAAGACAATGCGGCATCTTGCGTAATTGAGCAGGGGTACAATCGCCCAACCATAAACACCAACGATGCTTGTTGTTGATAAACTCTTCTCCTCCAATCCATTTCCGAAAATATTCCAAAGAAGCGGGTTCCTTGCTGACAAACTCACTCTTTTCTTTGTCATTAAAAAGGTATAAACCATTGTCGATAGGCTGATTTCCCATGGATATGATTGGTACATTGCACAACGGCCTGCTTTGGTTTTCAATCCAAACATTAGGTGCATCCAATAGGTAGCCATTGATGTTGCCTCCAAAATGTTTGTTACCACTTTCGTCGAAGATAAATTTCTGCCTTTGTTCGGAATCCTTGTTTGAGAAACCAACAATTACACAATGCACATGGGCTTTCGCTGATGATTCAGAATCCCAACGGAAAGTTCTCCATGCAAAGTCAATGCGAATCCCATGCTTTTGGAAAAGAGGTTTCCACAGATTGGTTACCGATCCACCTTGGGTGATGGAATTGGTGGAAACGAAAGCAACTTTTGTCTGGGTATCTGAAATCACTTCAGCGGCCTTTTTATACCAACAACAAACATAATCCAGGTCGCCCACGCCTTGCCACGACTTCCCAAAAGTGTATAATACGTCATCTTTCTGCATTTTGTCCATCCATCTCGCTCCCACAAACGGCGGGTTGCCGATGATGTAATCGTAAACGACAGACTTGGAGACTTGCTTTTGCGGAAGCGCTTTACTTTCGATTTCTTGGGTCACCACATTCAATTCGTCGTACACCTTGCCATATTCCAGCGAAGGCTCGCTGGCCATAAAGGGTGAGTCAAGAATTTCTTTGGGAACATCCTCCACTTTGAACACGTTAAGTTTCTTGGTGTAAACAAATGGCGTTTTCGTGTCTTTCTCCAGGGTGGACCAATCCATTCGCAACGCATTGCCCTCCTTGATGTTGGAATAGCTCTTCAATGGCAGGAAGTCGATGTCGTGCTGGATAATCCGTTCTGTTTCAGCAAGCATTTGTGCTTCCGAAATCCACAAGGCCGTAGTGGCCACCGTGACGGCGAAGTCGTTGATCTCGATGCCGAAGAATTGGTGGATGCTTACCTTGATGGGGCTAAGGAAATCGCCCATCATCATTTGTCCGTGGTAGCGTTCTCGGATGACTTCGTTCTCCAAACGGCGTAGGCTCAGGTAGGTCTCGGTCAGGAAGTTGCCGCTGCCGCAAGCCGGGTCGAGGAACGTGAGCGAGGCCAAGCGGTCTTGGTAGGTGCCGAGCCGCCGCTGCCGCTGTTTTTCCACCTTCTCCTCCAAGATGTCGTCCAACTCGCGACGCAGGTCGTCCAGAAACAGCGGGTCGATCACCTTGTGAATATTCTCGATTGAGGTGTAGTGCATCCCTCCGCTGCGTCGGGTCTCGGGGTTCAAGGTGCTCTCGAACACGGCGCCGAAGATGGTGGGCGAAATCTCGCTCCAGTCGAAGTCGAGGCTGGCGTTTTGCAGCAGAGTCTGCTTCAGCCCTTCGGTGAACTGCGGAATCTCTATCTCCTCCTCAAACAAGCCGCCGTTGGTGTAGGGGAACGCCTTCAGATCCTCTTGCAGGTACTTGCTGCGTTTTACTACAGGCGTGTTCAACACCTCGAAAAGGTCGTGCAAAGCGCGGCGCAAGTCCTTCGCTTCGTATGCGGCAAGAAAGTCATGGAACTGGTCGTGGGTGAAAATGCCCGCGTCCTCGGCATAGAGGCAGAACACGATGCGCACGCAAAGGATGTTGAGCCAGCGCAACGCCTCCGGCGAGTTGTCGTCGTATTGCTTCAGCAAGGCCTCGTAGATCTTGCCCACAATCTCGCCGGCCTGCATCGACACCTGCATCTCCTTGCTCAGATGCTCGTTCTTGCTGTCGACGAGAAACAACAGCCGGTAGTATTCCTTGCCCAAGTTCGCCAACAGTATCTGCTCCGGCTCTCCGTTGGGCTGCTCCATGTCGTAGACGAGGAACTCGGAGAAGTTGCAGGTCACGATCCATCGCGGGTGCTCCGAGACGGGCAGGCCCACCACATAGCGCCGGGCTTGCTGGAACGGGTTGAGCAACGATCCGTCGCTTTGCTTGATTGGCGCCCGCAAGTCCTTGCCCAACGACTTCTGCTCAATCAGCACGCGGGTTGAAGTGATGCGTCCGTCGATGAAGTTGGAGGAATCCACCATCCTGTGGTCCTCAAAGCGGATGAAGCCGTCGGTGGGTGTCTCGACGCCAAAGACGTTGCTCAGCAGGTCGAGCCAAAACGACTGCGACTCGCCCCGTTCATATCCCCTTCCCTTCCAACGCTCCGCAAACTCCGCCGCGTTGGCTGCTATCTGTTTCTCGGTTTTCATGTTGTCTTGCCATTTTGCATTTGCCATTGCAAAAGTACTATTTTTCTAAACACGCCAACTCAATTCTTCTGATTAATCAAGTTCACCACCACTTTCACCATCACGTCCTTTTCCTCAGGCTTGCTTTCGGCAATCATCAAGGTTAGTGCGACCAAAGTGTTGTCGGCGATGCGCTTGCTGCCGTCCTCGCGATACCAGTAAAAAAATTTCGACCGCAAAGGTAATGACTTTTTTCCTTTTTTCGTACTTTTGCACCCGATTTCGGCGAGCGTGTCGGTAGCCGGACATAGGGTGAATCTGTAAGAACTATGCCAATTGGACACTTGTTTAATTGTATGGTTTTCAATCATGAAGAAAGATTCATCAAACCCCAAGACCCTTGTCGCGACCATCCTTTCGATGTCGCTGTTGACCGTGATGGCGGGCGCCGCCGTCGCACCTGCCCTGAACGCCGTCAGCGCCCATTTTGCTGACGCCAACCCGCTGCTCATCCAGTTTGTGGTGAGCATGCCCGCGCTGTTCATCATCCTCACCAACCTCTGTTTCCCGATGCTGTGTCGCATGATGCGCACTCGCACCATCGCCCTTTGCGGCCTGCTGCTTTACGTCGTGGCGGGAAGCGGGGCCTTCTTCGCCG
>CALDIA010000105.1 GCA_937901455.1 uncultured Bacteroidales bacterium | reverse complement strand
CAACGAACCGGCTACGGGGCGAACCATAGAGTATCAACTATTTCCACTCTCCCTGAAAGAGATGGCGAATCACGCTTCGCAACGGGAGGAGAGCCGCCTTTTGGAACAGCGGCTGATTTACGGCCTTTATCCGAAAATCGTCACACATCCCGACGACGCCCGCCGCCAGTTGTCCAATCTTGCCAACAACTATCTTTACAGGGACCTGCTCGAATATCGTGGCGTCAAGAAACCGGAAACGCTACAGAAACTCCTCCGCGCCTTGGCGCTGCAACTCGGCGGTGAGGTGTCATACAACGAACTGTCGCGGCTGACAGGTGTTGACAAAGAGACGGTGGAGAGCTACATTGATCTTTTGGAAAAATGCTATGTGGTTTTTCGGCTACAGGCTTACAGTCGCAATGTCCGCACGGAAATAAAGCGGGGGCGCAAAGTCTATTTTTATGATAACGGCATCCGCAATGCCCTGCTGTCGAATTTCGCGCCGCTGGAACTCCGCAATGACGTTGGCGCGCTTTGGGAGAACCTTATGGTGAGCGAACGGGTGAAACGGAACGCCTATCGGCAAAACTACGCGCAACTATACTTCTGGCGGACAACCCAGCAGCAGGAAATAGACCTGATTGAAGAACAGGACGGCCGCCTCAAGGCATTTGAATTCAAATGGGGACGAAAAAAACCGAAAATGCCCAAGCCCTTTGCCGAAGCCTATCATGATACCGAGTACACCATCGTGTCTCCTGAAAACTATTACGATTTCATCTCTTAGCCAATAATAATCTCATCCCCGGCACCCTCATCGGCGGGCGGATGGGGTGCGGGGAGCGAACAAAAGCCCTTCGCCACCCACCCCGGCAGACCTAAAGGCCTGACATTTTTTGCAAATAAAAGATTGTATTGTCAGTATCCGTGTCTGTAACAGGCTGAAAGTCTTTATCTTTATTTATTACACTTTTTGTGTAACACCTTTTGTGTAATTGTATTTTTTGTATTTTTGCAGGCATAAAAACATAAAATATGGAAAACCCATTCATTACCAAATCATACGAGAGAAAAGAATGGTTCTGTGACCGCGAAGAGGAACTTCAGCAGCTGCTTCGCAACACCACCGGTCATACCGACACAACTCTGATCTCCCAGCGACGTATGGGCAAAACAGGCCTGATATTACGTCTGTTTGATGAGTTGTCGGACAAACGCCCTGACATACAGACCATCTACTTAGATGTTTTCGCCTCCAGAAACTTGGACGATTTCATCAAGATGATGGCGGAAGCGGCAATGAAGACCTTTCCTCAGAAAAGTACTATTGGTGAAAAACTTATGGCTTTCATAAAGGCACTGCGACCACAATTCTCATTTGACCCCATCACTGGTGAACCTCAACTGCAAATTTCATATCAAACCACACACGAAAAAGAATACACTTTGCTTGGTTTATTTGAGTTCCTTGACAGTCAAAACACACCCATCGTAATGGCTATTGACGAGTTCCAACAAATTCGGGAATATCCAGAACAAAACATGGAGGCGTTGTTGCGCACCTACATCCAGCAAACCAAGAACATCACGTTCATCTTTTGCGGCAGTAAAAAGCACATTATGACCGACATCTTTGCCAACGAGCGCAAGCCATTCTATTCAAGCACTGCCTTTGTATCTCTTGGCAAGATCCCTTCCGAAATATACAAAGATTTCATAATCAACCTCTTCGGACAAAAAAAACGTTCTATTGATTCTGGAGCTATAGATTTTATACTCGAGTGGACCCGCCGTCACACCTACTACACCCAACAACTTTGTCACACCATTTATGACAACGGGGCCACCAATATAGGACTCGATGAGGTGAAAAGCTCTTGCGCCCAACTGATGCAGCACGGGGAGGCGGTTTACTTACAATATCGCCAGATGCTGACCGACAAACAGTGGAATTTCCTGATTGCCATAGCAAAAGAAGGCTGTGTGTCGCAAATCACAGCAGCGGACTTTTTGAGAAAATATAGAATCGGATCTCCCTCTGCCGCCCGCAAACAAGCTGATGCACTATGCGAGAAAGGGCTTCTGAATGCCGAAGTCACCCTCCATCGCACCGAATACACGGTCAACGACGTTTTCTTCTCACGCTGGTTAGAGCGACTTTGACATTTTACGAATCCACTATCTTTTATGAACTTCGGCGTTTTCTATCTGATATACAAGCTAATAAACAATGCCAGACTGACCCACCATATTGTCATTTATCATCATCTTCCTCGTCCCCGGTATCCTCACCGGCGGGCTGACGAGGTGCGGGAAGTAGCTAAATCTCGAGAATATTTTCTGAAAAATCATACCATAATTTTTGATATTGTGAAAAATTTCGTATATTTGCCGGAAATTTAAGGATATGAAAATCGTCAAAAGAGAACACTATCTGCAAAAGATCCGTGATGCGTTCCAGTTTGTTCCCATCGTTGTCCTGATAGGGGCTCGCCAAGTGGGAAAAACCACAATCATGGACAGTTATGCCGACGAATCGGGAAATACTGTCCTGCGACTGAACGGTCAAGATCCTGAAGTGGCAGCTCTTTTTGACAAGATGAGCATATTGGAAGAATATCTGCGCGTATGGCTTAATCCCGATTTCGCGGGTTTGCTGCTCGTAGATGAATTTCAATATGTGGAAAATGTCTCCACCAAGCTTAAGTTGCTGAGCGACAAACACGAGAATCTGAAAATATTATGTTCGGGCAGTTCCAGCCTCGACATTCTAAAGCGTGTGGAAGAGTCCATGGCAGGGCGCGTGCGAGTCATCGAGGTGCTGTCGCTCTCCTTTGCCGAATATCTGCTCTTCAAGGATCAGCAGCTTTGGCATTTGCAGCAAAATACCACCGTTACGGACGAAACACTGACAGCTCCGTTGCTGAACGCCTACCGTGAATACCTGACTTATGGCGGTCTGCCACGTGTCGCATTGGCCGAAAAGCCGACCGACAAAATCGCACTGATCAACGATATTTACCAGACATATCTTCTCAACGACGTGCGCAAATACATACGCAACGAACATTTCGTAGGATTCACACGGCTGATTCGACTTTTTGCCGCACAGATTGGCAATTTGGTGAATGTGAATGAGCTGAGCAGGGAGAGCGGACTCAAATATGCCACCTGCGAAAGCTATATCCAACTTCTGCAGCAAATGTACATCATTCGAATGCTGGAACCGCTGACCATTAACAAAAGAAAATCTATCACGCAGATGAAGAAGGTATATTTCTACGACCTTGGCCTGCGTAACATGGTCTATAACAGCTTTAACGAGATTGATTTCAGAACCGACAAAGGCGCCATATTCGAGAACGAAGTGATGCTGGAACTGTGGCGCAACCGCCATGCGGGCGAATCACTGTTGTTTTATCGCACCACAAATGGCACCGAAGTGGATTTTGTAATGGACGGACCAACCCGTAAACTTCTGGTTGAATGCAAGTTCCAACATAACAACAAAGTGTTGAAACTACCTGCGATGACCAATCTCGCCGCCGACTTGGATGATACCAACATCCGCTGTTATGCGGCTAATCTCAACTTTTTTTCCGAAGAACCACTCATCCGCATGATGCCTTGCTACTGGTGCGACCGCATTCAATAAACAAATACGGTCCCATCGCCGCAAAGCCGTCATCATCTTCCTCTCCCCGGCATCCTCACCGGCGGGCTGATGGGGTGCCCGCATTCAGACACCCTGTTCCGCGACACCGGGGCCGATGTGCCTGAACTGACCCCCGACGAACTTAAGAACATTTTTTTCTTTTCTTATTGATATTATCCCCAAAAAAACCAAAAGCGTTTTCGCCATCCCGAAACACTCAACCATGGAAGATCTGACGCCAATACGCCATAATTCTACGAAGTCAAAGAGGCATACGAACAGCGCCTGCGCCGCAATGTGGGTTAAGGCCATCATACAGAGCGAATATTTGAAGTAAAA
>CALDIA010000104.1 GCA_937901455.1 uncultured Bacteroidales bacterium | reverse complement strand
GTTAAATGCTGTCGATGCAATGGGGAAGATAAAGCTCGGTGTTATAGACAGGGACTATGACGGAGATTTTCGGTGTCATAACGAATCTGTTATGTCAGTTTTCGAAGCTCGACTTCTCAGGCAATATCGTGTCGAAAGCCCGGACTATCTCTTCCATACACCGATCATGCTCCGTATTATTCTTCGTGTCGTTGATACACACTTGGGGATACTTTTGACTTCGTACAGCATCGCATAATTCATCAACATTATGCGGACTCAAACTAAAATTCTTTCCAATCTTGCTTTCATGTACCGGATAGAAACTGCCTTTGGCCTGGTTCCATGCACACAACAGCCATTGGTTCACCTGATCATCCGTACGGAACTTGTACATAGAAACCTGCTCCATAATATCTGGATACCTATCCCATACCTCTTGCAGAGAAGATTTTAGATGAGGAAGCGCGACATGGCCATAAATGCCAACCGGCAAAGTCTTATTGGCCATATAGCAAACAAAATTCTGTCTTACCCGCTTCAGTCCAAGTTCTTTGACATTAAACCATTTCCGCTTGTTTTCCCAAATGCTTTTGCGTATATTAAAACTGTTCTTAACCAAACAATAATCGTTGAAAACCGTCCTACTCCAATTGTTATATCCGACTTTGTTAGAATACCTTAAATCCGACAGCAAAACCGGCATCCCGTTATTGAAAAAGAAATCCGGCAAAACCGAGTTGGTTAAAAACACATCATCATTAAACAGGACAAAATGTTCAGCCAAACCAGGCAATCTATGGTAGTTAAGCTCTATTACATTTGAGTTAAACGTCGGCAAATATTCGGAAGGTATATAGTCTTTATGGTTGACAAGGCTTAGTTTAGGATGGTTTACGTTCAACCAATCCGGCTTCTGCCCACAGGTCACAAAATGGATTTTGTTCACCCATGGGGCAAATCTCTCCACGGCCCTAAACCAATAACGCAACATCTCGGCTTCCGGCCTATATCGGCATTCGTTATTGGCGTCGTCACCCGCCAAGTCGCTGCCAGTTTGCCATTTCCGTTTCTCGGCAAGCCATTCCGGGTCAGTGCCGTCAACCCAAGTAACGACAAAGTCTATCTTTTCCATATGCTTATAGCTTATAAATAACTCAAGTTTCGCACATCCCTAACAGGATGTAAGAGATTGATTGTAGTTGTTTTACCGAACGTAAATCCCTACGGGATTGATAGCCCCTCCAAAAAACAGATACTGTTGTTTCGATGACGCAAGCATAACGTTCCCGGAGGGAACTGCGTTCGGTTGAATGTCAAAGTATTGTCTTTCAGCATCCTGTAAGGATGCTCCAAGACTTGCGAAACTTGAATAAATAATTTAAGTCATACTCCACGCCTTGACACCCGTTATTTCCCGCTCAACACCCGAAAAACAGCTTCACTTGTATCAATATCCATCTTTTTCATCACTTTAAAATTGTGCAAAGCTTCTTCCTTGCTCAAACAGGAACACAAGGACTCTTCCGTCAAATCTTCGTCAATTGTATAAAAAATGATGCCATCATCTTTCAGTTGTTTTGCCACAATACTGTCTTTATACAAATAAACCTTAACGCCCTTGCGCAAACATTCAAATATATTACCTAAAGCCTGCTGCCTCAACACTCCAAACACAGCATGAGTAACATTATTGAATAGTCCAAAATACACTTCTCTATCTAAATAACTAGTTAGCCATACGGTTGTATCGGGATTAAGTCCGCTTTGAGAAATCAATTCATTTGGGTCTCCACCAAAAGCATTTCCCCAGCCGTAGCTGACAGGCAAAATGATTTTGCGATTTTGATCAATTCGACAAGAGTGAATTTTGTCAATAACATCAAGGTGATTGTTGGTGTAGGTCAGAGAATTCCCAATCAATATATTACCTGGTATTTCGTGAAAAACAAAGAGTCTTTCCACTTTGCGGCGTAAATGCGGTAATTCTTCGGCATAGAAATAATTGCACTGACTTTTTAACAACTGATAATCGATTGGGATACATGGAAGAAAATAATTAACACGGCTAACGCATTTTTTTATTTCCTTCTTATGGCGAAATTTCCTGATTTGCCTTTTAAGCATAGACAAGAACTTTCGAATCGCGCTTTTCCTTGTTTTTTGTTGAGGCAAATGCTCGCTTATATAAGATTTCGTTAGCGGCTTATATAGAGGCCACGATATGAGAGGTTCAACATCTGGAAAAATTGTATTATATATATAATTTGATAAAATGTTTAAATTATTTATATAATTTCTTTTGCCTTTTCTTGAAATAACTTGAAAGTTTTTTCTAAATATTCTTTGACTAATTCATGTACAATTAATTGATAATTTTGTTCTTCTCCATCCGCCTATATGAATAATAATAAAAAAAGTATTTATAATTAATTTTAACTTACCATAAAAGACACATCATAAATATCTTTTTTTTTATCATTGACTTTGAACGAGTTAAAATCTAATAAATTAACCACTTCTTCTTTAGTGGTTTCTCCATGTTTTTGTTGTTTAAAAACAATTTCGCATCTTCCTTTTTCTTTATTTTTTGGTTTAACATATCTGAAAACTAAAATCATTATTTTTTTATTTTTCATAATACCATCTTTGATTCTTTCCACCTGGAAAAATCTATCACTTAATTTACTATCTTGAATTTCTATTTTTGCTTTAATTAATTCTTTATCCGCTTTACTCGCTTGATCTTTCATTACTTTATTTTCCATTTTTTTTAATTCGATTTCCGCTTGCATTTCTTCGATTTGACTTTTTAATTTTTTTATTTCATCTCTGCTCTTTTTTTCCAAATCTAATTCGTCATTTAATTCTTTTATTTTTCTTTCATATTTATCTCGTTCTCGACTAAATTCGACTTTCATTATTCTTAACTTTTCTTTACTTTCATTATCTTCCACTGGTTTTACCTTTTCCACAACTCGTATATTTTTCTTTTCTTCTTCTAAAGATTTTTTCAATTTCGCCATTTCTTGATTTTGCAAAGTTATCATTGTTTGAAATTGTATTTTCTGTTGATCGAAGTTTTCCTTCGATTCTTGTAAACGTTGAGATAAATCTTTTATTTCAAAATTTTGTTGATTTATTTTTTCTTCTAATTCTACTATATTACTCTGATCTATTGTTTTATCACGAATTTTGTTCATTATTGATGAAAAATAACCGTCACTCTTTTTTGGTTGGGATTTCTTTGAAAGTTCTAAAGATAATTTTGATTGTAAATTAAATTTCAATTTGGTTAATTCAGTTACTTCGTTCTCCTTTATTTGAAGAGATTTTTGAAGCTCGTTTATACGTACTAAATATGATTGAGTTTTTTTCCTTTCTTTTATAAGACCATAAGTTAATACATCGAGCTTTATTAATAAGTCCTTTATCTGAAGCTCACCGTTTGAATCTAACATTTATTTATTTTTATTTATTTAAATATTTATTAAAATAAAATTTATAAAATATTTAATGAATATTATATATGATTTGATAATTTTTGGGGATTGGGGATTGGG
>CALDIA010000103.1 GCA_937901455.1 uncultured Bacteroidales bacterium | reverse complement strand
CGCCGCGACGGCCAGGAAGGCCACAAGGGAAAGCAGGAGTTTCTTTTTCATGGGTAGTTGTGTTCGACGGGGCAAAGATAAGGAAAAATAATTATTGGGCATATTATTGTACTATCCATTTGCGCGGTCGGGAAAAATCAATTTACTTTTGCATACAGTTGTCGGTTGCACATGGTGACTTGTCGGGGTATTTTTGCACAAAATTCACAAAGTGTTACGCTATGGCAAAGTATAAAGACACAATTTTAACAAAGTTTGCAGACAATGTAAGACGCAAACGCTATGCTTTGGGAATAAGCCAAGAGGAACTTGCTTTTAGGGCAGGTGTACACCGGACATATATAGGCATGGTAGAACGGACTGAGCGGAACATATCGCTTGTATATGCCGAAAAGATCGCCAAAGCACTAAACACAACCATCAACGAACTAATCAAATAACACATTATCATGGCAGAGGACAGAAATTGGCATCCTGATTTTGAGGATTATACAGAAAGGATGGTAAACCACCCCAATTACAAGGGATTGTTTTATGAGCGAGGCGAAGACGGGCGTGTAAAATGGGTTGTCACCGGCAAATCAGACAACGGACAAAAAAGGCTTGAGTGGTGGAACAAGCAGTGCCGCAAATATGGGATACCTATTGAAAAAGGGTGTTATGCAAAAGTTGCCCGCAGAGTACATCCCACCAAACTAAAGGTATGCCAGTGTTGCGGCAAGGAACTGAGTGTCATGTATGAGTATCCCGACAAAAACTTGCTGAAAAAGATAAACGGTCGTTTTGGCCTTTCGCTCAATCAGACTGATTATACCATCAAAGAAATTGTCGGCAAGCATTGCAAGACCGTAGAAGATGTTGAGTTTTGGGCCAAAACCTTTGGCTTAAACATCGCGCAAAATACATTGACACGCAATACCATACCTACATTGCGCCAACGGATAATCGACACTATTTACAAAAAGTATGTCGCGAAGGAACTAAAGCCGTTATCTCCGGGTGCCATGAGCAACTGCCCCGACCGTTTTGACGGCTTCCATTCCGACGGCCTTTGTTGTCGCGAAAGAACCGACAAGGGAAGGCATTCCGACAACATGAAGACCTACACACAAGACAGGCGGGCGTATGAAGAATGGGCTGACGGCGATTTCAACTTGGCAAACCGTCTTATGGGTGAGTTTCACAAAGGGGACAAAACCTATATATGCCCGAAATGCGGCAAGCGTAGAAAAATGACAGCCGACCACATCGGCCCTATTTCGCTCGGTTTCTGCCACAGCACCTGTTTTGCTCCAATGTGTCAATCGTGCAACAGCGCCAAAAACAACCGTTTCACCAAATCAGATGTTGAAGCCTTGCTCAAATTGGAGAAAAGCGGCCAAACGGTGATCAGTTGGCACTCGAAAGTCATTTGGGATGCGCTCAAACACAAAGTCAAAACCGATGCAGACGCAAAGAAACTAAGCATCGTAATGTTGCAGTGCCATCAAAATGTGCTGAAACTCTTTGCGATGATATATGCCGAAACGGGGCAAGAATATCTGAAAAGGTTCTTGCATCCTGAATATGCGTTCTATGATTATCGTTTTGAGGACTTCGACCCATTGCATTTGGAAAAGTTGGTGATAAAACGTAAAGAATGGGACAGCGCAAACAAGCGCAAGAACGCAAGCAGGTGCATTAGGATAGCCTTTGAGAGCTTGGATGAGTTTAACGACAAGAGCAACCGCAAAACCGCTTTCGTAGTTGACGAGTTTATGCCCTCGATTCAGAAACTGACTGGTCTGATAGAATCAAAATCATACGAAAAAGCGGATGCCTTGCTCAACGACTTGATTAGAGTTGTATCCACGAGCATCAGGAAAAGGATGTGGGATTAACTTTTGCAGATGTCATAAAACCCTTCAAAGTTGATCTCGCCAAGCATCAACTTGTCGTATGCTGATTTCTTGGCAAACGAGAAATCGGTTTCTGCCTGTCCCTCACCATCGGCAAGCGGAGGCAGATTGCCTATTGCATCCCTGACAGTCACGAAATTAGGCAAATCAGGGCTGTCGTTGGAAAACATTGGCGTGGGCTTAGGCAATACAATGTTTGCGTCGAGCGAACCGATAATGAACACACGCCTGCGTTTTTGCGGCACTCCATAGTCTTCTGCATTGAGTTTGATAGGCGTTGTGATGTGGTAGCCCACCTCGCTAAAAGCCGCCATAATCTCCTTGATTGTTTCTCCGCCTTTCATTGTCAGAATACCCGGCACGTTTTCCATCACAAAGAATTTCGGGTGCAATTTGCAAACCACCGACACAAACTCCCTGAACAACTGGTTGCGTTTGTCATTCGGGTTTCGCCATCCCGCGTACGAAAACCCTTGACAAGGCGGCCCGCCTACAATGACATCTATCACAGTGCCTTTGCAGACATCAAAAAGCTGTTCCTGAACTTGCGGTTTCGTAATATCGCCCAAAATGAAATTCTCTTTGGGCGCATATTTAGAATGGTTGTATTCGTTGGTCATCATGATGTTGTTGTCAAGCTCATTTGCAGCGATGAGATTGAAGCCGTTCATAATGAAGCCTTCCGACAATCCGCCGCAGCCCGCAAACAAATCAATGAAATTGTAAGATTGCAGATGGGGCTTTATCAGCGACGAGACATACCTTGCCAATAGTGGCGGTACGGCATTCCCTATTTGTTTGAACTGGGATGCCTTTGAGCCTTTGAACACGAAATTGTCGGGGAACGATTGTAGTCGTGCGGCCTCGCGATTCGACAGGATTCGATTTTGTTCCGGGTGAATGTTACACCCATTCGGCACGCGATTGAAATAGGTTGCAATGGTGTAGCTTGGCTTGTCCCAGCACAGACGGCCATAGTATGTGGTGCGTCCACCGGTGGCACGGATGCTGTCTAATCGTTTGTCGTGGACCGAATCGGGTATGTTTTGCCAATTTCCGCCCTGTGGTATGTAAGAAACAAGTTGCGCCTCGTATTCGCATAACTTGCAAGCTATGTGGTTGTGTAATGTCATAAACTGCAAATGTATTCTGCCTCTGCGTGGTCCAAGCCATACAGGGAACAAACAAACAAATTTAGGTCTTTAGTGGTCTCGAACTGACGATTCTCGTCTATGCCCTCCAAATCGGCTATCGGGAGTTCGTCCAACTCGTAGTTATTGATATGGTTGTTTGAGCTTGTAAGACGGAAACGCCAGTTCAACAATGCGCTCGACAGCAGGATGTGCAGCTTTTTGAGAGTGACAATATCAGAAGAGATGTAGTTGCACGAGTTGCCCAAAATGTCGGTGGGCTCGCAAAAAGCGAAATGAAGGCGTTGCCGGTTGTCAATGTTGCAGATGTTCTGCCCCACCAAGCGCACCTTGCCATAGTCAAACTGTCGGTATTCGTTTGACTTTGTGTAAACAAAATCCTCGCTCACATACTCTTCGCCGTTTGACACGATGCCGTTGTCGGTTATCATTTTGCCCCGAATCAGGCGATGCGAAGTCTTTGTGGCAGTTATGTACTTGCTGTTGAGGGTCAAATCCAACTCGCCGCGTTTATTGCGAATGGTTTTGATGCTTTTCAGTTTCGGGAAGGCACTTGTCTTTTTGAGTATCAACCAGTCCCTGCTCGATATGAGAGGTATTTCCATGTTGTCGGGAAACAACTCTTTTACAAGTTCCATGTTTACCGAAAAATCCTTGTCGTTGGCCGTGATGGACACTTCTTTCGTTTGCCCGTTTTTTTGCAAGAAGAATATGTTGGTTGCCTGCGTCACGTTGTTCTCGAACAGTTCGGCCTTTTCGGGATAATAGGTGATATGTCGCACATTATTGTGCATAAACAAGTGCTTGCGCAAGCTTGTCGCCGACTGGTCGGCAAAGAGCGTTGATGGACAAATGACACCCAATTCTCCGTGTGGTTTGAGGAGCTGCAACATTCTTTCAATGGATATTTGGTAAAGGTTGAGCATACCCTCTATCGAGAACCGGTATTGCTTTGATTTGCGGTAATACTCAACTTGGCTGCGCATGTCTTCCGCCAGCTCTGCGCTTGTCTTATGGCTCGGTTTAAGCACTAGATATGGGGGATTGCTCACTATGGCATCGTACAATGTTTCGTCGTTGTCGGATGCAAACAGCCCGATTTCCTTGAGAGGCGGCATCAAGGCGTTTTCGCACCTGATGTTTTCGGCTATTGCTTGTAAGTTCGTTTCGTTGATGGCGTCTAAATATGTGCAGGCTTTCAGGCGGGTTATATTGACGGCCACGGGATTGACATCGTTTGCTTCGACTTGGGCGGTGACGGCGTGAGTGGGCGAAATGCCGTGTCCAATAAGTTGTTCCACGCACTCTTGGTAGAAACGCCCGGTCCCACACGCAAAATCGAGTATTTTTGTGCTTGGCGTTATGTTTATGTTTTTCAGTGTGTCGCCTACGATGTACTTGACTATCTGGTTTTGGGTATAAACCGCTCCGCTGGCAATCATATTGTCTTTTGACACGCCTCTGACAATCATGTTGTTACGGATTTTGAAGTCGCTATTCAAATATATGATTTGCAATTGCTCGCAAATGGCTGGGATTTCTTCTGCGGTCAGGAAAGGCTGATGCTGTGGGGTATGGTTTTCGGACAGAAAATGCTTTTGAAGGATTTCGGAAGCGTTTGGGGCGTTTATCTCTACGAAATAGGTGTAGATCAAATCCAATATGAGTCGTTTGTGTGCTTGCTCGGCACAAACCCTTATATCTTTATGGCTTGAATGAAGATATAAGCCCAACGCTAACTCGTTTTCAGTATCTACAAAAGACATGGCTGTTCTTTCAAAAAATCGTGCAAAAGTACGAAAGTTTTGGCTGAAAGCAAAATCTTGGTCAGGCATAGCGGTCGAGGCTACTCTCTTCTTTTCGATGTTGCCGGCCAAATGGCGGAATCGGAAAAAAAAGAACACATCAAATGCATGGCGCCATACCTTGTGTTTGGAAAACAATCTGCCCGTCGGCGAAGGTCATTCCGGTTGCATCAGGGCGATACTTAGGGAGGCTGTTCCGTAGTCTTCGAGCGCTAACATCCACAAAGAGGTGGCCGAGGAACATCGACAAAATCAAGCAAAATCGCGTCCAATGCTTCGGACGAGGCCTTTTCGAGTTCGGGGCGGAAGGTG
>CALDIA010000102.1 GCA_937901455.1 uncultured Bacteroidales bacterium | reverse complement strand
ACAATTGGGTTGACCTGCTCGTTGGTGTACCATATAAAACTGAATAAAGCTAAAGTCGTATAGGGGAATCCTCACGCTGCACGATGGGGAGCAATATGTTGACATGAAAGATATTACCATCAGTCCGAAAGTCGATGGTACCGCCGTATTTCTCCACGATCATAGCCATGCTCTTGATGCCAAAGCCGTGATAGTCCTTGTCTGGGTGGGTAGTGACCGGCATCCCTTTCTCCATGACCACCTGCCCTTGGTGATAATTGTAAGAGCTGATAGATACAAATCCCGCCTCTTTCTTGACGATCACACCAATGGCCCTGGAGTCTGGGATCATCTCCATTGTTGCTTGAATGGCATTGTCTAGCATGTTCCCAAAGAGAGCGTAAATATCAGAGTCATTCATGAATGAGAGAGCGCTTCCGTCCGCAATGCAGGTGACCTCCACTTGGTTGCTTTGGCAGAATAAGGCTTTCTCTGCAAGAAGCACATCCAGAGCTTGATTGCCGGTTTTTAACATCGAGTCATATACCCCAATGACATCTTCCATTTCCTGAAGGGCCTTGGGGCCTATTCGTGTACGCCCGATCTGACGGATCTGATGCTTCATATCATGGCACTTTTGGTTAATGAGGGAAATGGTATCCTTGGAAATTTGGTATTGCTGCCGCTCCTTCTCCAGCATTTGCTGTACTACAGTGAGTTCGCTTTCCAATGATTGCTGCAAAATCAGGCCGAACTGAATAATCAGTATCGCAATGCCATATATGATATTTGTGGCGCAGATCACTCCGATATATACACTGTCATATTCCGGATAGCGGACCATTCTCACGACGACAATATCAAATAGAAGGATCTCCACCATCACAGCCAACACCACGACCGGAAGCAACCGCTTTTTTTGCACCAGCTCCTGCCCCGGTATGATCTGTCGCCCAAACACATGATAAATACACCAATAAAAAAGCAGCGTAACGGTAAGGCCAAGTAGGCTGACAAGGATATCAGACTGTTGATAGCCAAGAACATGGGTGAGTTCTTTGATTCCCCTCCGTAATATGGACGCTATGTGCTGTACGCTATATCCCGCTGTTGCGCAGAAGACGCTGTCCGGCCAGGTGATAT
Source organism: uncultured Bacteroidales bacterium (assembly GCA_937901455.1). Lineage (GTDB taxonomy): Bacteria > Bacteroidota > Bacteroidia > Bacteroidales > WCHB1-69 > F23-D06. The sequence continues at coordinate 4,771 of CALDIA010000102.1, read as the reverse complement.
CAAAGCATACGATACCGGCGAAGGCTGTTAGTAGGAAAGTGATCAGGTATGTAACCATGCTCTGCGGCAAGGTACTTTCGTTCCCCTCTAGCAGCGCCATCGCTCCAAATATCATAGCCGCTGAACACAGCGCCCGTATCAAGAAACGGCCTCTGCGTTCAAATCTTAGGAGGAAAATAATATCTGCCGCCAAAAGATATAGAGAAAAAGCAAGAAAATGGGGCATCACAATCCCTCCCCCAAGTAGTTGTTGAGTGCCTGAATAAACGCTTTCCGGCGAGGGCGGCTCATCTGGAGGACATCATCTCCGACATAGACGAGCTGCCCCTGAATCGCGCGAACATAATTGAGGTTGACCAAATAGCAGTTGTTACATCTGGCAAAGATGGCAGAATTGAGCTTCGCCTCAACCTGTTTTAAGTTTCCATATGCCTCAATATTCTCTTTGGCAGTATGTATGATCATATCATGCCCTGATATTTCAATGTAACGGATCTGGGAGGACGGCACGCGACGGATCAGATCATCGTGGGACACGATGATCTCCTGATCCTTTTTGACCGCTAACTGATTTAGGGCACGTTGCAGCTTCAGGGAAAAGCCCGCATAGCTCACCGGTTTCACAATATAATCGAAGGCATTGACTTCATAACCCTTTACTGCATATTGAGCCATGTTGGTAACAAAAATGAGAGTAACGGCATGGTCCATTTCTCTTAATTTGGCAGCGGCGTCCATTCCGTTCATGTGAGGCATTTGAATATCCATAAGCACCAAATCATAGATCGGCTTGTAATGGATCAGAAAATTCTCCCCATCAGGGAATATGTCCAAGAGAAACTCATGCACGGACCGCTCCTGATACCGTTTGAAATAGCTCCTCAAGGTGTCGGTGGCAAGTGTCTCGTCCTCCACAATAGCGACCTGATATTTCATGTCTGATTCACCTCCCCAATTAAATATAACATAATATGTTTTGCTTGGAACGTCAATTTAAGTTTTGAAACGACAGGTTATGTGCAAACCGGGACAAATGAGGACGGCGTGTGTTATTCTGTGCGTAGTTCGGCATAAGGAATTGCCATAAAAATCACTGCTGTGGAAAGGAAAGAAGAAAATGCTATCCATAAACATGGAAGACGTCATTGGCGTCCTACAGACCTGCAAACCCTACCTGATTGCTTTTGGTGTAGTCCTGGTGCTGGCGATCATCGCTATTATTGCCGCCTCCAAGCTCCCCAAAGCGACCCGTAGCCTGGCGAGAGGTGAATCCGTGATCGCCTGGCCCTTGGCATCGTTGCCAATTTGATCTGTATTGGTCCTATGTCTACTCTCCTGACCCTGGCCACTGGCAACGGTGTGGTCAGCGAGGAAACCACCGCCGCCGCAACCAATCTTTGTGAGCGGATTGCCGATGAGGGCATTGTTCTTTTGAAGAATGATAACCTTCTTCCCTTAAGCGGAATCACGAATCTGAATGTCTTTGGCTGGGCCTCCAGCAACCCCGTATACGGCGGTGCCGGTTCGGGAAGCACCTCCGATGCCTATGTCCGTGTCTCTTTGCTCCAGGGTCTTGCCAACGCAGGATTCCAGACTAATCAGGAACTGACTGACTTCTATGTCAACTACCGGGCGGGTCGCCCAGACAACTCCCACCCCACCTGTGACTGGACCCTTCCTGAGCCCCCGGTGGACACCTACAGTGCCGATCTGATAGCGAACGCCAAGGCATTCTCCGATGTGGCCCTTGTGGTTTTTGCCCGGGTAGGTGCCGAGGGCATCCAGGACCTGACCGACAACGTGAGCCAGTACAACTACACCGACAACTCCTCTGCCTACAAGGACTATGAACCCGGTGAGCACATCCTCCAGCTGAGCCAGTCCGAGAAGGATCTGCTTCAGATGGTATGCGAGAATTTTAATAATGTGGTGGTCATCTGTAACAGCGCCAATGTGATGGAGTTGGGGGAGCTCAACGACTACAAGCAGGTCAAGGGCGCTCTGTGGGTCCCCGGTACCGGTCAGTCCGGTTTTAATGGTATGGCCAATATTCTGCGTGGTACCGTGAACCCTTCCGGACACACCGCTGATATTTTCCCTGCCGACATCACCAAGGCTCCTTACTTTAATAACATAGGCTCCTTTGTCTATGACAACATGAGCGAGTTCCCAACCAAGTCCGCTGGCGTGGACTGGACGCCCACCTTCATCAACTATGTGGAAGGAATCTATGTGGGCTACAAGTATTATGAAACTGCTTATGCCGAGGCCCAGGCAGGGCGCTCCGACTTCGACTATGATCAAGAAGTCGTCTATCCCTTCGGCTACGGTCTCTCATACACCACCTTCAAGCAGGAGATGGGTGCGCTCACTGAAAACGGCGATACACTTGGCTTTGATGTGACTGTGACCAACACCGGTTCCGTGGCTGGGAAGGATGTGGTGCAGATTTACTTCAACCCGCCCTATACCAATGGAGGCATTGAAAAGTCTGCCGCCAACCTGATCGACTACGAAAAAACAGGTCTGCTTCAGCCCGGTCAGTCCCAAACCATTCATTTCTCCCTCCGCATTTCCGACATGGCCTCTTATGACGCCCACGGCGAGGGCTGCTATGTTTTGGATCGGGGTGACTACATCATCAGTGTCAACGCTAACTCTCACACGGTTCTGGACTCCCAGACCTATACTGCGTCCCGCAAGGTGATTTACAACGAAGACAATCCCCGCTCCTCTGATGTGAACGCCGCTACCAACCTGTTCCAAGGTGAGATGGGCGAGGGCGTAGAGGTGACCTACCTCTCCCGTGCCGATGGGTTTGCTAACTTTGATGCCGCCACTGCCGCACCCACCAATTACACGCTGAGTGCCGACTACAAGGTCACCTTCCGTAACATCAGCAATTATGATCCCAACGAGTATAATGACCCCAATGATGTGATGCCGACCACAGACGCCAATAATGGCATCAAGCTTCAGAGTCTCCGGGGCGCGGACTATGATGATCCCCAGTGGGATCTGCTCCTGGATGAGCTGACGGTTTCCGACATGAATGAGCTGATTGCCCTTGGTGGGTTCCAGACCATTGCTCTGGAGAGCATAGGCAAACTGAACACGGTGGACTGTGATGGTCCTGCCTCCATCAATAACAACTTCACCGGTGTTGGTTCCATCGGCTTCCCCTCCGCCGTGATGATTGCCAGTACTTGGAATAAGGAGTTGGTAGAGGAGTTTGGTGCCTCCATCGGCAAAATGGCGGACGACATGGGAGTCTCCGGCTGGTATGCCCCCGGCGTCAACACCCACCGCTCCGCTTTCGGCGCTCGGAACTTTGAGTATTACTCCGAGGATGGTGTGTTGGCCGGCAAAACCGCCGCTGCTGCTACCAAGGGTGCGGCCTCCTACGGAGTTTATGCTTACGCAAAACACTATGCTCTTAATGACCAGGAAACAAACCGAATTGGTATGCTTTGTACCTGGTGTACCGAGCAGGCTATCCGCGAAAACTACCTGAAACCCTTTGAGCTGGCTGTAAAAGAAGGCGGGTTGATGGGTATGATGTCCTCCTTCAACTACATTGGTACCACTTGGGCTAGCGGACACTATTCCCTGTGTACCGCGGTTCCCAGAGGTGAGTGGGGCTTTAAGGGCATGATCGTCACAGATTACTTCGGTGGCCGGGGCTACATGATTGCTGACGAGGCCATCCGAGGCGGTACCGACCTGATGCTGGTGAATTTCAATAATAACACCAACTATGTAGCGGATACCACCAGCGCCACATCTGTTCAGGCTATGCGGACTGCCACCAAGCACATCCTCTACACGGTGGTCAACAGCCGTGCCCACGATGAGGCTAACCTCACCCACGGTATGTACGGGTGGCAAAAGGCATTGGTCGCCATTGACGTAATTGCCGCTATTGCTCTGTGCGCCTGGGAATATGTCTTAATAAAGAATTATAAGAAGAAAAAATCCAGTGTGACCGTGGCGTGATCTTGTCTTTCATTTGCCGCCCTGCCTTCCAATTTTGGGGCAGGGCGGCGGTCGTTTCAGAGTGAGGAGGCTCGCCCCATGAAGCATGCCGATAGCATTTGTCCACCTTTATCGGGTAGGCGAATGCTTTTCTCATTTCATACTGATATACACCAGGCAAAAATTGCAGAAACAGCAATATACGAAAACACAGAGATATGTGCAAAAAGCGAGCAGGTTACCCACTATTGGGGCGTCCCGCTCGTTGGCCGAACCGAAGGTCGTGGTTATTCATGCCGGTTTAGAGTGCGGTATCATCGCCCGCAATTACCCGGGGATGGAGATGATTTCCTTTGGTCCGACCATTGAACATCCGCCCTCACCCGATGAGCGCACGAACATCGCAACGGTACAGAAATTCTACCGCTTCCTCAAGGCGTCTATCGCCAAAATGTAAAAAGACTAAAAGTCGTGCTTAAAGACAAAGCCCACGCCCTGCTGGGTATTGGCACTCCTTAACGAGTACTTATCCACAGTGTGCGTGTAGGCTTTGACACGCACCTTACCGTTGGGCGTAATCATGTACTCAACATCCAAGTCCCCAAACACCGGTCGGTTGGTGATGTCGTTATAGCGGTAACCGATATTACCGTTGATGAGCAAGCGGTCCACCGGTTGGATTTGGAAATTAGCCTCATACTCCTGCGAGTCGTTCGCCCCATAGCCCTCTGAGCGAAAAGCCACCCCAAGAGAGAAGATAGCCGAGTTGGTTATCTTGCCTATCCAGTTATTGATT
>CALDIA010000101.1 GCA_937901455.1 uncultured Bacteroidales bacterium | reverse complement strand
TTATATAGTTGTTGTACCCAAAAAATCTCTCCATCAAGATTCAGTTTCAATAGGCAGGGCATAGTTTCCCAGTCGATTGTATTGTCAATCCTCAAGTAGTGGACAGAATCCAGAAATACTTTGATGGGCATGGTGTCGGGGGAAAAGTAAATGTCCTCGTTATGAAAAATGCAATTGGCATAAATCTCGTCACCTACAATAGTCGTATTTTTAAATTCAATATATGCCATAGCCTCTCCATCGGGATTCCAGACCGATATACTGTCAATCAAGAATCTTGAGTCAATCAGGTTCCAGTCACTGTCCATCTTAAAGTGCATTGATGTGGTGAATGTTTTCCCGTTCTGGGTCTTGATATTCAACGGGTATTGTCTGTTGGTGTCGCCATCAACAATGATGTATGCTTTATGTAGTGAATCCTCACCGAAGAAATGACTACAGGCGAAAATATGGATATTGTTATCTCCATCAATTAAAAAACTGCCATAGGATGACCTTTGACGACCGAATGGATTAGAATAAAAAGAAATATATTCAGGATCGCTATAAGCATACAATTTGATACTATGATGGTCAAGTCGGTTTCCGTCCAAGTCAAAGGTGGCAAAATAGGTGGCGTAATGATTTTTAGTGAACATATCACTGGATGTAGTAAGAATTGTGTCAAAGAAATAGAACCATTCTGCTCCTGGTGCGTATCCCCAAAAGAAGTCGAATGCGATGGTTATTCTGCCGTCTTTCACAACCATGTTGTTCCATGGAATGCTTGGAGAATTAGCATTGGCTCCGCGAGCCGACTTGCACCAGAGGACATTCCCCGATGTGTCAATCTTTGCCAGAAAGACGCCAAAGGTAATTCCGGCAGAGCCTGTAATTGAATCCATGGGACATATATACGGACCGTTATATATGCCATTATTCAACCGGGCATCCATACCACACCTCCCGAAAATATAAGTATTCCCTGCGCTGTCAATGTAGGAGTCTTTCACTTTGTCATATACCATGCCACCGGAACTAGTATGTCCTCGAGCCCATTTGCCCCAGCGGAGGCCCTGCTCCTGGGCGTAGGCGGTGGGGGCATGCATTGCACAGCATAGCAGGATGCAGACGAGGAATGTCTTAAATGTTTTATATGGTTTCATAATATTTTTTTTATTGTTTTACCAATTTCAGATACTCATAGTCGTTGTTTGCTGTCATCACCTTGACGATGTAGGCCCCGTTGGAAAGTCGCGATACATCAAACTGGCTTGCAGACTCTTGCGACAAAACAGTTGAATTCCCCAATGTAAACAACGACAAATCAGTAGGCATATACTTGTCATCCACACAATAGCATCCGGTCAACAGACCGTCGAAATACGGTGCTTGCGGAATCAGAATGGTGGCACCTTGGGATTTGCAACCTGTAGCAGCGTCGATATAGTATGCGCCTGCGGAGCCGTCGGTGAAATACAGTGCAGAAGATCCATTGGTGCCGTTGCTCCAGAGCAACTCCAAGCCTCCCGTTGAACAAATCTCCACCGGACCGTCGGTAATGCAGTGGTTGCCACAGAACTGCAATGCGGGGGCCGGGGGTGTGGGATGGACCCTGAACAAAGCGGTATCGGAAGAGGTACAACCGTTGGCATCCGACACCAAGAGAATCACCTGATGGAGCCCGGTATCTACAAGGTGGTAGTTGAAGGTGGCGGTGGTCGACGAGTCGTGGCTGTGCGACGAATGGACGTACCACTTGTATGTGTACTCGGGACCGATATTGCCTACAAGTTCAGCCACATCGTATAGGCAGTAGGAACTGTCGCACAGGATGGAGGCAAATGGGCCATTGGGATATGGCACATTGATTCCTAACTGTTTCCTGCAATGCTCGCTGATGGTGGTGATATCAACCATATAGTTCCCTGTCTCGTACACATTTGCTATATATCCTGTATACTGACTGCAAGGATACCAAGAGTAGATGTTTCTGAGATCTCGTTCTGTTCGTAATTCAGCACTGTCGCCAGGACATATTGGGAAATACGTTTGCGTCAATAAATAATCTTCCAAATAATTTTCCTTAACACTCACCTGAAACGGTTGGCTAACAGAACAGCCATTACGGTCCGTAACAGTCAAGGTGATATCATAAGTCTCTAAATCATCATACACGTGGTCTATCCCATTTCCGTAGTTCCAGGAACCATCACTGAAGTTCCACATACAAATCAATCCTTCGCCAGTAGCGTTAGCCGAGAAAGTAAATGGTGTCTTCTCGCATAAGGTACTGCCGACATTGATGCTTTGGAGTGTCGGTGGTGCATTGATATGGACTATTGTGTCGAAATAGCAATCCGCGTTTCCAAATATTATGCGTGCCCTATACCAGCCGGTGTCAGGGATAGAGACAACAGCGTGGCCCACTCCGGAATTCATGCCGACAATGGTGTTTGACAAATCGTATACTTGCACGGTGATAAGTGTGGGTACTCCACCAATATGTTGCCCGGTTGTCACCAGATGTCCATGGCAATCGTTTGATATCTGCACTGTTATTGCCTGCCGTATAGAATCGCCAACGATGCTGTAATAGCACGAATCGCCATACGACCACGACACAGTGACTGTATAACGGCCTGTGTCTGGAACCATTATCCTTTGTCCAGGAGCCGCAATGGTATGGTGATGGTATTGATCGTTCTGTGTCAAAGTGACATAGACAGGATAATTCAGTCCCGGGACATTGAGATTGCCGATACCAATAATGTTATAGCAATGTTTGACAATCCGAAATGCTGAATCCATACGTCTGCATCCCGGTCCCGGCACATATTGTATGTGTGAAAGCTTTCTCGTGCAGCCGCATTCCGGGCTGGTGACGATACACCAATAGCTGTCGGGTGAAGCCACAATGGAGGGTGTCGTCTCGCCTGTCATCCACCGGTAGCCATAGCCTGTTGCATCTCCTTCAATCACCACACTCAGCATGCCGCCACTTGTATCGATACGCATACTGGGAAGCGGAGGACAGGGATTGACTTCGGTGTCGGTGTCAACCTCACATCCGAATCGGGACACATAATGAAGATGTACTGCGTGAGGAAGGGTGTCGTTAAAAAACAAATTGGCCGGGACTCCAGAAACACGGTTTCCAGTATCACCGTCAATATACCAGTAGGTCAAGCCGGGGTCGGCATCGTCAGGATTGGCCACTGAAAAAGCTGTGCCCTGTCCTGCGCATACAGGATTGTGTATGATTGCAGGAGGATCAATCTCCCCTATTCTCACGTATGCGGTGTCATATTGACAGGTGCCGCAATATACCCGTTTGAGAATGAGTTTTGCTGTAGTTGGAAGATTGTTGCTGTAGTTAGCCAAGAGGGTTACGTTGGCCGTAAGGTTGTCGTCTTGAATAGACAGGACCTCGGCCGGTACGACTTCCCATTCGTACAATACATCATTGTCGGACTGGTCCCGGAGGCTGGAAAGCGTGATGGTCTGTCCTTGGCAAACCCGTATTATGCCGTTGTATGGCCAGTCCGCCAATCGAAAAGGCGAAACGGGATACACCGTGGCTTCGGAACGGCATCCTGTTCTGCGGCTTACCTGATATACATTTATGTCATTGACAGTATTGCCGAAGGTAATGTTTACCTTGTTGCCTGAATAAGTGTGTGTGATGCCGTTTGCTGTCCATTCCCAAAGGATATAGTAGTCAGGGCTACTCGGAGTGGCGGAATACTCGGCCGAGTAATTCGGGCAGATTGTGCCGGGTCCAAAAATCATTGTAGGCGCTGGCGGATTGTCTTTTACAGTCACTGTCACCATGGCTTCATTGCAATAGTTGGAGTTCCTTGACAAGATGACGAAAGTTCCACTTGTGTCGAAAGTGTGCGTCAAAGAGGTTGCGGTTTCAGTGCGGATTATGCTGTCATTCAGTTTGACAGTCCACAGGCTGGCCGCCGTGGTGTCGGTGGCAAAGGACATTGCCGTACCAATACAGACTTCCTCGGTCGAAGGCGTGGAAGAAATAATCAGAGGACGTTTAACGTCTATCACCTTGGACACCGTATAAGGTCCACATCCCAGGAAATCACAATAATAGGTCACAGAGACAGTGTAGATTCTCTTTTCTTGTGGTATAAGTATCAGATTGTTGTTGTCTGTCATGGTATCAATTCCCGTCATAGGTGTCACATCCCAAGAATAATGTGTTCCACCCCATAATGGAACAGAGAAAGTGTGTTGATTGTCAACACAGAGTGTATCAGGTCCTTCAATATTGACATTGTCAGATATTACTGGAATTTTGATACTTTTGCGTGACTTGCATTCACATTCGCAACTTGCTCCGTCAAGGTAGAGCATGCCATAGCCGCTTTCGGGAGCATCCCATTGCACTACAACTTCATGGCTGTGTTGAGGACTTACAATGGTTCCACCCTGAACATTCCAAAGATAGTCAGAACAGTCTGGAGCCTGCAGTGAATAGGATCGTTGTGAATAAGCACAGACCGTTCCAAAGCATGACTGTTCCAATGGACATTCGTCTTTTACTATAAGTTTGATGTGAACCTCGTCATAGCATCCGCACTCATTGTATACGCGATGAATAATAGGGAAACTACCTGGGTCCCTTGCAACAAACGAGATAGAACGGTTGTTTGAGACCCCGTAAGGGAATTCCCAATAATAATCAATAATTGGAAGTTCCCCGGACGTGCTATTGTCTACAAACGAAAGTGTATCGCCCGCACATACCTCAATCCATTTCTCTTCCGGGTTGTTGACATCGACAATATAATTGGGCATGGAAATGACACCAGCTGTAGGTTTGTCCTCCAATACTACTTGAATCCGACTGGTGCAAACAGTACTGTCTTGTAGTAATGCCTCTACGGCGACCATCCCACTATAGCCTTCAGCCCAGGTCACCTGGCAAACTGTTCCATTATTATTCAACTGGAAGTCGCCTCCGACAACAGTCCACTCATAGCTGATGGCAGACGGCGAATATGCCCGATAACCAACAGTGTTGCCACGGCAAGCCTTAACCACTGAAAAATCATAGGAATTCCCTTCCAGAATAC
>CALDIA010000100.1 GCA_937901455.1 uncultured Bacteroidales bacterium | reverse complement strand
GCAGTCGGTAGCTCGTCGGGCTCATAACCCGGAGGTCGCAGGTTCGAGTCCTGCCCCCGCTACCAAATCGGGCGCAACTTACTACAAATTAGAGAGTTGCGCCTATGTTTTTAAACCCACTGCGCCAGAATCGCGCCAATGTTTAACTGGCTCCTTTCCGAGAAAAAATCAGAAAGGAGAAAAAAAAATGCCCAAAATTTTCGTCGATTTCCGCCCTGCGGAGGTGGTCAACAAGAAGGAGACCTACGTTGCCTTCTACGTGCTCAACCCTTTTACCGGCAAGCTTGTCCGCAAGCGTATGCGCTGCAATCACATTCACGGGAAGGCCGAGCGGCTGAAGTACGCAAGACTTCTGTGCAAGACCGTGAACGAAAGGCTCTTTGATGGTTGGAACCCCTTTTTCGACGAGATTCCAAACAGCGCGGTCACCATAAGCGATGCAATTGCAAAGTTCCTTTCCGCTAAGGAAAAAAGCGCGAGGAAACGTACAATGGATTCTTACAGGTCCTCATCGGAGATGTTTTTGGAGTGGCTTCGCCTTCACAGGCTTGACAAGGCATATTGTGTGACAATAGGCAGGCAGACGTTGCTGGACTACCTTTCCTGGAACTGTTCCCACAAGTGTTTGTCTAACAAGAGCTACAACAACTATTGCGTCTTTCTGGGTACTCTTTTCGGTTTTTTTAAGGAAATTGGACTGATAGCGGATAATCCGGCTGAAGGAATTCCGCGGAAGAGGGTTGACAAAAAATTCCGTGTCATCATCCCGCAGGCTGACCGCAAGGCCATAAGGGATTGGGTTGACTTGCATTTGCCACGCTATTACTGGACCATGCAGATGTGCTACAGGCTCTTCATTCGCCCGAACGAGATCGTTCAGCTGCGGATTGCGGACATTGACTTCAAGAACAGGATGCTGAGGATTCCGTCACAGGTTTCCAAAAACCACGGCGATCGGATCCTTGCCGTGCCGGATGACCTTATGGGGTATTTCAACACCCTGTCGGATTATCCGGCTACATATTATATATATGCGGACCGCAACACGTATGCTCCCGGTCCAAAGAAAATGGCACCGACGCGGATAGCGGAAACCTGGAGCCGGATGCGCTCAGAACTGAAACTGCCCGCATCCTACCAGTTCTACTCGCTGAAGGACACGGGCATCACGGAGATGCTGGAGCAGGGCGTTCCGGCCAAGTATGTGAAGGAGCTGGCCACCCACTCGTCGCCCTGCTCGCCCATCACGGCGTACTGCCTGCCCCGGATGTAGCCGCCCTTGGCGTAGGGGTTGGGCTGGGAGGCGATGGCGGCGATCTGCGCGGCGGTGGTGGCGACGGATATGGCCATTGGGATGAGGCCCCACGGCACGCCGCCGCCGTTGGCCAGCGACTGCATGGCGGCCAGGATGCCGGTGACGGTCGCCTTGATGATGTCGGCCGCCTTTTCGCGGGCAAATTGTTCATGTTTCAGCTTCTTCTCCTTTTTGTCTTTCTCCTCGTTGAGCTTCTGCATTCTGGCGTCGTAGGCCTTCTGGGAGATGACACCTTGGTTGAGCTGCCGTTGGAGGGCGGCCGTCTCGGCGTCGTAGGCCTCCTGGGTCTTCTGCAACTCGGCCTCCATCATGTTGTCCTGGATTTGGGCGATGGAACCGTAGATGTCGAAGGCGGCGTTGGCGAACTCCTGAAGTCCCTGGCTCATGAGTCCGAGTGCGGACTGCCAGTTTTCGTTCATCTTGCTCCAGTCGAACTCGGCGAGCTGCTGCCAGACGGATTTGGAGCCGGAGGAGGCCGCGGCCTTGTCAGCGTTGTCCAGTTGCTGACCTTTCAGCTGGTTGAGCAGTTTGATTTTCTCGCGCAGCTGCTTCACTTCCGGATCGTCTTCCCCGTAAGCGGCGATGCGGGCGGCAATGGCTTTCTCTATGTGTTCGATTTCCAGCCGGTATTTCTCCCGGATGGCGTTCTTCTGCCGCTCGGTCTCGGAGAGGGTGGCGTCGGTGACGGACTTCTGCTCGCTCTTGATGAAGTCGTCGGTCTGCGCCTGGTATTTCTCCAAGGTCTTCTGGATGTCGGCGGCCTCGGCGTCAGCCATCCGGTTCATCTCAGCGCCAAGTTTGTCTATCAGCCGGTCGAGGGCGGCGGTGTCCTGGTTGTCGGCCACGAACTGTGCGCGCAGTTCCATGAGCGTCTGCAGCTGGCTTTGCGCGTCTGTGAAGCGTTGCGCCCATTTCTGTTCGGTGCCGAGCACGGCGTTGAGGATTTCATTGCCCTCCTCCGGCGCGGTCTCCTTCACCCATTCCTGGATTTTTTGGGAAAAATCTTCAAGAGTTTTCCCCTGTTTCTGGAGATACTGTTGTCCGGCGGCGGCGATGGCGTCCACTTTCATCTGCTGCACCTTCGCGAACGTTTTGGAATCCTCACCGTAGAGTTCTTTGGCTTCGGCGAGCAATTCGTCGTACTTGTTGACGATTTCCTGCTTGGTTTTCTCCCATCCGCTGAGCGTGTCGGCCTGCGCCTTTGCCTCCATCTGCTGTAGTTTTTTCTGGAAGTTCTCGCGGGCGGTGAGCGTTTTATCGGATTTGTTGGAGTTGCCGCCGCCTGAGGGTGAATGGGGAGTGTCGGGAGAGTCGGATTTAGTCCCGTCGCCCGCTTTCGCTGTGTCTATTTTTTGCTGCTTCAGCTTTTTCAGGTCATCAATCTGCCTTTGCACCTCCCTACGGTTCTCTCCGTAGAGCTGTTTTTGCAGTTCGGCGATTTTGGAGTCAATCTTTGCGATTTCGTCAGATGCCATTTTGCCATCTTCAATGAATGGTTGGAATCGTTTGTCCGTTTCTTCCAAGGATTTGTTCATCCTGTTCTGCGATTCCGTCATTTTATCAATCTGACGGCCAATGTCAAACAAATAGCCGGCTTGAACGCCGCTCTTTGTCTCCAAACCATAACTTTCTCTCAATTTCTTCCGAATATCAGCCGACGAACTGCCGCTCGCGGTCATGTTCTGTATTGTAGAAACAATATCGGAGACTTCACTTTCCGATTTTCCTTGTTTCCGTAACTTTTCACGTATTTTATCCAGTGCTTCAGTCTGATCTTCGATATTCTTGGTGATAGCAGCATTACTCTGTTGTTCCTTCAGCTGCTCGGCGATCTTCGCCTTGATCTGCACAATCACATCCTTGTAGGCCTGCTCCACATCGCGCAGCGCACCCTTCTCATCCAGATGCTTCTGGATGATTTCGGGATATTTCTCCTTGAGCTTTTCCAGGGCTTCCCGGTAGTCGTCGGTGCCTTTCTCTGTGTTTTTGAGTTTCTCGAAGAGATATTGTGCCTCGGCCTGTTCTTTCGCCACCTCGGTGTTGAACTCCTCGGCGGCTTTCTTGGCATCGCGGGTGTTTTTAGTCAACGTAACGAATGCAGTGGCTATTGTTCCCACAGCAGAGAGCACCAGTCCCCACGGCGTTTCCTTCATCACCAACATCAACATCTCCTGGGCAGCGGTATGCAGTCGAATCTTCTTTGCTGCCAAATCATGGGCAATACATTCAGCGCCCAATTTGATTGTGGAAAGATTTGTGGCCACGGTTTGCGCCTTGGTGACGACAATATCTTTCAATTTGGCGGCAGTATGCGCTATTTGTTTTGCTGTAAGGACAGCGAATTGGGCTATTCTTTTGGAAAACAAAGCCCCGATAAGCACAAGGATTTCGGCATGTGTCTTCAGCTGTTTAACAAGAGAAACGGTGCCAGATGCAAGAGACAGTGTGCCGTTGATGATTTTTTTGTAGATTGGATATAGTTCTTCCCCAAGTCTGGCCTTCTGAACCTCAATTTGCTTGTTCATTTTCTCCATCTGGGCGACTGCGCTACCATTAGCCGCGGCGGCCTCGTTGATGACAGAGTTGCCGTCGGCGTATGCTTGTGTGGCTAACTGTTGGGCTTCGCGGAGCTGGTCGGTGTGCTTGGCCAAGGTCAGCAGGGTTTCCTGCACGCCCGCCCCCTTGAGCTTCAGGTCGGCCAGCGTTTCCGCCAGCGCGGATGGTCCGCTGGCGTTGATTTCCTTGAACTTGTCAATCACGGAGAGGAATGCCGTGTTCATGTCGGTGTCCACCAGTTTCTTGAACTCCTCGCCGGTCATGCCGAGCAGCCGGGCGTACTTTTCGGTTTTGCCCATCATGTCCATCATGACCTTTTGGACGGAGGTGGCCGATTTTTCCACCTGCGCCATATTCTGGTCCATGGCGGAGGCGATGCCCATAACCTGGGCCTGCGTGAGGCCTGCGGTGTTGGCCACGCCGGCCAGCCGGGCGGAGAAGTCCATGACGTAGGGCTCGGAAGCCGACGACGACTGCGCCAGCGTGTTCACGGCGGAGGCGGTGGCGATCATTGCCCCTCGCAGCCCCATGGTTTCGGTCTCACCGAACATCTGCGCCATCTTGCCGATGTTCTTCACGGCGTCCTCGCCCAGGTCTTCCCCAAGGGCGATGTTGATGATGTCGGCGGCTTCCACGAAATCCTTGATGGCGGCCTTGGAGGTGATGCCCAGTCGCCCCGCGTCTGCGGCCAGGGCATTCAATTTCTCAATAGAAGTTCTGGTGTCCATCTTTTGGAGTTCCTCGTTCAAAGCCTTCACTTCGTCTTTCGTAAGGCCTGTGTACTTGCTGACACTGACCATGGCATCGTCTATTTTGGCGTAAACATCGACGTACTCCTGGACTGAAGATACGGCCTTTTGATAAACAGAAACCAGTCCTTGTATTGCGGCAGAAGCACCCCCTGCTGCAACTATGTTTTCTTTCGTTCTCTCCGTGTTTTTAGCCAATTCCTCGCCTGTGGTTCTCAAAGAACGGCAATGTTCGTCATAAATGGATTTCAATTCACGAAGTTTCCTCGATGTCTCAACATACTCCTCAGATCCGATTTCCATTCGGTTTAACTGGTTAGTGAGTTGAACCATAGCCGATCGTATGGATTTGATGTTGTTCTCGACTTCTTTGCCGTTAATCCACACGTTCACTCTCTTGTTGATTTATAAGTTCAACTTGGAAAGTTATAAAAGCGGGTAAACAAACAAGCCCGCCG
>CALDIA010000099.1 GCA_937901455.1 uncultured Bacteroidales bacterium | reverse complement strand
TATATCTCCAATTTGCTGCCCGTGAAACCAGAAATACGATTTCCTGTTTACCATGCAAGGCACTTCACCGGAGTTGCCGGTGACACCCTTAAAGAGCCTGCGTTTATGGACCGCAAGTTCCAGGCCGTAGCCGCCAACCCTCCCTTCTCGGTGAAGTGGGAGCCTGTCACAGACATCCGCTTCGCCAACGCCCCCTGTCTGGCACCGCCATCCAAGGCCGACTGGGCATTCATTCTCCATTGCTGGCATATACTCGCCGATGGGCGAACCGCCGCCATACTCTGCTTCCCGGGCGCCCTCTATCGCGGCCAGCGGGAAGGCAAAATCCGCGAGTGGTTGGTACGGCAGAACGCGGTCAGCAAGGTGATTGCCCTTGAGGGCGGCTATTTCGAGGACACCAACATCTCCACCGCCCTGCTGGTGCTGAAGAAAGGCAGGCGGGAAACCACCACGCTGATGGTGGACCACCTTACAGGCTTGCACAAGGAGGTGACTGCCGCAGACATCGAGGCGGGCGACTTCAACCTGTCGGTATCAAGCTACGTGGAGCCGCCCCGGCCGCACACGCCGCCGGTCGATCCCTGGCAACTGCAGACGGATGCCAGAAAGGACATGTGCCTGCGGCTGCGCAAGGACTTGGACTTCGACAAGACCGTATGCATGTTGGAAGGCTGGGATATCGCGCCGTTCCTCGATGAGCTGGAGGCCATCATTGAGGAATACCGATAGGCAGCAAAAATCCCCGCCGGAGAGGGCGGGGACTGATTGTGTGTTACTGTTTCCTGTGGATACTATACCAACACGGCGTGACTCATGGTTTCCGCGAACTTCGTCACGCCCGCCTGGATGCGCTGCACCGTCTTTGGCGACGGCTTGCGATAGCCGGTCACATAGTGACTCAGCTGCTTGCAGTTGATGCCGGTGGCCTTCGACAAGCCTGTGAGCGTGAACGGCGAGTACTTGAGGAACGACACGGTGTCAAACACATACTCGAACTCCAGGCTGTCGAAATCAAAGTCCTCGCCGGCTTCCGCATAAACGGCCTTCATCTCCTCCTTGCTCTTCAGCAAGTCCGCTTTGGCCTCCTCGATGGTGTCGCCCTGACCCAGCAGCATGAACCCCAAAGCGTCGTCCTCGGTGTAGATGTCGTAATCCAAATCCTTTCCTGTTTCAATAATGGCTCTTACTTTCATAATATCAGAATTTATCGTTTAATGCCCGCTTGCTTCAGAATCCTCTCCAAGGTCCCTTTCTTCACTTCCTCTGATTTGTGGTGTCCGGTTTGGAACCGTTGATTCGTGATAGGACTGTACCACACAGGATGAGCGTTGTTTCCAACGAGATAACACCCCGCTTTTTTCAATATCTTTTCCAGTTCAGAATACTTCATGGTCTGTCCGTTGTTCAACGCCGCAAAGATAGAAAAAAAACTAACATAAAACACAGTCCACAATAAAAATTTCGCATACCCCCGTATGGCCGTCCCCGTGTCATATTTCCTGCCCCACCCGCAGTGGAAATTTCCATCCGAAGTAGGGCGAGCGGCGGCTCGATTGTCGCTCGGCGATGAGGAAAATAAAAAAAATCAAGGCTAAAATGTTGCATTTAAGAAGATTACAAAATTTTTCATTTCGTAATTTATCCAAGCCACATCTTCCGATTTTCAATTTTCAATTCTCCATTTTCAATTAAAATTGTTGTCCCAACGCGTTCCGTCCGCCCGTGCTATCTTTGCACAAAAATTGAGATATGGAACAGACAATCACCCGCGCCGACGTGCTGTCGGAGATGGAGGTCCGGGAGACCGCCGGCCAACGCCCCCGCCACTTCGCCATCCAGTTCTACAAGAAGAACGGCGAACTGGTGACGCTCACCCGCGCCCGCAGCTGCGGACTGCGCATGAACATGACCGACAACCGCACCCGGGGCGTGCAGCAGGTGGACGACCACGGCAACGCCGTCGGACACATCTACCCCGTCCGCATCGACAACATCCGCACCTTCAACGGACTGCGCGTCAAGGTATAACCAACCACTCCTCATTTCTCACTCCTCTCTCCTCAATTCTCAATTCAAAATTCTACATTCTACATTCTAAATTCTACATTCTAAATTCTACATTCTAAAATGGAAATCCTATTCGACAAAAAAGGCGAACCCAAGGTGTTCAGGGGCAGTGCGCTGTTCGGCAGCACCCTCACCGCGTCCGGCTCCGTGCAGGAGCGGGTGGACAACCGCTTCTCCTTCCGCAAGCGCGAATATGCCGCGTGGGGCGGCTCCAACTGCTTCCCCGACGAGGCCGAGCGCACCATCCGCAGCACCAGCGTGCTGCAGACCGGCCTCAACTACAAGGTGCGCTGCTGCTACGGGCAGGGCGTGGTGCCGGTACAGGTGGCCGGCTTCGACGAGGACAACAACGAGATCTTCACGCCCGTGCGCGACCGCGACATCCTCAGCTACCTGCGCGGGCTGCCGTTCCGCAACTACCACACCGCCGCTTTCCGCGACCTCACAAAGTTCGGCAACGCCTTCCCGCTCTTAGTCTTCAACAACGCCGGCGACCGCATCGTGCGCGTGGACCCCCTCAACGCCCGCCACTGCCGCATCAGCATCGACAAGACCCGGCTGCTCGTGTTCGGCGACTTCCAGAACTCCGACCCCGTGGAGAAGGAGACCGTCGTGTATGACATGCTCGACGAGACCGACCCGTTCTACGACCTCCAGCGCCGCCGCGACACCGGGAAGCTCAAGGGCGTGGGCGCGCTCGCCTTCCCCCGCCTGAAGAACTACTTCAGCAACAACGACTACTACGCCGCCCCCGACTGGCAGTCGGCGCAGGAGAGCGGCTGGATCGACATCGCCCACAAGATACCCTCCTTCCTCAACCGCGCCTACCAGAACGCCATGCACCTGATGTGGCACGTGCTGATACGCTTGAAACAAAAGAGAAAACTGTTCATGAAGTGTATACTCGTAAGGTCAATAAGCTTGTTCATCTTGTGATCAACGATGAAGAAGTCGTTACGACAGACAATCATCCGTTCTATGTACAAGGTAGAGGTTTTATTGAAGCTGGTAAGCTTCTTGAAGGTGATAAACTTGTTAGTGTGAATGGCGGTGACCTATTCCTCAATAGAATTAGTATTGAGGAAACTGAAATGCCAGTGTCAGTATACAATATCAATGTAGAATCTACTCACACTTACTTTGTAGGCAATTGTTATATTTGGGTTCATAACAAATGTGAAGTAACTAAAAATGCCGATGGTTCATATGACGTTGA
>CALDIA010000098.1 GCA_937901455.1 uncultured Bacteroidales bacterium | reverse complement strand
CCCTGAGCGCCTACTACGACATCACCCACGGCGAAGGACTGGCCATCATCACGCCTCGTTGGATGACGCATATCCTCAACGAGCATACCCTGCCACGTTTCGTCAAGTACGGTGTGAATGTGTTCGGCATCGATGCTTCGCTTCCGGAACAGGAAATAGCTCGCAAAGCGATTGACGAGACCTACCGGTTTTTTGAGTCCATCGGTATTCCAATGCACTTGTGCGAAGTGGGTATTGACGATAGCCGTATAGACGAGATGGCACATCACATCGCTGTCAACGAAGGGCTCGACCAAGCATACGTGCCGCTGAGCGAAAAGGACATTAAAGAAATACTCGTAAAAAGCTTATGATTATGCAAACCATTCCATATGGCATTTTCCACCTTCACTCAGAAGAACACGGTTTTGTCAACTTCCAACACCCTCAATTTGTGAAATGCTTGATTGAGACAACGGTTTAAAATAGCCCTTATTGGACATTTTGCTTAGAAAGAGGAAGGCTGAGCCGCTGGATTACTTATAATCTGGCGGCTTTTGTTTGTTGATTTGGCAAAGAGGTCACGTCTCCAAAATCCCGCAGCCATTGTCTTCGGCCGCCGCAGCCAGCCATAGCCGGGAAATATGTGTCATCTCCTGAAATTTCCCTCTCGTTTCAAATATGCGGAACTCGATAGAACAATTTGTTTTCCAATTTCAAGTGTACAATGAGAAAAACAATGAAAAAAAACTTTTGTCATGTGTTTTCAGGATTTATTGTATTGAAATTTCGGGGCTGGATTTTGCACTATTTTTCTGTCATCTGTTCAATATTTTTTTTATTTTTGCGGTCCATAAAAAGATATTTTTTATGGATACAAAGTACATTTTCGTAACGGGCGGGGTTGTTTCGTCATTAGGAAAAGGCATTATTTCCGCCAGCATAGGCAAGTTGCTGCAAGCACGCGGCTACAAGATTACCATTCAGAAATTTGACCCATATATCAATATTGATCCGGGGACACTAAATCCTTACGAGCATGGGGAATGCTACGTGACGGTCGATGGCATGGAGACTGACCTTGATCTGGGGCATTATGAACGGTTCACGGGCATACACACTACGCGTAACAACTCCGTCACCACGGGGCGCATCTACAAAACGGTGATTGACCGCGAGCGTCACGGCGACTATCTGGGCAAGACCATCCAGGTGGTTCCGCATATCACGGATGAGATAAAGCGCCGGATGCTGCGTGAGGACGAGCATGACGAGCATCTGGACTTCGTCATTACCGAGGTGGGCGGCACTATCGGCGACATAGAGAGTGCCCCCTTCATGGAGGCCATCCGGCAGCTGCGCTGGCAACTCGGACGAGACGCCGTGTGCGTGCATCTGACCTATGTGCCCTACCTGAAGGCTGCCGGTGAGCTGAAGACCAAGCCGACGCAGCACAGTGTGAAGGAGTTGCAGGGAATGGGAATACAGCCTGACATCCTCGTGCTACGCACAGAGCGCCATCTCGATGACCACGTGCGCATGAAAGTGGCTTCATTCTGCAACGTTGATTTGGAGTGCGTGGTGCAAAGCGAGGACCTGCCCAGTATCTATGAGGTGCCGGTAAGCATGCAGCGCCAGGGACTTGACGCTGCTATCCTGCGAAAGATAGGCATTCCAGTCGGAGAGACCCCGGCCATGGGGCCGTGGCACGATTTCCTCGACAAACAACGCGGTGCCGTACGCGAGGTGCACATCGGGCTCGTGGGCAAGTACGACCTGCAAGACGCCTACAAGAGCATCCGCGAAAGCCTTAACCTGGCTGGCATCTACAACGATGTGAAGGCAAAACTCCATTTCATCAACAGCGAAGAAATAACCAGTCGGAATGTGACTGAAAAACTCGAAGGACTATCGGGTGTCGTCATCTGCCCCGGCTTCGGACAGCGCGGCATTGAAGGCAAAATCGTCGCTGCCGAATATACCCGAACCCATGATATTCCCACCTTCGGCATTTGTCTTGGAATGCAGATGATGGTGATTGAGTTTGCCCGTAATGTACTGGGGTACAAAGACGCCAATAGTCGTGAAATGGACAGCCAGACCCCACACAACGTCATCGACATCATGGAGGAGCAGAAGAATATCACACAAATAGGCGGTACTATGCGATTGGGCGCGTACGAGTGCGAATTGCTGAAGGATAGCCGTGTTTACGAGGCCTACGGCGAGGTGACACTCATCAAGGAGAGACACAGACATCGCTACGAATTTAACAACGCCTATGCGAAAGAGTATGAAGCAAAGGGGATGAAGTGTGTAGGGGTTAATCCTGCCGCCAACTTGGTGGAGATTGTGGAAATCCCGGAAAAGCGCTGGTATATAGGCACGCAATTCCACCCGGAATACAGTTCTACGGTGCTTCATCCGCACCCGCTGTTTATGTCATTCATTAAAGCATGCATCTAACTGATATGGAACAACTGAAACATGAGTGCGGTGTGGCCATGATTCGCCTGCTGAAGCCGCTGGACTACTACGAAAAGAAATACGGTACCTGGGCCTACGGGTTCAACAAGCTCTATCTGATGATGGAGAAACAACACAATCGTGGGCAAGAGGGCGCTGGCATCGCTTCCGTAAGCCTGAACAAAAAACCGGGGAAGGAGTATATGTTCCGCGAAAAGGCTGAAGGCAAGGATGCCATTTCGGAAATTTTTTCGCGCGTGACGGAGGAAATGGCTGGAGAACTGCTGATGGGGCATCTGCGCTACTCAACCACTGGCAAAAGCGGGCTGACATTTGTGCACCCTTTCCTGCGACGAAATAATTGGAGAGCCAAAAATCTTTGCCTGTGCGGAAACTTTAACATGACAAACATCGACGAGGTCTTCCAGTTCCTGACGGCTCAAGGACAGTCGCCACGTATTTATGGGGACTCGTACATCACGCTCGAACTGATGGGGCACCGGCTGGACCGGGAAGTGGAACGTTTATTTGAGAAAGCCAAGGCGAATGGACTGGAAGGTCTTGACATTACACAGTATATCGAGGAACATGTTGAGATGGCGAATGTGTTGAAAACCACGATGAAGCATTACGACGGCGGCTACGTGATGTGCGGTCTGACAGGTAGCGGGGAAATGTTTTCCGTGCGTGACCCTTGGGGCATCCGGCCTGCGTTTTACTATCGCGATGACGAGATGGTGGCACTTGCCAGTGAGCGGCCCGTCCTACAGACCACCTTCTCCCTCTCCACCGGAGATATTTGCGAGCTGAAACCCGGCTATGCACTCATCGTGCACAAGAACGGGGACTGCCGCTTAGAACAAATCATGCCTCCCCAACAGCCCAGCGCGTGTTCTTTCGAACGCATCTATTTCAGCAGGGGCTCTGATGGCGATATCTATCAGGAACGTAAGCGGTTAGGCGAGCAGCTGACGCCATCTATCCTGAAGGCTATTGACGGAAATCTTGAAAACACGGTCTTCTCCTATATCCCCAACACAGCTGAGGTAGCCTACTATGGTATGACTGATGGTCTCCGTAAACAGGGCTTCACAGTGCGGACAGAAAAGGTGGTCTGGAAGGATATCAAGCTGCGCACTTTTATCGCCGACAATAGCGAACGCAACGATCTTGCAGCCCATGTCTATGATATCAGTTACGGCTCACTGCGACCATACCAGGATAACCTCGTAGTCATTGACGACTCGATTGTTCGAGGTACCACCCTTCGCGAGAGCATCTTCAAGATTCTAGATCGTCTGCATCCCAATAAAATTGTAATCGTGTCAAGTTCACCGCAGATCCGCTACCCCGACTATTATGGTATCGATATGGCCCGATTAGAGGAGTTCTGTGCCTTTCGTGCCACGATGGCATTAATAGAGGAGCGAGGCATGGGGCAGCTGCTTGCCGACACCTACCAAGCCTGCAAGCTGGAGTTGCAGAAGCCGAAAGAGGAGATGCAAAACCGTGTCCGCGCCATTTATGCCCCATTCACTGTTGATGAAATCAATCGAAAAATAGTCGAACTGCTCCGTCCAGCGGATATGCAGGCCCCCGTCGAGATTGTTTTCCAAAGCATTGAAGGTTTGCACAAGGCCTGTCCCAATCATCCGGGCGACTGGTATTTTACCGGTCGTTATCCCACACTTGGCGGCACGAAACTTTGCAATACCGCCTTCATAAACTATATGGACAGCCGCACTTGATTTTGACATGAATATTTTTCTGCACGACGCCCAAGGCAGATCATAATAGCAGGGAGAGAGCCAATCTGCGTATTTTATTTTTGGTGCAGGCGGGAAAGACAACGATTTACTTCATCTTGACGAAAGATTGTGATGCAGAGGAAACGGAATGGTTTGCCGAATATTGTCTTGTTGAAAAAAAATGTACTTTTGCCGCTCGATTTTTAACCCTTTGAAGCAGCTTGGTAGAGCTGTGTGAGGTGCGCCTCGAAAACTCCGATTGATTTATGACAAGAACAAGTGTTTCAAGACGAGTGACGGCCACCATTCTCTCCATGTCGTTGCTTACTGTGATGGCTGGAGCCGCTATCGCCCCTGCATTGGGCATTATCAAGAACCATTTTTCAGACGCTCCTGCTTTGCTGATACAATTCATTGTCAGCATGCCTGCTTTGCTAATTATTATTACAAACCTCTTTTTTCTCCCAATCAGTCGCTGTTTGCGCACGCGTGCCATTGCCATTGTTGGATTACTGCTTTATGTCGCAGCCGGGGCCGGTTGCTTTTTTGTGGACGACATTGGATTGCTGTTGGTGTTCAGGGCCCTGCTGGGTGTCAGTGTTGGACTCATAATGCCTCTTTCCACAGGTTTGTTGGCCTACTATTTTCCCCCGGAGGAACAGGCCCGGTTGATGGGCCTGTCGGCGGCGATGAACCAGATGGGTGGGGTGGTGGCCACGCTCTTGGCGGGCTTGCTGGCCTCTTTTGCGTGGAACTATGCTTTTCTGGTCTATTTGTTAGGTCTTATTGCCTTGGTGATGGTGTGGCTATGGTTGCCTGATGCACAGTTGGGTTCAACCAACAAACGCGGTGTCCCTTTCCAGCCCCGGCAACTACTCAAGTTTCATCCCTCTGTGATAGGCATGCTTCTGCTCATGATGATTTTCTTCATCTTTCCTACCAACTTTGCCATTATAGCTTCTCGGCAGACGTCTCTATCCACACAAAGCGTCACAATGATCATGGTTGGCTTAGATGTCGTGGCCTTCTTCGTGGGACTGGCATTCGGCTTCTTGATGGACCGCTTCAGAAAGGCTATGAAGTATTTTGCACCTGTGCTTTTTCTGTTCGGTTACGCCGCATATCTCGTGCCTTCAGTAGCGATGGTTATCCTGGGCTCTTGCTGCATCGGCTTGGCCAACGGCATTGGAGTTCCCTATTTGAACACTATTGCCAGCATTAAAGGTGGACGCAACTCAGCCACCACGGTTATGCCGTTGCTCTCCGCCGCACTCTATTTTGGCCAGTTTATCTCGCCCATTATTGTCACCCCCTTGTCGAAGGCTCTTTTCGGTGCGGGCGACTTTATGGCTCCTTATAAAGTAGGTATCCTTCTCTGTGTCATTTTTCTTATTCAGGTGTTTGCTACCAGGCATTTCCAAAGTTTGCCACCAGAAAATGGAGGCGATAGTAAATAAAAGGAACCGATATATTGCCTCCTATAGAAACTATCTCACCACTGTTTTATTCCGAATAGGATGACGTTTCTTGGAGCCCTAAGGGTATTAGGAACAACGGCTGATAAGGATTTTTATCTCAAAAAAAGTGTATATTTGCCGTCCTTAAAATGAATAAAGATAGATGAAAGTATTCTTTTCGATGGTAGCCCGCGTGTCAACGGCTGCACTAATACTGTTTTGTGCATTATGGCTGAAGAGGGACCTTGCTTTAGAATGCAATTTATTCGATAAACTTACTACGGATTGGTTCGCCTGACTATTGCAATATCGTAAGATCATACATATTGACATGGATGCGTTCTTCGTTTCAGTTGAGGAACACGACAATCCGTTGCTGAAGGGTCATCCGGTAGTGGTGGGTTATGACGGGCCGCGGGGTGTGGTGGCGACGGCCAACTACGAAGCCCGCAAATTTGGGGTTCATTCTGCCATGGCCGTCGCCACTGCCCATCGGCTCTGTCCGCATTTGGTTGTGGTGGAAGGGCATTACAACCGCTACAAGGAAGTTTCGGCCCAGATACATACCATCTTTCGCAACTATACCGACCTTGTCGAGCCGCTTAGTCTTGATGAAGCCTATCTGGATGTGACGAGCAATAAAAAGTCTATCCCGTTGGCGATGGATATAGCCAAAGAAATCAAGCAGCAGATCTTTGATACAACGGGATTAACCGCATCGGCGGGGGGGAGCTATTGCAAGTTTTTGGCCAAAGTGGCCAGCGATTACCGCAAACCAAACGGCCTGTGTGTGGTGCATCCCGACAGGGCGATTGATTTCATTGACCGGCTTAAGATTGAACGTTTCTGGGGAGTGGGGGAGAAGACGGCCGAGAAGATGCATCGCTTAGGCATTACCAATGGTAAAGAGTTGCGCGATGTGCCACTCGCCATACTTACCCGCGAGTTTGGCAAGATGGGTAAGGTGTTTTACGATTTTGCCCGCGGCATAGACCAGCGTCCAGTGATCACCGAGTGGGTGCGTAAGTCGGTGGGATGCGAGCGGACGTATGCGGAAGACTTGACTACTTACGAAGAAATGGTGTATCAGCTAACCCCGCTGGCCACCGAACTGGTGCGCCGTTTGGAAAAGAGCAACTTCAAGGGCCGAGCCTTGGTGCTGAAGATCAAATACGGTGATTTCAGACAGATAACACGGAGCTATACAGGTGTGTCAGCCATAGAAAGCATGGACGAAATTCTGGAGATAGCCGGCAAGCTACTTGAGGAAGTGGATCTGGAGGGACGGTCGGTACGACTGCTCGGATTGACTGTCACCAGTCCAATCGTGGCCCCTGAGGCACAGATAGAGCCGGAACTGTCGTTTGACTGGTGAGGAATTATCGGACAATGCTAAATCCTTGGCGCCTCATCCTCAATAATGGTCTGCCAGGTGCGTTCAGCGAGTTCAGAATATGTCTGCACCACTACCACGTTGATTTTGCTGCCTACATGGAGACAAGCATCGGGGAATGTTATGGAATACAAAGCCTAAGTGCTCCGCAAGGCTTGGCTGAACACCAACAGTAACATCATGCAAGCAAGTTATGTGGCGTGCCCAGCAATCTTGAAAATAGAGCAAAACAGCATTTGTGATCATTCAGTTGTATATATAATGGAAAAATAGTAATTTTGCCATCAATTAAAAATATATTAACTATATGAAAATTTTGCTCGTTATCGATACTTACGATACCAACAATAATGGTACCTCCATCTCCGCACAGCGTTTTACCTCCGTGCTGCGTGAACATGGCAATGAGGTGAAAATCCTCACGACGGGTGATCCGGCGCCTGACAAGTTTGTACTTAAGGAGTTTAAGGTGCCGCTGTTCAACGACCTGATTCACTCGCATGGTTTCCAGTTTGCGCAGGTGGACTTGGATATTATCCGAGAGGCAGTCGGATGGGCAGATGTGGTACATTGTATGATGCCATTCGCATTGGATACAGCCGCCAAGTATGTGGCCGACCAAATGCATAAGCCTTCTACCGCAGCCTTCCATATCCAGCCTGAGAACATGACCTCGTCGGTAGGGTTGGGAAAAGTGAAACGCGTAAACGACAGCTTTTACAGAGTGTTCGACTACGTGCTTTACAGACGTTTTACTCATATTCATACTCCTTCGCAGTTTATGGCCGACCAATTGATTGAGCATGGATATAAGGCAAAAATCCATGTCATCAGCAATGGCATCGATCCTGCTTTCGTCTATACCAAACATCCTAAAGACCCGCAATACGAAGGCAAGATTCTTATCGTTATGGTAGGACGTCTTTCAGAAGAGAAACGGCAGGATGTAATTATCTCAGCAGTCCCGTTCAGCAAGTATGCAGACCGAATACAGCTTGTCTTCGCCGGCAAAGGTCCCAAATACGATGAATATGTGAAACTGGGAAAACAGTTGGTGAATGCCCCGCAATTCGTTTTTCTGTCAAAAGAGGAACTCATCCATTTGCTCTCACAAGCAGATCTGTATGTTCATGCATCTGACATGGAAAGCGAGGCAATCAGTTGTATTGAAGCGTTCGCTACAGGCTTGGTGCCGATCATAGCCAATTCTGAAGACAGTGCCACACCGCAGTTTGCTTTGGATGGACGCTCGCTCTTTGCCCCTGGACGGCCTAAGGATCTGGCTCGCGCCATCGATTGGTGGCTTGACCATCCAGACGAGAAAGCACGCATGGAGGTGGAGTATGCTGATTTCGCCAGAAAATACAATATTGATGAATCTGTACGTCTCTGTGAGGAGATGTTTCGGGAGGCAGTGGCGGAAAATGAAACAGCAACTAACGAACAATCAATAAAATAAATTTTATTTTCACGAAAAATCTGCTAAAATCCGGATGTGTATAGGCAGTTGCGCGCTGGTGGCTCATAGGTTGCTTCGTAAAGTGTTTGTCGTCAATAAAGTCGAGAAACGTTTCATTGAACTCCATACCCGCTACAAAGAAATCGAAGACGTGGAGTGGAAAGAGGTGTAATAGGCCTGTGTCTCAATCTTAACAAACAGATAACCAGTCATTTTGATTGGTCGGCTGTTTTATCCCCATATTTCCGCATCCGAAACTCTTTCGGTCTGACCCCCTTCATTCTCACAAAAAACCTGCTGAAACTTGACTGGTCGGCAAAATGCAGGCGCTCGGAAATGACTGCAATGCTGAGATTGGTGCTCCGCAACAGCCACACCGCCTCCATGACGAGCATTTGGTTGATGTAGTCGCTCACAGTACGGCCGCTTATCTGGCGAACAACCCGCGATAGGTGAGTGGTGGTGACAAATAGGCGGGAAGCATAGAATTCAATCTCATGGTGCTCAATAAAGTGCTTTGGCAAAAGACGCATGAAAGCAATGAACAGCTCGGTAGCCCTTTCACTGTGGAAAGAATAGCCTGTGGAACGCTCCATTACATCCATAAGATCAAGCAGGAAAAGCGAATAGAGCATGCGTATGCTCTCTTCTTTAAACCGATGTGATAATTTCTGATAACGTATAATCTCCTTCATCCGTTGCTGAAAATGCTTGGCCTGCTGCTCAGAAAGATGAACAACGGGCTGCCCAAGTGCGGCTGTCGGATGATAGGCCAAATGGACCAGATTGCGCACTATAGGCATCTCCAGCGTTGTCCATTCATCTGATATCAGGCATAGGGAACGATAGTCATCCGACCCACCGAGAATGGAAACTTGAAAGCCCGGAGTGTAGATGAACATGTCGCCAGACAGGAGTGTCAGTTCACGGTCGTTGTAAATAATCTTAATCCATCCTGCGCAAACCAAGGTGTATGAATATCCAGCCAAGGTTCCCTGCATCTCGTTGGTGAGAAATGTCCGCTTTGTGTCGTTTTCGCAACAATAAACCTCCCTGGATGACACCTCCTCTTCAGGTATGCCTACCACAGACAAAAGAAAATTCCGAAGATCATACATAGCTCATTAATGTTTGGCCGCAAATGTACATAAATTACGAATATATATTCAATTGAAGTTTCTGTGGTGGAAAGGCGGCTTGATGTGTCTCTGTGATTCCAATGAAAATTCACAAAAACGAATGTTCGTTTCAGACTAATTTTTGTTCAAAAAAGATAGATGCTGACATAAGGGGATAATGTTATCTTTGCAGCTTAAAAATTACAGTTCATAAAACTTAAAGAAATATGGAAAAAGAAAAATCAATTGAAGCATTACAATTTTTCATCACGAACCTTAATGCGCAGTCTTTCCAGCATAAACTGCAAGCCAAGATTTTCGGTTCATTAGGTTTCAAGAAATTGGAGGCCAAATATCTGGAACATGCGGAAGAGGAAGCCGGTTTTGTGGATCAGTTCATCGGCCGTCTGCTCGACCTCGGCGGCGAACTGAAGCAGGAGGCGGTTCAGGCCCAAACCCTGTATCAGAACCCCATCGAATTTCTGAAGGCTGACTATCAGGTCTCTGTGCAAGGCATTGAATTTCTGCGCAAGTGCATGGACGGCATCAAGGACGACCTCACCACTTTCGACATGATGAAAGAATACCTGAAAGACGAGGAAGAGGACATGTACTGGAGCGAGGAGCAGCTGGGTCTCATCGAATGCATCGGTGAGAAGCCGTGGCTCGTGAAAACGGCACTTTAGCCCATCGGTCCGCTGCAAGTGGGAACCCGCAAAATAACTGATCAAATTGTATCACCCCCTACGTTGTCCGATGCGTTTGCTCGGACAACGTTTTATTTCGGGATGAACACGGAAAGCGAAACCGTGCAAGGTGCGTCAAGACTGCCTGTGCCCATAACGATATAAAACACATCATTTAATTTTTAAAAATAAAACTATGAAAAAAAGCATTCCTGTTTTCGCCTTCGTAGCTTTCTGCTCAATGTTGTTTTCCTGCAGCCGGCAAACCCTGCCGCCGCATCAGATTGTCTGTACGGGTATCACACAGAAGGGCATCTATGCGCAGGACGAACTTCCCGGCAACGCGCCTAAGTACAGTCTCGACAGCCTTAAAACGCTGAAGAAAAGCCCGCTGCAAGGCAAGACCATCTTCTGGTTAGGGTCCTCCATCACGTTCGGTTTGACCGCCCATGGGGAGGCCACGGCCGACATGCTTGCCAAGCACAATGGGGCTACCTGCTACAAAGAGGCGGCGTCAGGCACCACGATTGCCAACATCCTCGCAACGGAAGAGATGGCGGCCATCCTTACGCAAATCATCGGGGCTGACCCAAGCAAGGAGGACCTCTCCTTCACCGCCCGCATCCACGATCTGCCACTGGAGGTGAAGCCCGACCTGTTCGTGTTGCAGCTCTCCACCAATGATTCCCGCCTGCCCGCAGAGAGCATCGGCTCCATCAGCAAAGGCTTCGACGCCGCGGACTTCGACCTTGCCACAACGCTCGGCGGCATGGAGTATATCATGGCGTATGTGCGCGACAACTGGCATTGCCCAGTGCTGATTTACACTTCGCCATTCCTGAGCGACGACCAGCAGTACAAGGCGATGCTTGACAATGCCTATAAAATAGCTGACAAATGGGGTGCGTATATCTTGGATATGACCACCGACACGGCATTCAACGCCGATGGGCGCAAAAACTTCGACCTCTACATGGCCCCGGACGGCATCCACCCCACGCGCGCCGGTTACCAACTCTGGTGGCTGCCCCGCTTTGAAAAATGTATCACGGAAATACTCACTAAAAAATAAAGCTAATGAATTTACAAGAAGCCATTATTGCCCGTCACAGCGTGCGGCAGTACCAGGATATCGCCATCGAAGCAGAGAAAATAACCAAACTGCAAGCCCTCATTGATGAATACAATCAATTAGCTGGGCTACATATACAGTTGGTGACCAACGAACCCAAAGCCTTTGCCGGCGGACTTGCCAAATACGGCAAGTTCAGCGGAGTAAGCAACTATATCGTCATGGTTGGTCAAAAAGGCTCAGACGAAGCGCTGGGCTACTATGGCGAGCAGATCGTACTACAGGCACAAACGATGGGACTGAACACCTGCTGGGTAGGGCTGACTTTCCGCAAGCAGCCCGACCAATACGCCATCGGTGCGGGGGAGGTGCTCAACAGTGTCATCGCCCTTGGCTATGGCGCCACGCAGGGCGTGCAGCACCCACAGAAGAAAGCCGTCAGTGACGTGACGGAAAACAAAAGCGGTACCGCATACCCCGACTGGTTCGTCAAGGGGGTGGAGGCTGCTCTGCTGGCACCGACCGCCATCAATCAACAGAAGTTCTTCTTTATTCTGCATCCTGACAACCGCGTTGAGGCGAAAGCGCGCTTCGCACTATCCAGCTATACGCAGACGGACCTCGGTATCGCCAAGTGCCACTTCGAGATAGGGGCCGGCAAAGAGAATTTCACCTGGAAAAAATAGCCCTCTTCCAGTGCACCACAGATATCAACATCCAGGAATACAGGAGCACCGCTATCCGCGGCATCATGGGCAAGGCCTACTGCAATACCGACAATCGTAAATCCTCGCTCTCGCCCGACCAATGGAAGGCTGTCTTCGAGGAGGCTGCCAGCCTCGGCATCAACTTCGCCCTCCTGGCAGGCGGCGAGCCGATGATGCGCCGCGACATACTCGAAAAGGCGGCCGAAGTGGAGGACATGGTCTTCCCCAAGACTTTCCCTGAAAAATGACAAATATGGGACGGTTGAACATTTACAATAACCCTCTTACCCAAGTACACTCTCACTCTCGTCGCAGATGACCAACTCAATGCTCAGACACCTTGCCTCGACGGTCTGGCCTGTTTGGGTGGTGATAGTGAGTTTGTCGGTCATAACGGAATCAATCGTTTGTATGGAGCAACCGGTCTAAGACAGTTAGCTAAAAGAAACAGCCGCTTTTTTAGTTAGCAAATGAAATAATTTATGATTTCTTTTAGTTTGTAACGAAAAAAATGTATTTTTGCCGTCTGGAAAAAGATAGTGAAATGGCAGTACACAAGGAACTTTTACAGAGTATTATCATTGATAACCAACGACTTGTCGGTGATATAAGTTTGACGGAACGCGATATGGTGTTCGAGGAAAACGGCAACTATGTTTTTGTCGGCGTGCGACAGGCGGGAAAGTCCTACCTGCTTTACCAGCGGATGAATCAGCTTGTGAGCCAGGGACATCGTGTAGAGGAAATGCTGTATGTGAGTTTTGATGACGAGCGGCTGTGCAATATCAGAGCCGAGGAGTTGGATGTGCTGCTGCAGGCGCACAGGTCGCTTTTCGACTGCACGCCGGTTCTGTTCTTGGACGAGATTCAGAACATTGACGGCTGGCAGTTCTTCGCACGCAGGTTGGCCAACCAGAAGTACAAGGTTCATATCACCGGCAGCAACGCGAAAATGCTCAGCCGCGACATCGCGACCACCTTGGGGGGACGCTACTGGGTGAACGACGTGTACCCGTTCTCTTTCGGCGAGTACCTGAGGGCAAAAGGCATGGAGTTGACCGGACACTGGTATTTGGGCAGGGAGAGAGACGATGTGGCACGGCTGTTCAACGACTATTTCTACTATGGCGGTTTCCCGGAACTGGTGAATGTGGTCGCCAAGAGGGCCTGGCTGACGAACATCTACAACAAGATATTTTTCAGCGATGTGGTGGTGCGCAACGGGGTGCGCAACGAGGAGGCGCTGCGAATGACCATGCGCAGGCTTGCCGACAATGTGAGGCAGCCGGTGGCGTATAACCGCATCAGCAACCTGATAAAGAGCGCCGGCGTCTCCACCAATCCGGGCACGGTGATGAACTACGTGCGTTTCATGGAGGAGGCCTGCATGGTCTTCTCGCTGGAGAACTATGCCACCAAGTTTGTGGAGAAGGAAACCGTGAAGAAGCACTATTTTGTGGACAACGGGCTGCTTAACCTTTTCCT
Organism: uncultured Bacteroidales bacterium; assembly: GCA_937901455.1. Taxonomy (GTDB): domain Bacteria; phylum Bacteroidota; class Bacteroidia; order Bacteroidales; family WCHB1-69; genus F23-D06. Next base: position 1,022 of record CALDIA010000098.1, on the reverse strand, counting down.
GCTCGACCCCAACACCTCGCTGCTGGAGAATATCGTTGCGGTGGCGCTGCATCGCCGCTACGGGTCCGATGTGTATTTCTACAACAAGAACATAGAGGTGGATTTCTATTTGCCGGACGAGGGGACCGGAATACAGGTGTGCTACAACCTCGCGGACGAACAGACCCTGAAGCGCGAGACCGCCGCCTTGGTGAAACTGAAAAGTCTGTTAGGACTGAAAAGTCTGCTGGTTGTCGCGCGCGGTAGCCGGACACGCTCCACCACGGCGGATGCGACATCGAGGTTGTGCCCGTGTGGCGGTGGCTGCTGGAGGTTGAAAGTTGAGCCATAACAGGTCGTCTGCCGTGAGCTGCCTCTGCACGACGATAAAGTTCATCGAAAACCCAACCCGGACACATGGGATGAAACACTGCCGCTGATTTTACGGCCTTAGCAGGTTGATGGGCGCAACATAAACGCCGTCTTCACGTTGATATGCTCCACCAACAGCCGTCAACACCATCATGAACGAGGGGGATTTTTCACTACTCTTCTCTTTAATCTTTTTCTTTAGCGTTTTCAGTGATGATGCGCCTTCCTCTATCAAATCATCACCGCCCAACTTAATCTCAACAGCTCCCCAGCGGCCGTTTTCCAGATGTACTACAGCATCGCATTCAAGTCCGGCGTTGTCACGATAATGGCGCACCTCGCCGCCTAACGTGCCCGCATACACCCTCAGGTCACGCACCGCCATATCCTCAAAGAAAAGCCCGAAGCTATTCAGGTCGCGAAGCAAATCCTCAGGCATCACATTCAACGAGCGGCAGGCGATTGACGTATCAACAAAGTGACGGGTGGGCGTGGAACGGATGGTGGTCTTTGAGCGAATATCTGGGTTCCAGGCCTCCATATCTTCAATATTCTCCTCATCCACATCAATAAATGTGGTCATGGGCTGCATATCTCCCATGAAATTCAGATACTCATTTTCTGACAGTACAAATTCACAGTTAAACATCTGTGACCAGGGTTTCCTCATC
>CALDIA010000097.1 GCA_937901455.1 uncultured Bacteroidales bacterium | reverse complement strand
CACCTTCGTGTTCCAAGGCAACTGCTGGTGGCCAGCCACAGGCTCTATCACGCAACTCCAAGGCTTCAACCATTGCGCGTTGCCACTCGTCTCAGCAGTGCAGCCCACCAAGGCCAAAGCCACCTCCCAGTTCTTCCGATATATCGGCCGTGAGCCGAGGTTGAGGGCAAGCACCTCCTTACCCCGTCCCTCAGCGTCCGTTATCACCATCTCGGCCACATCAGCGGCCACACCCGTCTCAGGGTGTCTCACTTTCGTCTCCGTCATATCTCTCAGCTATTGGGTAAATCGTTAAGGGCTATCTCTTTCACCACATTACTTGCCACACACAGGTAGAGTTTGCTGTTAGCGTAAACAACACGCGTCACGCCTTCACCGTCAGCACCAGCCCACGTGGTGCCGTTGTATCTCTTAATCACGCCGTTCGTGCTGTCAAACCACGTCTGCCCTGCAGTCGCATCCGACGGGGCTGTAGCCCCCACCGCGTCGGGAACAAGGGCAAGGCCGGTGGATTGCTCCAGCTTTGCTGTCCGCTTGTCAACTCCTGATGTGTCGAAAATTTCAATCTCAGGGTCTGTACCATTGTAAGATGCCTCTTTAGTTGAGGTTGTTTTTAGTATTTGCCATATTGGTGAAGCATCTTTTGTTTCAGCTCCATCTTTAACATATCCCGCATCTTGCATCACCCTGTATAGACTTATATCAGAATAATATTCCAATCGGCCAGTTGTTTTAGGGATAATATACAGCCACCCAGTATTAGTGCTAACTAAAGAAATATAATATTGCCCTGGTTTTTTTACGGAACCTTTATCGATTACTGCCACATATCCAGCAGTATCTAAGGCAGAAGTCAAAGCTGCATTCAAGGCGGCACGAGACCCTACATTATCGTGGTTAACTGTTATTATGTCATTTTCAGAAAAACGCATAATTGTAGTCCCATAGTACACTCGCCCTACACGGTCTTCGCGGAAATCACATAACTGCCATTCTATCCAAGCATGTGTACCCTCTTTTATACACCTTTTGGTGACTTGTTCTTCCGCGTCATACCATACATCATTTAAATGCTTTGTGCTTGGCTCATCCCCTAATGTCGATGGGTCTACTCCAAAAAGAACATTACTAAGCTTTTGGCATTTATCATAATTCGTTTCGGGCAAATTAACATTAGTCCCCGATTCTAATCCGATAAGAGTATCCCACCATCTTTGCACTTTATTCGCCGTATTGTGCTGGTAGGTCTCTATGTTGGACATCTCATATTGGCCGGAGAAATTGACAATAGGTTTCTTAGTCAAGTCTGCATGGTCTTGCCTGTCCTCTTTGATTGTGCGGATAAACACGCAGTCCTTCAGTACGAATTTCTGTTCGTCTTCCCGTCCGACACCAGGGCTTGCTCCCGCATAAATGGCAGGCACGCTCGATGTAAAGATACATCTCTCGAAAGTGGCGTTTTGGCTTAGGATAGACATCATAGCATCTAAAGTTTCCACTTTTTCAGCAGATGTGGCATAAGTGTCAAATGCTTGGGTAAATCGGCAACCGACAAATCTAAAGTGCTGGGAATAAGTGTTCAAGGGGCCGCCATGACCAGCATTGCTTGACAACGAGAAAAGCTTTCCACCCGTAAAGTCGCAATCAATGAAGAATGCCGCCCTTGTGTCTGTGGCAGCGTCCTGCACATCGGGGTCTCCATTATAGAAAGCCATCATTACTTGCCTGTATCTGTCCTGGTTGCGGAATGTGCTATTCCTTATCTCAAGACCTACGGTATTTTCTTGGCTGTAGATGCCATGGCATCCACCAGAGCTGTAACCGCAGAACAGCACATCATAACCGTCAATGGTCATGCCGGATATTCCTCTGATTGCGTTGCCGTTCGTTAAGTGGGCTTTCCAATTCTTCAAAGTAATCCCCAAACTCTTTTGATAAGTTTCGCCATTTTCACCGCTGGAGTTTGATGTGCCGCTAAAATCCGAAGCCATTCCATAAGTTTCAATATTCTCTATATGGATGTTTCTGTTGCTGCCACGGAAATGCACGAAACCCACATTGGAGCCAGCCACAGACATGCAAGGCTCGCTTGTAAACGACGGGCCACCAAGGAAATTGTCCCTCACGCTTCCTACAATCAAATTCTTTATCGTGCAATGGTAACAATACTTCATGTAGAAGAAGGCGAAACCGTTGCCTGCTGAGATTGTACTGTGAGTAATGGTGCTCCTTACAAGCAACCCACCGCCCTGTCCGTCTATCAAAGCACCGCTCCACTGTTGGTTTATTGTACCGTAGGCGTGATTTTCGCTAATCTCATAATAATATGTCTTGCCCTTTCTCAGTCTCATGCTGCCTTTGTTGGCAACTATGCAAGCATCTATTGCGCTGGTGAAGTTCGTCATTCGCTCTACATTATCAGCATTATACCACTTCTCCAATTCCGTGCCATTCCATATAAATGACACTGGACGGGCTGGCAAAGCTGGGGTAACGGGGTCTGACAACGGCTCTGTCTTGGCGAATATCGTCTCAGTCTTGGGCGCGCCATTGTTCATCCACTGATTGCTGTTGTTCCATGCAGCGTAATATACAGACCCTACTTGCAGAACGAAAATTTTCCTTGTCGTATCGAAGAATACACTGTTGGTGTCAATAATAGTCAGTCCGTGAGGGTTGCATATCCATTCGCTCGGCGCAAACACCTCGCCGTTGTAAGTAGCAAAATCGTTGCCGTTCATGACAGGGGTTACGTTATCCACATACCCTCCAAACCACACCACAGGCCACTTGTAGTATTCGGGCGCGTACTTGATGTTGGCTTTCTGCTCGGCTGTAAGGTAGTATTCGGGGTAAAGAGGGTTGTCTGTTGGAATAACCTCGCCATCCCCCTCAATCACAATATTCCCGCCGCCTACAATGCCCTGTCCGTTCACGGTCTTCAGCTGGACTATTTTCTCAGCCACCACTATGCAATTAGCGGCGGCACTGCCTTCCACATTGTCATGGTCGGCCATCATCTTAATGTCGCCGGGGTTGGTGTAGGTGTATACGGTCTGGTCACGCAGCAGCATACAAGGCGTGTTCACAAGCTCAAAATCTTCGGGGCCGATATACCGACGCAGCCAGTTGTTCGCCGTGTCAAACCAGTAGTCGCCAATCTCCCAGTCTGCTTTCTCATGGCTGTCGCTTGACCACAACGCAGGTTCTATCGGACAGCCACCGTTGCCGCCTTTCACGGTAATGTCGCCACTACCTATCAGCTCATTGCCGTTGATGGTCTTCAGCGGGATATTGGTGTCGCTGCCGCTCTTCACCACCGACACGCCGCCGATGGTCTTCACCTTGCTCGCGTCGAGCACACCCCGCCCGTCAAGTTCCTCGGCTATCATGCTGTCAACATCGCCTTGCGTCACGGCATTCAGCTCAAGCGAGCGCAGACGGTTCTCCAATGCGAGATACAGACTTGTCATGGCATCACCATCCCAGCGGTAAAGAGTTCCGCTTGGTTTAGCCAGATACACGCAATCGGACGCCAAGGCTTTCTCCACCCAGTCGCCATGCTCCATCTTGTAGAGCTTCTTCGTGCTGGTGTTGTAGAACATTTCGTCGTCGTTGGCCGTTGATGGCAGTGTTCCTGCCCAAAAGTCCACCATTACCACGCCGCCTTCCGCCTGCGTTAAACTCTCTATCGTCGCATTGAGGTCGGCAATGGCTCTCGTGATGGCCTTGTTCTGCACGGCATGCTCCGATGTCTCGTCAAGCGACGGGTCTACCACCACGGCACTGCCGCCACCCTCTATCGTTATGTCGCCGCTGCCTATGATGCTCTGTCCGTTGATGGTCTTCAGCGACAGCCCGTTAGTGGCAAAGTCAGTCCATGTACGGTTGACATGGCCGTTATACATGCGGAAACTCACATGCGCCTTGCCCTGCTCAGCCACCAATGCGCTGCCGTCAGCCGAGGGAGCAAAAGGCCCGTAAGCCACCTGCATCCACATGCCCTGCGGCACGTTGATGGCATACTGCTCCACCCACAGCGTGACAGAGTTCACCGACAGCCGGAGCCGCCCCTGGTATTTCCAGTCCGTTGAGTTATACACTTGGTTGAGCTTGGCGTTCGCCTCGCCCAACGAATTAAAGCTCCCCAAAAACAGCATGGGGTATTGCGCTGCACTCGCGCTGCTGCCCTTGCCCGACAGCTTACCCTCGATCTCCGACATCTGGGCACTGTTGCGCTGCTCCGCCGTGCGACCGTCGGGGGTGAGCACCGCACCCGTGTGGGTAATGGGATAGAAATTACCCTTGTTGTTGTATAGT
>CALDIA010000096.1 GCA_937901455.1 uncultured Bacteroidales bacterium | reverse complement strand
TGCCTCAATGATGTGTCTTACATCAACTTTTGTCTCTGTTTTTGCTTCCATTTCTGCAATAATTATTATTTTTACGGGGCAAAAATAAGAAATAAAGTCGTAAGTACGACCAAAAAAGTTGTAATTACATCTAATTTATAATATTTCTAAATAAGTAGTATATGGAAGAACCGATTATTCAAAGAGTTAACGATTTTATGGGTAGTTTATCCTTGAAAACCAAAGCTTTTAGTTTATCCATCGGGATACCTGAATCAACATTAAAGCAGCAACTAAACGGTAAAGCTGGCAAAGGGAGAGGTGTTCAAATGGCCGTGATTACAGCTATTTTATCAACTTACCCAGACTTATCCGCAGAATGGCTTCTTCGAGGTGAGGGCGAAATGGAAAGACAAAGAACACAAACAAGGCCATTACACAACAAAGACCTTGACGAATTGCGCAAGGAGAATGCAATGCTCATTGAAACCAATCGCAACCTATCACGCATTCTCGCTGGACAGGATGTGAAAAAAGAAAAAACTGCATAACCGTAAAACTATGGGATTGTCGAAAATGAAGCATCTGTCACCCTATGCCTGTGGCGCGTCTGAAGCCTTCGATAGTCAGGCTGGCTTGGACGGGTTTCCCTCCATGCCATTCCACGCGGGCCAATTTCTTGCGCTCAAGACATCTGCAAGCACGGCGCAATGCGGGTTCGCTGAGGTTGGCCGCGTCGATGTCTATCTCAAACTTCCCCTCAAAGCACGGCGTATCAAGCAGTCTGCGCGCACAGACGGGAAGCGGCCGATGCAAGTGCCAGCCGAAGTGGTCGAACAGCATATATATCGCCGCTCCTATCCAAGCGACAAGGCTGATGGCCATACAAACAATGATGATGCGAAGCACCCATACGGCGAGCTTGTATAAAGGGTCGCCAGCCCCAACCATCAAAAGACATTGTTCCATAACAGTTTCAATATTCGTTAAAAACAACCGCAAAAATAGTAAAATCAGTTAAAAACAACCGAAAAAATGGATAAAACTTGTAAAAAAGCACCACAAAAACAAAGGATATGGCTCTCCAACGGAGCACACATACTACTGAAATCCATTTCCGAAGGAGAAACCATTGGCAACATAGCAAAGGGATTGGGCAACGACAAGCTCCTTGCCGCCGCAGCGCGTGAACTGGAAGGCAACGGCCTCGCCTCGCCTTTCTTCGTTGAAGAACAGGACGCGCCCGAAGCCATCGTCCTCACCGACAGAGGCGAGGACTACATAGCCGTCAACCCGAAACTCGCCAACCCCATCGACAAGGATTCGCCTTGGAGTAAACTTATTGGCATCATCCCAGTATTGGCCGATTTCGTTAAATTCTAACGAAAACACTTTCCTTTGTCTCCAAAATCACCGAGAAAACACTTTTTTATTTGGTATAATCTAACGAAATCAACAGACAACCCATTATGAACGAGACACTTCAACGAATAGAACAAGTCATCGACCTCTACGGCACCACCAAGACCACGCTCGCCCACAAGATCGGCATGGCGCAGAGCACCTTGTCGAGCATCTTCATCCGTGGCAACCAGAACGCGATACCACCGCTGGCCGACGCCATCCTTGGCATCTATGCCGACGTGCGGAGGGAATGGCTTGTCGAAGGCCAAGAGCCGATGCTTTACAGCCAACTCAGGGACGACGGCACAAGCCTGCTCATCCAGACCATAACCAACCTTTCGGAAACGGTAAGGCAACAACAAGAGACCATACGACAACTCACAAAAACAAAAACAGAATAGCCATGTCCGACTTAATCGTAAACAAGAAGAGCGCCGAGGAAATCCTCTCGCTCACGGGAACGGGCTTGAGAGGCAAGACCTACATCATCCCCGACTACCAACGCCCCTACCGATGGGAGCGCGACCAATGCGTCACCCTTTGGGACGACCTGACCGGCTTCTACGAGGAAAGGAAAGCAGACAACAACACAGACCGAGAGTATTTCCTCGGCTCCATCGTCACCTGCACCGACCCGTCCAACCCGAAACGGATTGACGTGATCGACGGGCAGCAAAGGCTCACCACGCTCTATCTCATGCTCCGCGCCTTCTACTCGAAGCTGGAAGCATTGCAACAAGGCAACCCGACCGACATGGAAATAGCGGGCTTGATGAGAACCATCGAGCCGTGCATCTGGAACGTGAACCCCATGTCGCGCCAAGTGACCGACCGCGCCGACATCCACATCCATTCGCTCGTGGCATCCGAGAAGGACAACGACACCTTCCACAGAATCCTCGAAACAGGCGAAACACCTGTCAACAACCAATCAAACTACGCGAAGAACTATTCCTTCTTCCTCGCCGAATACAACAAGTACATCACCGAACACCCGATGGACTGGAAACACCTCTGCCTGTCGGTCATCTCAAAGTGCATCATGCTCCCCATCGAGTGCGACGACTTGGAAAGCGCCCTCACCATCTTCAACACGCTCAACAACCGTGGGCTTTCGCTTTCCGACTCCGACATCTTCAAGGCCCAACTCTACAAGCGGCAACCCTCTCAGACCGACAAGGACAATTTCGCCTACGAATGGAAGGAACTCGAAGAGACGGCAGAGAACGCAGGCTTGCAGATTGACGACATTTTCCGCTACTACACCCATATAATAAGAGGTGGAAACGGCGACAAGAGCAAGGAGATAGGTTTGCGCCGCTTCTATGCCGGCGAGGGGAACAGATACGCAACCTTCGGAGCGGCTGGCTTCATGGACAACCTGAAAGACCTCGCCGCCTTCTGGCAAGACCTCAACACGCCCAACGGAGCGTTCAACGAACAGAGGAGCAAGTACTGCAACACGGAGGCCAAGAAATGGCTTCATTGCCTGAAATGCTATCCGAACGAGTATTGGAAATACCCGACGAGCGTCTTTTTCCACTACCACAAGGCGGATTTCCCGAAGCCGCTCTTCGCCGACTTCCTCAAGCGGATGATGGCCTACCTCTTTGTCCGCTTCATAGAATATCCGACCATCAACGCCATCAAAGACCCAATCTTCGCGGCCTGCATCGAGATTGCCAAGACGGGTGACGCCATCTTCACCCATCCGATAAAGGACAACTTCACAGATGCGTTGAACAACACAAGCACTTGGAGAATATCAAAGCCTATGCTCCTCCTTGAAGCCTACCTGTTCAATCCAGAGCAGAAGCTGATTCCCGAGAACTTCCAAATCGAGCATATCCTGCCGCAGAAGTGGCAGAACACCAACTACAACGGCTGGAGCATCGAAGACGCCAAGACACACCTCGAATTGTACGGGAACAAGGTCGTCTTCGAGCGCAGGCTCAACATCTGGGCAGGCAACGGCTACTTCGGCAAGAAGAAACCGTACTACGACAAATCATCAATCCTCGAAGCCAAGGAACTCGCCTTCCACAATGGAAACGACTGGACAAAAGCGGACATTGAGGAACGTAACGAAACCATCTTAAAACATCTCGCAGATTTTTTCGAACATAACCTAAAATGATCACACCATGGGAACAATCTACATCATCGCAGGAATCATATACCTGATTGTGACGATAGTCGTTGTCGTCAAGATTTGCCAAACCGCCAACAACACGGCAGAAATAAAGGATTTGCTTGCTCAAATCAAAAACTCCAAGCAGCCAAATTCGGTGCCGAATGAGTCGGCCAAGGACGAGGACGACAACAAGAAAACATTACAGAAGGAACAGGAACAAGAAGCTGAGCAACACAGAGAGAAAACGTTATATGAGCAGCAGCAAGAATATTGGCAATAAAATTCTTCCAAATCTCTTGCATATCATAGATAATTTGTATCTTTGCGGCGTGCAATCATTTCTTTGTGCGCACATTCCATTTACTACTTTTGGGAATCGGGTCTTCCAGCCCGATTTCTTTTTGTTTTACTTTCCCCTGAAAAACTAACATAACACATTCCTTATGTTACTTTCCCGGCATTTCATCAACTCATGGGTAACACCCCGCAAGTATGCTGCCGAAGCTCGCCTGCGGGGTTTATTTTATCAGGTTCATTCTATACGTCACCCCCACTCCCGCGCCCCACTTGCCCTCGTGGTTCACCCCACCGAAGGCCGAGAAAGTGGTTTTCGGCGCGTTGTAGCGCATTTCTCCGACAAGGCAGGGATTTACCCTATTCTCGGAATAGAACGCCGCCGCGCCCAAGCCAAGCGTCAGGCGGGGCATTTTCGCCACCTCATACGGCCTATTGACGATTTCCGTGGTATGGTGCATGTACACTACCGCGCTGTCTATCTTAGGGTCGACGCCGCTGTACCACACCTCCAGCGTGTCGGGCTTCGCATAGTAACGATGCTCATACGGCAGCGGCACATACAGCGTGTCGCCCCTTACGATGGTGTCATGCACGGCGACGGGGTAGAGACGGTCGACAAAGCGAATCAACGTGTCGACCCTTGGCTCCACCAGCGTCACCGAGTCTGTCCTATGGACCACGATGGTGTCATTCCGCATTCCGCATTCCGCATTCCGCATTCCCCGAAGACTCCACCCCGCAAAGAAGCTCGTAAGCATCAACCCAGCCGCCAGCAACAACGCAAGCGCGAATACCTTTATCTTCTCTTCCATAGTCTCTGTCATTTTGCGTAGTTGGCGACGAACTCCGCGATGCCCTCAGCGTCGGCCACGGCCTCCGCCTTGTCCTTGTAGTCCATCGTGCGGATGATGGGATACTCGTCGCCGTCCCTCTTGATTGTTATCGTCACATGTGTCATAGGGCAATCAATATTGCGAGTGAAACACCGACAAGGCCGCCTGCCGCCGT
>CALDIA010000095.1 GCA_937901455.1 uncultured Bacteroidales bacterium | reverse complement strand
CGTTGCCGATCATGTTGGGCCAAGTGCGGCACAAACCGGTGGGGCGCACTGCCTCGTGGGCGTTCACCATAATGTGGTGCTTGGCTGCCTCCTCAACGGCATAGTGATAATGGTTGATAATGGGCTGACTATAGTGGCCCTCGCCATGCGGCACAATCCGGCCCACATAGCCACTCTTTACTGCATCGTAGCCATATTGGTTCATCAGATTGTAGGCACGCTCCATCCATCGCTCATAGTTGCCAGTTGAAGAGGATGTTTCGTGATGCATAATCAGACGGATACCCTTCTCATGGGCATAACGGTTCAATCCAGGCAGGTCAAAATCGGGGTATGGCGTGAGGAAGTCAAACACGAAGACCTTTTCCTTGCCATACCAGTCTTCCCATCCCTCATTCCATCCTTCAATGAGGAGTGCATCAAAACCGTTGGCAGCCGCAAAGTCGATATAGCGCTTCACGTTGGCAGTATTAGCTCCATGTCGTCCGTGCGGTGTGGCCTTGCTATAGTCGGTCATGCCAAGTTGCACCGATGGGTAGTCATTGGTATATCCCCAGCTGCTCTTGTCGGAGATCATCTCCCACCATACGCCCATGTACTTCACTGGGTGAATCCAGGAGACGTCTTCAATGGCACAGGGCTCGTTGAGGTTGAGTATGAGGCGCGAAGCAAGCACATCGGTGGCCTTTTCACACACCATCACCGTACGCCACGGCGTAGTGCACGGCGCCTGCAAACGGCCCTTGTAGCCTGTGGCATCCGGACATAGCCAGGTACGGAAAACGAAGGTTTTGTCGTCAAGGTCGAGATTTGTGGTCGGATAATCCAGCACTGCCGCCTCGTGGATGTTGAGGTATAGTCCATCGGCGGTCTTCATCTGCAAGGCCGTTTGCACACTTGTGGGCGAGAAGCTCTTCCATGGCCAGCCATTCCCTTGGTGGGCAGCAGCGTACAACCCCCGGATCTCCGACAATTTTGACTCCGTGTAATTATACTCCTGTGTGTCGTAGTCACCGGGAATCCACCATGCAGTATGGTCCCCTGTCATGGCAAACTCGGTCAGTTCTTCCGTAATCCAGAAGTAGGTCAGCGCATTCTCTATCGGGAATTCATAGCGAAAGCCCAGCCCCTCATCATACAGGCGGAAGCGGATGCGCATCACAGTGGCTTTCTTCTCCGTGGAATGATCCATACTCTCCACAGAGCCAACAGGTTGCTCCATCGTTACCAGCAATTCGTTGTAGTGATTTCTGATATGTGACTCTTCACCCCAAACAGGCTCCCACACCTCATCGAAGGAGTTATAGACCTTGTCAGTAAGTACGAAGGCATGTGCCAAATCATCGCGCCACTCAAGTGTAAAACCCAATCGTGAGGGCAGCACCACAGGCCTGCCAGCGCGATTAAGGGCGTACTGTGGCTGGCCATTCACCACGGCAAAACTTAGCTCCAGCTGATGGTCGGGACTATACAGTGTTAATGCATCTGCAGGCATTGCCGGGGCCTGAGGATAGGATTGCGCAAAGGAAATGGTTGTCAAAAAGACTACCAGTGCAAAAAGCAGGAAATATATTTTCTTCATATTAATATTACAAGTTCAAACATTAAACATATAATGATTGTTGTTATTGGTTAGAGTCGGTCATATATTTACTTCAGTTTCATCCCGTCCTTAAAAGCATCGCCCACGCGCCTGGATACCTGATAGTAGCCGTGTGTGTATGGGTCAAAAGTGATGGCTTGTAAGGCTTCCACATCCACTTTCCCGTCTTTAAGCTTATCCGTTTCCACAGAGGTTTGCAACACCTTGCCAATCACGCCAAGACCAGTATCGTCGGCTTGATACTCAACAAACTCGCATTCCATGGCAACAGGCAGTTCATTAATAATGGGAGCGTCCACAAGTTCGGACTTCACGGCTGTGAATCCACTTTTGGCAAACTTATCGGGATCTTTGTGCCCTGACACTACGCCAAACCAGTCGGCCTCCACCACATGCTCAACATCGGCGATATGTATTACAAAACCCTTGCGGTTCTTAATGTTTTCTACCGTCTTATGTGTCTCGGTGAGGTTCAGGGCCACGCGATCACGGTCGAGCATGGTGCCCCAGGCTGCATTCATCACATCAATGGTGCCGTCCTCATTATAGGTGGCAATCAATAAAACAGGCATGGGAAAGATAGCTTCAGTGACTTTAACAGGTTGTTTCATAATTATTTCAGTTTAGCTGTGTATGATTATTTTTTGAAATGCAAAGATATAATTTTTCGAGAATGTGAAATCCTATATTAAAAAAAACACAATTGCAAAATGCCACCATAGTAACCTTCCCTATACGAAGTTTTCTTTTCCAGCTCCAACATCAGAGTTGCATATGGCGATGCCAAGGTCGAGTTTAGGATATGCGTTGGCTTGCAACTGCTGCTTATCTTCCTTTTTAGTCTCTCTATTTACCGCCGCAACGAGTGCCGTGCAGCGATAGCATCTTGTAAAGTCATTATGTTTACATTTTATTCTTAAGTTTTTTGATAATAGCCACATGGCCTATGTGTGCCCAGCAACAGGACTCTATTATTCCCATTCAGAACGGAGGATTTGAAGACTGGCCAACGGGGAATGGCTACAGCGTTACGGTACTCTTTTTTCCGTGCCAGCTGTTTCCAAGTATCCCCCAATCCCGCCCATGGGCAGTGCACTGTCTTGTTCACCGACCTACCACCCAAGCACGTGCGTCTCTTCAATATTGATGGTAAGCTGTTGCAGGAAATAAAGCCAGAAGACAATGCCATAGAGGTCCACCTATCCCATTCCGGCATCTTTATCCTAAGCGTAGAGACCGACAGCGGGATTTTCAGCAAGAGAATCATCAACTGGTAAAAAAAAGTTATCTTTGCCGTCTGAAACACGGCACTCACTTCTTACATTCTTATATATGAGCAAACGATCCTTACCTCCCAAAATCAACTTCTCCTTTAAAAAGAAAACTGACCTGTCAGACGGAAAGTCTTCAAAGAAAGCCTTCTGGAGTTCCCTACTGATGACCTTTTTGGCCACTACCATCTCCATTGTGTTGACATTTGGCACTGCGAAACTGTTAGATCATCGCGAGCGCGTAAAGGACAGAAAGCTGTCGGCCTTGATGGTCATGAGTAACATCGAGACTTTTGCTAACAAGCTGGAGATATTTGCCAATGATATGGAACGACGCGACACCATTGGGGCATGGATACTGAGCAAACCAGCCGAGTATTTCGACAGTATTCCGGAAGTTGAGTTGCAGAGGCCCGTCAACCGATTGGTCGCACTCAACCTGTTGTCGCACGACAAGACCGCGGAGAGCATTTTTTCTGACAACATTGATACTTGGAAGAATATGGGCAACTTCCAGTTTATCGACAATGTGGGCCAATGTTTTTCCATGATGAATGAGATTGAGAGATATTGGAACGACTGGGTTTTTGAAGTAGAGGAAGACTCTAAGGAGGTGGTAGCCCATCCCGATCAGTTCAAAGGTGAAAACATGTATTCCAAGCAAATAGGATACAGCGCTTTGCGATCAAAAATAGCCCGCATTCACCGTTGGAGCGGCTGGTTACGCTATGCCGCCGCCACCATTCGCTACAGCAATGAAAAGAACATGGCCCTGATAGGCATCTCCAAGAAAGAGCTGGACGAATTCACGGAATTGCGCAACAAAGACATCGCCATCAGCAGCCAAAAGCCCAACGCCAACGACTACTACCCTACCGACCTTGACGTGAACAACCTTCCCACCATCAAGTCGATGACAGACCGGTTAGACAGTATTGCCTACAAGCCATAAAAAAAACGTCCATACCGAGGTTGACATGAACGTTTTTGCGAGATAGGATGTGCTTTCTTATTTGCCTTGCACAAAAGGTTTCAGTTCCTTGGCAGCCTCTTCGGCTGTAATGCGTTTGCCGCCATTATCCAGATCAATGAGCATATAGCGGTCGTGGCCCATGCCTAACTCCTTCATGTAGGATAGCTGGCGTAGGCCATGGCGACTCTCGATGCGATCCACCATGGCATGATGCTCTTCGGCAGTCATTGCGTAGATGATATCGACACAAGCCTGGTCGATGGCCAACAGGTCTGTGGAGGACAAGATGCCCACATTGGGGGTCACTACCGGTTCGGCATCCACGCCTTCGCAATCGCACGACACAGACATATTGCGCATCACATTCACATAGGCCACTTTTTTGCCAAAGTGGTCAATGGTAGCCTTGGTGGATTCCGTCATTCTTTCCATGAATTCCTCCTCGGCAATGTCCCATTGGTTTGGCTGACCTGGAGTGGTGTGAATCCAAGCCTTACCAATACGTCCGTCAGCACAACCAATGCCAATATTCTTGTTGCTACCACCGAAGCCACCTTGCGTATGCCCCTTAAAGTGAGTCAGTGCTACTATAGAGTTGTAATTGGCAAGATGACTGCCCATAGACATGCGCTGAAACCACTTACCTCCCTGTACAGGGAATGTGATGGTATCGTCTTCATCAAGAATATCCACGGGGCAGAATGTCCACCCATTAGTCTGCAATGTCTTGCGATGCTGCTCGGTAGTATAACGGTCGCCCTCATAGTAAGTATTTGTTTCAATGATATTAGCACCTTTCAAATCCTTTTCCATCAAGGTCTTTACCCATTCTCTTGGAATGATATTGGGGCCATTGGGCTCACCCGTGTGCAGCTTAACGCCCACCTTTCCGCTGATGTGGCCGTTCACTTGCTCATAGGCTTTGATCAATCCTTCCGCAGAGAGGTCGCGGGTAAAATAGACAACAGCAGCTTCATCATCTCCTGTTCTCTGATCATAAGGCACATACTTGTTGCCATCAGTTCCGGGTACTGGTTTTGAATCCATAACGTCATTTTCTGCTTTTTGATCATTGTGCCCGCAGGACACTGCTAACAGGGCTGTCAATGCAATAATTAAGGTTCTTTTCATCTATGATATTATATGTTTATTTTCCTATTACAATTAGCACAGACCCCCTTCACCACATATTCGGTTTCCTCAGGGGTGAAGCCCTCAGGCAATGACACTTTCGGAACTGCCACATTTTTCAGGCAGAAGGTCTGATGGCAGATGCGACAGGCGATATGCACGTGTCCCATGCATTGGCGCGTGTCGTCATGATGGCAGACGCAATATTTTTGGGAGCCGCTGCCATCATCCACATGGTGGAGCAGATGTGCATCACTGAATGTGTTCAGTGTCCTGAATAGTGTGGAGCGGTCAACGGTTGGCATTGCCTCTTCCAGGTCAATGAGACTGAAGATGCCCTCCACATGGTGTCGTATATATTTCCAGATCATCAGACGGACAGCGGTAACGCGCACACCGGATCCGTTCAAAATTTCTTCATCGTTCATAAGTCACACGAGGGGGTTCTACATTAAGATTCTGTTTAAGAAAACCTAGATATTAACGTCAATAATTCATTTTTAGTGTACGCATAGCATTAAGTACGGCGATAACAGTGACACCCACATCGGCGAAAACTGCCATCCACATGGTGGCGATGCCCAAAGCGGCGAGCACGAGTACCAGCACTTTCACGCCGATAGCAAAAATCACATTCTGACGGGCTATCCGTACAGTCTTACGGGCTATGCGTACTGCCAGTGCGATTTTGGAGGGATGGTCATCCATCAGTACTACATCGGCGGCATCGATGGCGGCATCGCTACCCAATCCGCCCATGGCTATGCCCACATCGGCACGTGCAAGCACGGGGGCGTCATTGATACCATCGCCCACGAAAGCCACCGTTGACGATCCGTCAGCCTCTTTCAATCGCTCCACCTCTTGCAATTTTTCACCCGGCAGCAGCTGCGCATGCCATTCATCCAACCCTAACGTGCGGGCAACCTCTTCGGCCGAGGCCTCCCGATCACCCGTCAGCATAACCAACCGTTGCACTCCCAACGAACGCAAATTACTGACTGCCACAGCGCTATCCTCACGAATCACATCGCTAATGACGACATGGCCGACATAGATGCCATCTACCGCCACATGGACAATAGTGCCCGTCTCGCCACAGTCGTGCCACGACACGCCGATTGCGTCCATTAGCTTGCCATTGCCCACACATACCTTATTTTCCCCAACCTTGGCGCAGATGCCCTGCCCGGCAATTTCCTCCACATCAGATACTTGACATCCATCCGTCGCCTCATTAGGAAAGGCATCCCGCAAGGCGGCCCCAATCGGATGTGTGGAAAAATGCTCTACATGTGCTGCCAAGTGAAGCAATTGATGCTCATCGTACTGGTCAGGATGTACGGCTACTACCTGAAAACGGCCTTCGGTAAGCGTACCCGTCTTGTCAAATACCACCGTGTCCGTCTTGGCTAACACGTCTATAAAGTTCGCTCCTTTCACCAAAACGCCATGTCGGGAGGCACCCCCAATGCCACCAAAGAACGAGAGCGGGACACTCAACACCAATGCACAAGGGCAACTGATCACCAAAAACATAAGGGCTCGATAGAACCATGTCGGGAATTGGGCACCGAACAAGGCCATTTGGAAGGAGTGCTCGCTAAAGGCCATGACTAAAGGGGGAATGATAGCCAATGCCACAGCAAGGCCCACCACAATGGGCGTATATACGTGGGCAAAGCGTGTGATGAATGTTTCACTGCGTGATTTATGCTCGTTGGCATCTTCCACTAAATGGATAATCTTAGACACGGTGCTCTCCCCGAAACTTTTGGTAGTCCGGCAGCGCAGCAACCCGCTGATATTGACACTACCCGACAGTACTTCATCACCGATCTCGGCTTCCACGGGCATGCTTTCACCAGTAAGGGCAGAAGTGTTAAGGGTAGTATGTCCTTCCTCAATGACAGCATCTATGGGGACGCGCTCGCCCGGATGGATCTCTATCTGCTCCCCCACCCCGACCTGTTCGGGAGTCACCAGCTGCGCAACCCCATCGCGAAGCACCCGGACCGTGTCAGGTCTGAGGTCCATAAGATGGGCTATACTATCACGACTCTTGCCCTCCGCATAGTGCTCGAAAAGTTCCCCAATCTGAAAGAAAAGCATCACAAAGACCGCCTCTGGGAACTGACTCTCTGCACCCGGAAAGAAACCGATGGAAAGAGCTCCGATAGTTGCAATAGACATTAGAAAGTCCTCGTTGAAAACATCGCCATGCGCAATACCCTCAGCTGCCTCCTTCAAGGTGCCGAAGCCTGCTATCAAATATGGAACCAGATAGACTAACAATAATTGCCAAGTGGACAAATGGCAGGTCTTTTCTATAATTACTGCAACTATCAATAAGAGTGCCGCTACAATTATTATCATCAATTGATGGCGGGTATCACTATGTTCGTGATGATGTTCGTGTCCATGGTGATGCTCATGGTTGTGTTCGTGCTCACAGCTGGCATCGTGCATCTGATGATGAGTGTGTTCTTCGGTATGATGATGAGACATAGCTAATAAATTATGAATGAATACGGCGGCAAAAATAGCATCTTTTGTCCGCAACCGAGTCGCAAACATTCAACAATCTATCGGACATCTTTCTCCCCTATCACTTCCATATAAAAGCAGAACGGTATAAACCAAATGGAAATAATCTCTCCAGGAACATTACCGTATCAAATCTACCGGGGTAATCATGCCTTGCAAGGTACCGTCAGAACGTCCATTATGCGTGATAAAGAGCACATCTAAACGCACTTTGCGATTCCGAGACCGCTGGAACTTCAGGCTGACATCCTCCACAGTGGTGTTGGAATCAATGAAGCCATAGTGCGCTACCGACTCTTCCACCAACGCGATATAGGGCATGATGTCTCTGAATGTCAGATTCTCACCAAGAGCATCCGCCCCACGCTCAGCCACAATCCGCATTAAGGTCTTGGTACTGAAAACCCCCACAATCTGATGGTCCTCCACAATGGGAATATAAGAATAGTCGTTGCGATCCATCAGCTTCACCGCGGTCATGACAGAATCGGAAGGGGCCGGCGCGAAGATCTGACCCGCCCGGATGGCTAAACGCATCAGGGTCAGCGGATTCAGGGAATAATAGAGATTGTTGACCTGCCGAACCGCTTGATCAGTGACGATGACTAAGTCGGCACCGGCCTTCGACCAATCGTAATGCGACAACAAATTGCGCAACAAGCGACAAAATGCCAGGTTGCTGCGCAGGCTCTTGTACCGAGGCATCGTTTCCAACTCTTTCATATCTGACACATTCAGATTGTCGAGCACCCAAGCCTCAATTTCACGATATCTTTCTAAAAATTGTCCAGCTTTATTTTCTTCCATCAAGTTAGCAGCTATGTTTAAAGGATGCAAAAATACATAAAATTGTACATTCTTCAATTTTTCACCCCCGTAATTTCTTTTTTATTATCTTTGCATCGTTCAAAATCGAATCACAATGAACAATCATACAAAACTTTTGCTGATTGCTGTCATATTGCTCATGCAGACGACATTGGCGCAAACCCGCGACCGAGGTGCCGACCTAAAGGTACCTTGTTACCCCCATATTGACATATCCACTACCGGCCAATGGTGGATGTGCAATCGCTGTAGCCATATCTGGGTGGCCGACGACATGGAAGGTACATGGCGTACCGTGCTGGAGCCCAATGATGACTTCCTTGTTTGGACACGCGGACTCTGCTACCACACCGACGGACGCTTGTGGATGACCTCCTGTAGCGGTCGCAATTTTGAGAACATGGTCTTCAGCACCGACGAAGGTCTCACCTACGCCACCCTGAAGCCTCCGTTCGTCAGTGCAAAGGATGACGAAGACGGAATCCAAGTGCTATACATGACGAATGCCAACGAAGGTTTTGCCGGCACCAACGGCCTTGTGGAGCCATACATATACAAGAATCCGACAGAGGATTTTTCACGCAGTGGATTGCAAAAGGTGACCATCGAAACCTATTATGGAGGTTGTTTTCTTTACAATAAACATAGTGTAACCTACACCCGTTCTGGTGACCAATTGGTGGAGAGTGAAAACACGGTCGATTCCTCCCTCCACAGACCGAATAGAGTCCCTGCCGGCGACATTGAGCAGGCATTGCTGCGTCTTGGCGAAAACTACAACGAGATGCCATCGCCCGAGGATTTTGGTCTTTATGGCAGCACAATAGATTTTAAGAATCTGTTCTATCCAGGTGGATGCACCTCCTACGCAGGATATACCGTGAAGCTCATCAACCGTGATGGCGACACATTGAAAGCGAAAGGCTACAGCAGTGCTGAATGCGGTGACTATTTCCCTTGGCTGCTTCCGATGCAAATTTCCCAACGGGAATCTTCTTTTACCACCTACCAGCCAGGCTTGTGGAAGGCCTTGCGCCCCTTGATGCCCGATGGCATGAATCTGCTCGAACATCTGAACCCGATGGCATTCCTGAAACCTGGCAACCTGCTATTCTTCAGCGATACAAGCGGCATGAGCGGTGCTGTAAGGAAGAGCACGGGGCAATACTCACACGTGGCTATTGTGGAAAGTGTCGGAGACACTGTGTGGATCATCGATGCCACCCCGCAACATGGCGTTGCAAGAAGGCCGTTCTTCCATAATCCGGACGAGCAACTGCCATTTCCAGATGTGTATCAATTTGACGGGAACATCAGAATCAACTCCGTGCTGGACAATGCCCGCTCGTTCATCGGACAACCTTACGACAATGCTTTTCTGCCAAACAACAAAGCGCTCTACTGCTCCGAACTGATTTACGAATGTTTTTTAAGAGACACTAGAAAAGGCGATCGGCATCTCTTTAAGGCGAAGCCCATGAATTGGCGCGACGCCAACGGAAACATACCCGAATATTGGGTGGCACATTTTAAAGAATTGAACATGCCTATTCCAGAGGGTGTTCCCGGTACTAACCCCACGGACTTGTCGCGTTCCCCGCTTCTAAAAAAACGATAGGTGATGTTTCTCCTTGGAGAAAACCTCTATGAACAAGCATAGCATGTGACGAGCATATTTGAAGACGGTAGTCATGGTGCTGTTGTCACGTGCACCGACATGTTGATTCACGCATGCCCTAAATGTGCATCGACACGGAGGGTAGTCATACCTTCCCTGTGCCTATTACGAGTGCACCCGACATAGTTACTTCAGCACCTTCAAAATCTCTTTGGCAGTGGCAGAATTATTCAATTTTGCCAAATGATTCACCAAAAAATCCATCGACTCATCCGGTGTATGATCGGTAGTAAGGGAGAGAGCATGTTCTCCAGTGGGAGAAACGGGAAGTGCGCTGTAGTCAAACAAGGACTCCGGGGTGCAGAAATAGGAGACTTGCCACCCGTTATAGAGATGTTCTGGCCCCCTGTACACCCGCTCAATCGCGCCAGTAACAACGCGGCATTGATGCTGCAGTTTGGCTATGGCTGCATCCGCCGCACTCTTTTTCACCCCAAGTAACTCACGAACCTCCTTGATAGTTATGCTACCTTGTCGATCAAGCATTGCCAAGATTCTCCTCCCGTTCTCATCAGGTGTGTTCGTTGCGCGCCGCACATTCATCAGTTCGCGATACAGAGGCACTGTCGCAAAGGAGGCCTTGCCCCCACAAAGAAACTTCCCATAGGCAATACCGCCACCCAAAATGCAGTCTATTTTCCAGTCCCACGGACCTAACACATCCTCAGTCTCGTCAAACCAGAAACCGGCCTGGGTAAGTTCCCGTATGGAATATCCTGGAATGATGTTCGGGAAGAAGGGAATCATGCCCGCCTCGACAATGGCCTGAGCCATGCTCTCCGCGCTGTTTATTACGATGTCAATCATATTAGTACCTCGGTTCCACATTCATGTTAAAGAAGATAAAGGAGTATATATCCACGGTTTCATCAATGGTCTTGTCAAGGGGTTTGCCCCCGTCATGGCCTGCATTGCGCTCAATGCGTATAAGATGCGGCTTATTGCCAATGTCGCTGTTCTGCAAGGCTGCCGCGTACTTGAACGAGTGTGCGGGCACCACACGGTCATCGTGGTCAGCTGTGGTCGCTAAGATGGCTGGATACTCCACCCCGCTTTGGATAGCATGCAATGGCGAGTATTTGTAGAGATACTCGAACATCTCCTTGCTGTCTTCGCTGGTACCATAATCCACCGCCCAATAACGGCCGATTGTGAATTTGTGGTAGCGAAGCATATCCATGACACCCACCTGAGGAATGGCCACTGCAATGCAGTCGTCAAACACATGCTGCTTCTTCATCTTGGTGCCAGACTTATGCCATTCGCGACCATATTCACCACCGCCTCGCAAGTTGGCTACCGCTGCAAATTGCCATCGGGTGTGACGGTGAATCGGACGGTAATCCGTGGGGGAGCTGAGATCAACCACATCGAGATTGTCGGTGATGGCAATCAGATGTCCGCGCTCCCTGTCGGGATAAAAATCCGTGACTTTGACTGGAAAACGCTGCCACTGTAGGTTTTGAGAAGAGGAATAATAGACCTCCCTCCCTTGTCGGATCACCCATAAATCATTCCATATCAGCACTTTGTTGATTTCTTTACCATCTCCCAACGGCGTGGGAATCCGTTTTGAAGTGTGCCAATTGTCTTCCGTCAGCAGGAACGGGAAGGTGTCGTGCTTAATGTTGACTCCTGCCAGCCCATACCGCCCGTCGCGCATATCCAGTGCGGTAACGTCAGCCCAATCATCGAATTTGATAGGAAGTTTCCGGAAGGTGAAGGTCTTGCCTTTGTCCTCGGAGAAATAGAGGATGTCATTGTATCCGCACCCAGCTATCCAAACGTGACCTTGCGAATCGTTACAAATATGCCTAAGGTGGACAGGTTCCCCGACCCGGAGTCGCGTCCAACTTTTACCCCGGTCGTCTGTTCGATAATATAAGCCCCCATCGTCAGAATGCCCAAAGAGGTCATGGTCGTATGTGGCGACTATAGCGATGGATGTGTCCAAAAAGACAAGATGTTCCGTCTCGATACACGTGCTGTCGTTTTTGAAAAAGAGCGGTGAGGCGCAATGCCAATCGGAGTGGATGTCGCCGGTGTAATAGACTCTGCCATGCCCCGATGTCAGCCAGCAGGCCCCGTCTGGCGCGAAGGCGAAGACGGGGAAACCGCCCTGCAAATCAAGTTCAGCACGGTAATCGCGGATCTCGCGTTCCTGAGCCATGCCCGAAAGCAGCAAAGAAAGAAAGATGACCAGCAAAAGGGGGATGTTTTTCATATTCAGAAAATCATTCGAAAACAGACTGCGAAAATACATTTTTACGGGGACCTCTATTTTTACCATTTTCGCGACACACCTCCAGAACTCGCGAAGTCCTTTAAACAAGAACTGAAGATATGA
>CALDIA010000094.1 GCA_937901455.1 uncultured Bacteroidales bacterium | reverse complement strand
TTGAAAGAGTAGATATTATTTCAGAAAAATTAAGTGAAGCAAATTATAAAGGGAGGCGAACCGATGATTACGGTTGCGGAATAGCCGTCCACAAACAAAGTGCGTGAATTGTTGCTTATAGGTTCAATAGCCTCATCATTTTTTCCTGATGCGACCGGATTTCTTCAAAGTCCCATTTTTGGCAATCCTTACACATCTGCATCATTATCATGAATTTAAGCGATGCGACACTGACTTTGTTGATTTTACCCGAAGCGTCTTCCAAATAATGTGAAAGTTTTGTTTTCGGGTCCCAATTGGATCCAGTACTGTTGACCACGTTACCTATCATTGCAAAATTGCCGAAGCAATTGATTTGTTGCTCGTTGAGATGCCCATCCTCGCCATCGGCTGTAGCCTGTGGATAATAATGCTCAAGACTGCGGCGTGTACGCGAAAAGTAAAAGTCGTTGAAAACATCCAAACCGAAATCACTACAGCCTAAAACATCGAAAAACTCTCTACGCTCCGGGCTTCCCACTTGGAGTTTTTCGCCACGGAGACGCTCTTGGTACAGCTTCCAGATTTTGTAGTCGCAATAATTGAAAACAAAAAGTGGGACTCCCTTGGATTTCTGCGAACCGTCACCGAAAATTGAAAGGAAATCGGCAGCATTCCGTGATGGCAACTCATTGACAAACAAGGCATTGTTTGGTATGATAACGTCATCGAAACTGCCCGGCAAGGGTGTATTGCTGTCGTTGAGTTTGTCTTTGTCAAGATATATGCCGCAAAAATAATGATCGGCGAGGCTCTCCACAAACTCTCTGTATTCTTTAACGTCTATGACAGTTAAATCGTTGAGATACAAAAGGATGTAGAAAAGATAGTTTTTCCTTTGACGCGCAGTAAACGACACCTCAAACATCGAAAGCAAGTGTACGAGATTGTCTTGCAGCGATTTTTCGCCACACAGGTTGTCGGAGTATGAACTTTTTCGTAGAATCTGCAATTGCCAAGGATTGTTTTTGATTGTGTCCTCCTCATCGGCGTGATGCACCATATAATTGTCTAACAGGAATTTGGATTTCAGCAGCAGCTTCCCGAAATCCTTAACCATCTGGCAATCGAATTTCGATTCCTGAAACTCTTTCAACAGATCCTTGTCGTCGAGAACAAAATTGTCAGGAAGGAATTCCGGCTCTTTCAGCCTCAACAATTTTAGGACAATAAGCAAGAAATTGGGGAAGTCGATAATCGGCTGGAACGTGTCTTTGTAGTCTTTTTGAGGATTCAATTTGACCAAATCTTCAGATGCCAAAATCTCGTTGATGGAGAGTTTGCCCGTTTTTTGTATATTATTTTGATTGTCAATATCTTGCGTCAAATCATCGAAATCTTGAAGTTGGAATTTGTCCAAATCAGGAGAGAACACCTTTTCGGCATTGAGTTCCAACGCTTGTTGCACATACACCGACATCTGGCTGCACGCTTGCCATATTTTGTTGAAAACCTTCCGCTCGCTGTCGTTTGAGAGCTTTTGCATAAGTTGTGCCTTTACAATCTCATGTTTTTCAAGCTGCTCACCGCGAGAATTCATCACCTCGAAGTAGTGGTTGAGGTCGATGTCTCTCGGCACTTGGTAATGGATAACGTGTACATTGTCCAAGAAATAATTGGTGAAACTTTCTTTGTCGGAAACAATCTCGTCGATGGCTTTTCGAGCATCACCCAGTCCATTCACGATACCCTTGTCAACATCGTCAATATCCCCAAAATCAGAAAGATGTTTTAATGTGTCGTCTGATTTTTTGCGCGCCCGATAAGTGAGAGGATGCTTGACCTCTTGGCCTAATACATGTAGAATCAAGCGAATGGTGGTCAATCGTTGTTGTCCGTCAATCACTTCATAAACATTGTCGCCCTTGTGGAACGTCACCAAAGTGCCGATATAATATGTGTTGTCGGTATTGTTTTCCTTGGCATCTTCCATGGAATCGAAAATGTCTTGAACGAGGTTGTCGATTTCCTCCTTTTCCCATGCGTAATTGCGCTGATAAATGGGAATCTCGTATATGCAATTCTCGCCTGTCACAAACAATTGGCGTATGGATTTTTCTGTCAGGGTTTTACTCGTCATTGATTATCCTCCCAAAATTTGAGTTCCTTGAAAAAGTGAAGATAGTTTTCGTAAACATCATCGGATTTGTTGTCGATTGTGGCTTTGTTCGCTTTCACTTCGGCACTCTTCAATGGCAAAAGCAGATCCGACAGTTTTGACAGCAACGAGCTTGGGGAATCGCTGTCGGCAATCAACTTGTAAATGTTAAGGCTGTTGCAAATGTTGTCTTTTGAATTTTCGGTGATATAATTCTGGGCCACAAGCCAACCTACATTATGATATTGTGCCCGCATGGAATAAGCCCATATAAAGGCCTGATTGACAAATTTGTCAAACATGTCAAGGTCGGATTTTGACGGCACACTCGGACAGAACCTGTCAACATACACCAAAACGGCGGTATCGAACATTAGCCGCGTGATTTTGTCGCCAGTGCGTCTGGAAAAATGCCAATCTAATGTTTTTACGATATCGTTGCCGTTGATGAAGTATCCAATGTACTTGTCGTTGCAGCGAATGTCGGTGAGCAACTCCAAATAATGCCTCGTGTATTCAAAAAAAGGCCTTCCCGCAATTATCGGAGTGTTCAACTGGAATGGGCTGAGGTATTTTGCACCCGTCACAAACGGCACAGACGACTTGTTGAAATCGTCGGCATAGGCGAAGGCTCCCTTATAGTATTGTGCGTATGGATGGTTGTCTTTTGCGGTAATACCCTTGAAGATGTCGATGTTCTTTTCGTTCAGAATACCGGCGCGGTTGCCTTTGAGCCATTCTTTTATGCGATAGAGATAGTCGCAAAACAGTTCAGAGAGTTGCTTCTGGTCGGCATCTTCCCACGTTTTCACAATGCTCTCGGTTTCGGAAGCGGAAACGCTGGACATTTCCCTGAGATGGTATGCCTTTAGGAGGTCATGAGGATACAGTGCCTTGCCGCGAGCGTTTTGGGAATCGAAGAATTGGAACGCCTCCGTCAGGTTGTCGGTTATCACAACTATAAGTTCGCATTGCTGGGTGATGTACGTTGCCAAATCGTCATTGCCTCCTTCAATCCGCCTCTCGAACACCTTGCTGTTGTTGAGAATGTTGTGAATGCTTGTTTCATCATGGGCCAACTCTTGATTTAGAAAAGCGATATTGACAACCCCCAACGCCTTGAGTAATAAAGAGAAAGTAATCACCCTCTGCTGCCCGTCCACGATATTGTATTCCTTGCCATCACGGTGCAAAATCAACGTGCCAACCCTGTAAACCTCTTTTTGCTCGCCCATTGCCAAAAGAATATCATCCAAAAGTTGAGTGGCGTTCTTTGCAGTCCATTTGTACGGACGTTGGTATTCGGGTATTTTGAGCAAGATGTTTTCGATAGGCTTGTCGTCAACCTTTGGACTCGCAATTCTGTTTTCTGTCAGCAGGCTACCAATGGTTGTAATCCTCAAAGTTATTGTTTCGGTTTTCATGAACGAAATTTATTCTCTATGCAAAGTTACTGTATTTCTTTATTATAGTACGCCTCCGTCTTGTGACCGCTTTACCTTGTCACGGTTGATTAGGTCACAATCCTCGGCAGTGTCATCCATCCACCAATATTTATAATCTTCCAAGTAGTAATAGTAATAGGTATGTCCATAGAATTGGCCAGGCTTGCTGTATTTCCGTATATGAGCAGCAAACCAACGGAATTCTTCGACATCGTTCTTGTCTTTCAATAGACAATACCAATGCGGGATTTGTGGCATTGTCTTGGCGAAGTGCCACTCATGGGTATTGATGAATTGACGTACTCTTTCCAAATCTTGAGTCGTTTCTGATTCTTTATTAGCGTCTGTGGTTTCCATCTGTGTGGTTAATTCTTTGATTGTGCAAAAATACAATAAAGACAGAAAACGAAGAATAGCGCAGCAAAATAGAGCAGTCACATCCACTCCACCACACCGCTCTTGATGTCGTAGAACGCAGCCAGCACTTGGGCTTTTTCATGCTTTACGATGGTATCCGCAGCAATGAGCCGCGCCATCCGCTGGGCGTGACGACGGGCGTTGTCGTCGATGTGGAAGTCCGCATTGAGCGAGAGCCGAATGCGCTCGGCGATGGTCTTGATGTGTCCGGGCAACACGCC
>CALDIA010000093.1 GCA_937901455.1 uncultured Bacteroidales bacterium | reverse complement strand
ACACGATCAACGCCTCCCTTTAAATTCCACCTTCTCTTTATTCAGAAAGCCTCTCATGCCTTCCTTTTGGTCTTCGGTGTCGAAGCATTTGCCAAAGTATTTAGTTTCGAACCCGATGGCGGATTCGGCGGGCATGTCCCACTCGTTGTTGATGCAGGTTTTGGCATAGCGCACGGCGACGGGGGCGTTAGCAGCGATCTTGCGGGCCATTTCCAAGGCGCTATTCATCAGTTCTTCCGGCTCATAGACGGCGTTAACGAGTCCGATGCGGAGAGCCTCATCGGCGCGGATGACTTTGCCCGTGTAAATCAGCTCTTTGGCGATGCCCATGCCCACTATTCGGGCGAGGCGTACGGTGCCGGAGAAGCCGGGGATGATGCCCAGTCCCACCTCGGGCTGACCGAATTTGGCTTTGGTGGAGGCGATGCGGATGTCGCAGGCCATCGCCAGTTCACAGCCACCGCCCAAGGCAAATCCGTTGACCGCCGCGATGACGGGGATTGGTAGGGTCTCGATTTCTCGGAAAACCCCTGCCCCTAAACGACCAAAAGCCTCGCCCTCAACACTGGTAAGGTTGGCCATCTCGGAAATGTCGGCGCCTGCCACAAACGATTTTTCACCATCCCCAGTGATGATAAGCGCCCGGATGTCGGCACCCAGATGAGACACATAGTGCGAAAGTTCACCGATGATGGCAGAATTTAACGCATTTAACGATTTAGGTGCGGAAATGGCCACCATCGCAACGCTGCCGTCCACAAAAGTTTTCAAAAATTGATATTCATTTGTCGTCTGTTCCATAATAGTTTCTGTTCGGACTGATAATAATTTAGAAAAAAAATGACAACCCGTTCTTTCAAGAATCGGATTCTTTTTCGATTCATGAAAAAAGTCGGGTGCAAAGATAAACTTTTTTTGTATCTTTGCCCGCTCTTAAATTAAGGTTATAATTATTAAAAATTAAAGATATGGATAAACAACAAATGCAACAGATTATTGCCAAACGTGTAGCCAAGGAGTTGCACGATGGCGATGTGGTGAACCTTGGTATCGGCCTTCCCACGATGGCTGTAAACTATCTCCCTAAGGGCGTGAACGTTATTCTGCAAACGGAGAATGGAATGCTGGGTTTCGGGCCGACTCCAGAGGAGGGTAAAGAAGACCCCTTCTTGACCAATTCCGGCGGCGGCTACATCACGGCTTTGCCGGGGGCAGCCTCTTTCAGCTCTGCCGACTCTTTCGCCCTGATCCGCGGCGGCCATGTGGACGCTACCGTCTTAGGTGCCATGCAGGTGGATGAAAACGCCGACCTGGCAAACTGGATGGTGCCTGGCAAACTGGTGGCTGGCATGGGTGGCGCCATGGACTTGCTAACCAATGCTCGGGTCATTATTGCCATGATCCACACCCAGAAGGGCGCTCCCAAAATCCTGCACAAATGCAATCTGCCCCTGACCGCCAAAGGTAAGGTCAACATGATTATCACCGAAATGTGCGTGATGGAGTTCAAACCCGAAGGTCTGACCCTGACGGAACTTTATCCTGATTTCACCGTGGAGGACGTGAAGGCTGCCACCGAGGCCGACTTCATCGTTTCTCCGGACCTCAAACCTATGGTGATTGATTAATCGACTATTAGCCATTGTATTAAATTCATTAAATTGTCAAATATCAAGTAATATAATATGGATTTCAGCTTAAATAAAAGAGAAGAACTCTTCTTGCAGATGATCCGCGAGTTCGCGGAGAACGAGGTCAAGCCGCTCGCAGCAGAAGTGGATGAGCAGGAGCGTTTTCCGATGGAAACGGTCGAGAAAATGGCCAAGATAGGTATCATGGGCATCCCGGTGCCAGTGGAATACGGTGGACAAGGTGGCACCAACCAGATGTATTCGATGGCCGTGGAGGAACTCTCCCGTGTATGCGCTACCACCGGTGTCATCGTGTCGGCACACACATCACTCTGTATTAACCCGATACTCGAATACGGAACAGAAGAACAGAAACAGAAATATGTGCCGAAGTTGGCTGCCGGCGAATGGATCGGCGCTTTCGGTCTCACGGAGCCCAACGCCGGCACGGATGCTGCCATGCAGCAGACGACTGCTGTGCTGGACGGTGACGAATGGGTGCTCAACGGCACTAAGATTTTCATTACAAACGCTGGTTATGCGCACGTGTATGTAGTAATGGCCATGACTAACAAGGAGCTGGGCACCAAGGGCATCTCCGCTTTCATCGTGGAGAAGGGCACCCCCGGTTTCTCTATTGGCAAGAAGGAGAAGAAGATGGGTATCCGCGGTTCCGCCACCTGTGAGCTGATTTTTGAAAACTGCCGCATCCCGAAGGAAAACCTCCTTGGCGAGCAAGGCAAGGGCTTCAAAATCGCCATGAACACGCTGAACGGCGGCCGTATCGGTATCGCCGCGCAGGCTCTCGGCATTGCCCAAGGCGCTTTGGATGAGACGGTCAAGTACGTCAAGGAACGCAAACAGTTTGGTCGTCCCATCGCCGCCTTCCAGAACACGCAGTTCCAGTTAGCCAACCTGGACGCCAAAATCCAGGCTGCCCGCCTCTTAGTGCGCGAGGCTTCCTACAACAAGGATATACACAAGCCCTACGCCGTCGAGGCCGCCCGCTGCAAGCTGTTCGCCGCCGAGACCGCCATGGAGGTCACGACCAAGGCCGTGCAGTTCCACGGTGGATACGGCTACACCCGCGAGTACCCGGTGGAGCGCATGATGCGCGATGCCAAGATCACCGAGATCTACGAAGGCACCTCCGAAGTGCAACGCATGGTCATCGCTGGCAACCTCTTCAAATAGACGATGATACTTACCACATATGGAATACAGGGGCGACCTTCATGGTTTGCCCCTGTATTTGTAAAGAGAAAATCAATCCGCAGCTGTCACCTTTTTATTCATTCTCGTCTTATGGTTGTATGAGATGTCGCAACTTGGTGTAATAAATTTGTATGGATAACGAATCTTTTTGGGAAAACCAGTACAGACGCAACATCGGCCGCATCACCGGACTCTCTTACCTTTATGTGGGTGACCGTTCCGTAGCGGAAGACCTTGCCCATGACATTTTTCTCAAGGCAATGGAAAAGATTCACACAATCAGGGTTGTACGCAATTTTGACGCTTGGCTGAAACGCATAGCGGTGAACCAATGCATAGATTATTTGCGTCAGCAGACCAATTTCATTCCTCTTCCGGAAGAACTCGCCGAGGAAGAGGACGCGGAAGATGTTGTCCTGTGGGTGAAAGACATTACGGCGGATGAACTTGCGGAGACCATCCGACAGCTTCCCGAGTTGCAGCGCACGGTCTTCAACCTTTACGCCATAGAGGGTTATTCCCACAAGCGCATTGCAGCCTTGTTGAACATCTCCGTTGATTATTCCAAGCAGTTACACCACCGGGCGCGCACACGGTTGGGTAAGATGCTTGCCAACAAACACGAAGTGATGAAAACAATAAGAAAAAGTTAGACTATGTTTTTACGAAAAACCATCAAGGGCAACACCCGTCAACTCGACCGCTTCTACCGTTCGATGTTGTCAGACTATGGCATAGAGGCCTCAAAGTCTGGGGGCACGGTTATTTCGCCCCCATCCAACACTTCTTCCAAATTGGGAGCAACCGCTACGACGCGCAAGGCTCTCTACCTCATCGTTGCGGCCATCGGTCTGATCGGGGGCGTCATCGCCTGGCAGGTGCTGCGTCCCTCTCCGGCCAAGACGCCGTCTCCGATGGAGCAACAGGCCACCTCGGCTTGCGATACTATGGAGACCATTCCTGATGTGTCTCCACAAATGGCAGAAACTAACAACGCCCCCGTTGAGACAAAAGATTTTTCTTCCACAAATGTCACCTTTGATGAGAACATCGTCTTTGATGATGAACACAAAAAATCATCCAATATGGACAGCATCAAAAATATCGGACTGGCAGCCATGATGGTTCTGGCGATGGATACCGCTGCGCCGGCACAGGTTGACACGGCGGGCTATCAAGCCCCAAACAAAACAGAGACGGTGACTTCTTCGCCAAAAGACCAAAGCTGGAAAACACAATTCAAACGGCACGAGTTCACCCTCGGGGTGGGCGACCCTGCCAGAATTAATTATTTCAGAAACAGAGCAGGAACCACACCCAACTACTTCCCGGAGGTGTGGCTGCAAAACCGATCCTATTTCGGAAATGTATATACCACATGTCCCATCGCTTTGGGCTACCGCTTTCGCGTGCTGAAATGGCTGTGGGTAGGCGGAGATGTGAGCTATTGCGGCTTTTTTGGCTCTTTCAAAGACAACTACACGGATCAGAAGGTGGGCGATTACCGCGACCACTTCATCTCCATCATGCCGGCAGTCCGGTTCTCGTATCTGAACCGGGAGCATTTCACCTTGTACAGCGGAATCGCCGGCGGTGTCGCCTTGGAATACAGTAAAAGCTATCCTGACTACAAGGCCCACAACAACCATATCGCTTTTCAACTCACCCTTTTGGGCCTATCGGCTGGAAGCCAGCGGTGGTTCGGTTTTGCCGAATTGGGTTGTGGATACAAAGGAGGTTACGTGAATGCCGGTGTCGGTTTCCGTTTCAATGCCAAGAAATAATAAGAGAAAAATTGAACTATCATGAAAAGAATACATTTTATCATCATCTTGTCAATCACGGTATTGCTATGTGGTTGTAAAGTGGAACAAAACGATCAGAAGAATGGCAAGGGCGCCTCTGCCGCCGCCTATTGGCTGGATGCCACCGAAGAGGTGCTCATGCGCTGTCCCGATGTGGCATTCAAGTTCAATACGTGGTTGAATGCCCCGGACGATCAAAAAGACAGCATCAAGAATCTCTATTTTCCGAATTATGAGATTCAGGAAAGTCCAGATAGCAGGTGGTTTTTCTATTTGAACGGGCGCAGGATTTTCGGCATCAACACCCATGGCAACTACACGCTGAATCGCCCCAATGTCGGTTGGCAGATCGGCTGGGACACCATTGCCTATTCGAGCACTCCGTTCCATACCACCTATTTGAACTCGTGTTCCATAATGTTATCCCGACTGAACGGCAGCAACACCTGGATAATTCATGCCCAGCCCCTTTGGGCAGAGCACCCCGACTATTTCCCGTGGTTCACCAAATTGGAACTTACATTTTCCGACAATTCCGTGCCTGCCTCGCTGACAGGACAGGATTTCACGCTGGCAGGGGAGGGTGCCTACCACTTTTTGGCTATGAGGAACCAGGACAAGGAGACCTATTACTGCCAGTCGTTCACGGTCAAGGATGCCTATATACGGGATTTCAAAGGCATGGACCTTCATAATCTGTGGGATTCCGGGGATTTGACGTTGAAAATCATAGCGGATTGGGACACGGTTCCCGAAAATTATACGGAGGAGGAGAATCTGAAAGCCCTCTTTTACGCAAAAGGCGGGAAACAAAATGCCACCATTATCATGCATGATGTGGAAGAGGAATGGGTCTTGCCCGAACCACAAAATATGGACGAACACATACAGGAAGGCTCCTTTATAGACTGGTTTTTCCCTTGGTTCTAAATGGTTTCCCTATTGATGAGCATAAAGAGTTCTGCGTGATGTTGCAGAACTCTTTTTTTTGCTACTACAGCACATGTCATGTCAGGGCGTTCGGACAAAAAAATGGATGGTTCCGTCCGCAATTTTCCCCGTTGTTCATATCCTAAAATTTCATATATTTGCGGCCTTGTTTTATATTTGGATATTATCTGAAAATCGTAATTAAATAACTAAAGTATGAACATTGTAGTTTGTATCAAACAAGTTCCTAACACGAACGAAATTAAGATCAATCCCGAGACAGGGACATTGATTCGCGACGGTGTGCCTAGCATCATGAATCCCGATGACAAGGGCGGCCTTGAGATGGCTCTCCGTCTGAAAGACCAATACGGTGCGAACATCACCGTCATTACCATGGGGCCTCCGCAAGCCGATGCTATCCTCCGCGAGGCCTTTGCCATGGGTGCCGACCGTGCCATCCTGCTTACCGACCGTAAGTTTGCGGGTGCCGACACGTTGGCCACCTCTTACGCTTTGGCTGGTGCTATCAAAACCCTTGACTATGACCTGATCATCGCCGGTCGCCAGGCTATTGACGGCGACACCGCGCAGGTGGCTCCAGAAATGGCAGAGCATCTGGGACTTCCGCAGGTTTCTTACACCGTGGATCTCAAATACAATAATGGTCTTTGCACTGTGAAGAAAGAAACCGAAGAGGGTTATCAGATTCTCGAGGTTCCCACACCATGCGTCCTCACCGTGCTCGCCACCGCCAACCAGCCCCGCTACATGAGCGTGAAAGGCATCATGGAGGCTTTCGACAAGGAGGTGGAAATCTGGAGCGCCGACAAGATCGACGTAGAACCCAACCGCTTGGGTCTCAAGGGTTCTCCGACCCGTGTGAAGAAATCCTTCACCAAGCCGCAGAAATCTCCTGGCCAAGTATATGAAGT
>CALDIA010000092.1 GCA_937901455.1 uncultured Bacteroidales bacterium | reverse complement strand
AACGCCCCGAGTTGTGGAACATATTTAACGGGCACAAGAATATGGGTGAGCACTTCCGCGTGTTTCCCATCAGCAATTGGACAGAAATGGACGTATGGCAGTACATCTATCAGGAGAACATCCCTTTGCCATCGCTTTACTTCACGCACGAGCGGCGATGTTTCCTCCGTGACGGACAGTGGCTGGCCGCCGAGCCGTGCATGACGCTTAAGCCCACAGAAGTAGTGGAAACACGCCGGGTGCGTTGCCGCACCATTGGCGACATCACCTGCACCGGGCTCACCATCTCAGAGGCCAATAACTTGGAGGACATCATCGCGGAAATTGCCGCCACTCGCGTCACCGAACGTGGTGGCCGCGCCGATGACAAGCGCAGCGAAACCTCCATGGAAGACCGCAAGAAAGAAGGGTACTTCTAATATAGGAATTACATTTAAAACAACATTCATTAAGCAACCCTGAAGGGCAAGACGCACAAAGCGCCAATAACCACACAAGGCGACAGCCGCAGTGTAGGGTAAACAAAGAAAAGAATATGAACAACGGATATTTAGACATGGAACTGCTACGCTTCACGACGGCGGGCAGCGTGGATGATGGGAAAAGCACCCTCATCGGAAGATTATTATACGACAGCAAATCCATATTTGAGGACCAATTAGAGGCTGTAGAGGCTGCCTCAAGAAGCAGGGGCAACGAAGAGGTAAACCTCGCCTTGCTCACCGACGGCTTGCGGGCAGAACGAGAGCAGGGCATCACTATAGATGTGGCCTACCGCTACTTTGCCACTCCCAAGCGCAAATTCATCATTGCCGACACACCGGGGCACATCCAATACACCCGCAACATGGTGACGGGCGCATCCACCGCCGACCTTGCCATCATCCTCATCGATGCGCGCAACGGCGTAGTGGAACAAACTGTGCGACACTCATACATCGCCTCTCTGCTCGGAATCCCTTTCATCACCGTGTGTGTCAACAAGATGGATTTGGTAAACTTTTCGGAAGAAATATTCTCTGACATACAGCAACACTACAAAGCGATGGCCACCAAAATTGGGATTGAGGCGCAGTTGCTCTTCATCCCCATCTCCGCCAAATATGGCGACAACGTTGTGGAACCTTCTGCCAACATGCCATGGTACACTGACGGAACGCTGATGCATTTATTGGAGACCGTTTCCATTGAACATAAGACTGGCGATAAAGGAGAACCTTTGCGCCTCCCCGTACAATATGTCATCAGACCCATCTCCGACAAGTACCCCGACTACCGTGCCTACGCAGGCCGCATGTCGGGCGGAGTGCTGCACAAGGGCGACCGTGTGCGCGTATTGCCTTCCGGTCTGGAGAGCAAGGTACAGGCTATCATGCAGGCAGAAAATGAGTTAGATACATCATACACACCACAGTCGGTTTCTGTTTTGTTGGAAGACGATATTGACATCAGTCGTGGTGACATGCTGGTAGATGCCAACGGGCCACAACCAGCTGTTACCCAGCAGTTTAAAATGCGCTGTTGCTGGCTCAACGAGTGTGAAATGCAATTGCGCAAACGGTATATCATCCGCTCGGCCGTTTCGGAAACCATCGGCATGGTGCAGGCTATCGACTACAAGATTGATATCAGCACCTTGGAGCATGTAGCGGATATGACGAGCCTCAAGATGAACGACATTGCCTGCATTTCCGTCAAAACCGCCAACCCGCTGGTAGTAGATGCCTACACCGACAACCGAACCACCGGATCGGTCATCTTCATAGACCCCGACAGTTTCGAAACCGTGGGGGCGGGCATGATCGAATAAGCAGACAACGCATCTTTTTTTCTCCACATTGTATAAATTTTGCTATTTTTGCCGTTTATTTATCATATTTTATACAATGATGAAAAAACTGTTAATCATACTGACGGTTCTTGCTCTTGGCCTAACGACCTCTTTGCAGGCCCAGACTATTGTTACCATCAGTTTTAATTCGGCTGCCGACCAAACACTCAATGTGAACGAGTCTGGCAAACTTTATTTCAACGACAACTATCTCTTTGTGGATGAAGGCAACGGTATCCCATACTCTTTTCTTTTATCGGCTATTTCCAAGATGACCTTCTCCGCCCCTTCCTCTATCGAAGATATAGAGACTCCTGAATTGAAGATATACCCCAACCCAGTGTCTCAAAATCTTTATGTTCATCATAACCAACAGGAAAGAAGTCTCTACAGTCTCTTTTCATACGATGGGCGGCTCCTGCTTCAGGGTTCCTGTTCCAACGATGAGCCCATAGATATGAGTCGCTACTCCCGTGGTCTTTACCTTATACAAGTGGATGGTATAACCTTTAAAATCAGCAAACTATGAAAAAAACAGCCATCCTCGTCATTATATGGGCCGCCCTGGTCATCTCCGCCTCCGCCCAAAACGTACTGCACATACATCACGACGGTGCTGTAACCTTCGACAAGGCCGTCACTGAAATTGACAGTATCACATTCCAAAATGACAACGCCTGGTTCAACAATGTTGACAACACGATGTCGTTCCCGCTCACTGAGATTGACAGCATCACTTTCAGCAGTTCCTCGGCAGCTGCCGGCGACATTTTCATCACCTACGATGGTTCCAACGTAACCATTGTGAATCCCTTGTCAGATGCGGGGGTGGCCATCAATGCCAACAATGGGGCTGTGGTGGTAACGGCCTCCGGGCACATTGCCGACATCAACTACCATGTGTCGGGTAGCACCGCCTCTGGTTCCTTGACCATCACCAGTGACAGCCAGTACAATTTATACTTGGAAGGTGTCTCCATCACCAATGCTAGCGGTCCGGCTTTTTATTCGGTGGTGGATCAGAAACTTCATGTTTACCTATCAGGCAGCAATACACTTACCGACGGCACAGGCAACACCAACAAAGCTGCCTTCCAGAGCAAGGGGCAGATTATCTTCAACGGCAGTGGCGCACTAACCGTCAGTGGGTTAGCCCAAAACGGCATCCATAGCGACGACCATATCAAAATCAACAATGGCAACATCACGGTGTCCTCGGCGGTCAACGACGCCCTGCACTGCGACTACTTTGTGATGAACAATGGTTCTCTGACCATCAACAACAGTGGTGACGGCATTGATGGGGATGCTGGCTTCGTAACCATCAACGGGGGCACCATTCAGGTCAGCAGTTCGACCGTGGACACCAAGGCTATCAAGTGCGACAGCACCCTGACCATCAACGGCGGTTCCATAACCATCATCCACAGCGGCAATCAGTCGAAAGGACTGAAGAGTGGCCAGGACGTAATCATCAACGGGGGCACCATCCACATCACCTCATCGGGTGGAACTGTATTGGAGAGCACTACATCCGGCAACGACCCTTCGTATTGTACCGCCATTACTGCCACCAATCAGGTTGTGATTACCGGCGGTGACATCACCCTCACCCTCCCCTCCAGCAACAACGGTGGGCGGGGTATTTCTTCCGATGGCAATGTCAGCATCACCGGTGGCACTATTAACATCACCACTGCGGGGGCTGGTGCGGCATACACCGTAACCGGATCCACCAAGGATTCATATTCGAGCAGTTGTATCAAAAGTGACGGCACGCTCAGCATTACTGGAGGCAACATCACATGCAGCAGTACGGGCAGTGGCGGCAAAGGTATCCGTGCCGGTGGCGCCATCACCATCGGTGTACTCAACGAGAGCGACTCTGCCCTCATCCTACAGGTCTCCACCAGTGGTGAGCGCTTTACCGTTTCCTCTGGTGGCGGTGGCGGATGGCCAGGAGGTGGTGGTGGCAGCAGCAGCGACTATTGCAACCCAAAGGGTATCCGAAGCGACGGAAATGTCACCATCAACAGTGGCATCATCACTGTCACCTGCACTCAGAACAACGAGGGCGGTGAAGGTATCGAAAGCAAAGCTATGCTAACTATCAACGGTGGGCAGCTCACCGTCACCGCCACGGGCGATGACGCCATGAACGCGTCCACACGTCTGACCATCAACGGAGGCACCACCTATGCTGCCTCCACCAAGAATGACGCCATCGACAGTAACGGCCAACTGTACATTACTGGAGGTTTCACCATTGCAGCCGCCAACCAGACACCAGAAGAGTCTTTCGACT
Organism: uncultured Bacteroidales bacterium; assembly: GCA_937901455.1. Taxonomy (GTDB): domain Bacteria; phylum Bacteroidota; class Bacteroidia; order Bacteroidales; family WCHB1-69; genus F23-D06. The sequence goes on along the minus strand of CALDIA010000092.1, from coordinate 2,386 downwards.
GTGACAACAACACCTTCAGCATTACTGGGGGCACTATCATCGGCACGGCCCCGAACGGCATGTTCTCCTCGCCTACCTCTTCGGCCTGCACACAACATAGTCTCAAATACACCCATTCTGGCAACAACTACATCCAGATTATCCGCAACAGCGACAATGCAGAGATTATGACCTTCTACGTTCCGTCCCTATCTGGTGGCGGTGGAGGATGGCCAGGAGGAGGAGGCAGTTCCTCTTCTGTTGCACTAATCTTCAGCAGTCCCGAATTTACTGCTGGCAGCTACACTTTGAAATATGGCGGCTCCGTATCGGGTGGCACCAATTTTCACAACTACTACACTGGTGCAACCTACTCGGGAGGAAGCAGCAAGACCTTTACCGTTGGCAGTTCTTTCTCCATTACATCTGTAAACTAAAGTCTCACAAGCTATCACATCATGTATTCCACAAACGGCAGCGACAGCAAAGAAGCCTCCAAGAAGAAGTCCTCCTGGATCAAGAAATTCTGGATTGTCTATTTTTCCTTGGTAGGTTTGGTATGTCTCATTTTCATTTTCATCTCGATGGGATGGATGGGTTACATGCCTTCCTTCTCGGAGTTGGAGAGTCCGTCGGCGAACTTAGCCACGGAAGTCATCTCTGAAGATGGCGAGTTGTTGGGCACCTATTATCGCGAGAATCGTTCCAACTGCAAATATGCCGACCTTTCGCAGCCCCTCAAGGATGCATTAGTGGCCACAGAGGATGCCCGTTTCTATCAGCATTCGGGTGTTGACGTGAAGGCGCTCTTCAGAGTGGGCCTTGGTGTGGTCACCTTCCATCGTCGTGGAGGTGGCAGTACCATATCCCAGCAATTGGCCAAGAACCTCTTCCCGCGCGACCCCAATGCGGGAAAGATCAAACTTATCTTCACCAAGTTCAAAGAGTGGGTGGTGGCCGCCAAGCTGGAACGCCAATATTCCAAGGATGAGATTCTCGCCATGTACTATAACACTGTGGACTTCGGCAACAATGCCGTAGGCATCAAGTCGGCAGCCAGAACCTACTTTGATAAGTCGCCTGCCGAAATAAACTACGAGGAAGCCGCAGTGTTAGTGGGCATGCTCAAAGCTCCGACCAAGTACAGCCCGCGCCGCCACTATCAGGCTTCCCTCGACCGCCGGAATACGGTGCTGGGGCAAATGAAGAAATACAAATACATAGATGCCACCGCTTGTGATTCCCTAAAAGCACTCCCCATCGACATCTCCAAATTCAAGTCGCAAGCGCACTATGCTGGTATCGCCACCTATTTCCGTGAATACTTGCGCATGTACCTCAAACAGTGGTGCATTGACCATCCCAAGAAAGACGGCACCCAATACGACCTTTACTGTGACGGTTTGAAGATCTACACCACCATCAATGCGCGTATGCAGCGTCATGCTGAAGCCGCTGTCAAGGAGCACGTGTGCGACTATCTGCAGCCCCTCTTCTTCAACCACATCAAGGGCAACAAAAATGCGCCTTTTGTAAACATCTCCGAAGAGCAAACCGAGCGTATCCTCTGGAATGCTGCCAGACTTACGGAACGTTACGACCGGGCCAAGGATGCCGGTCTGACCGATGAACAGATCAAGGAGCAGTTCAACAAGAAGGTAAAGATGCAACTATACACCCACGCAGGCATCATTGACACCGTGATGAGTCCTTTCGACTCTATCCGTTACTTCAAATCGTTTCTCCAGTGTGGTTTGATGTGTATGGAGGCCAAGACGGGGCATGTGAAAGCCTACGTGGGCGGCATCAACTATGAATACTTCCAATTCGATCATGTGAAGTTGTCGAAGCGGCAGGTGGGGTCCACATTCAAGCCATACGTCTATACAGTCGCCATGCAGAGCGGTGAGTTTGACCCTTGCACCATGGTCCCGAATGTGCCGGTAACCATTGAGACTCCGGGAGGGACATGGACACCGCGCAACTCAGGTAGCTACAAAGAGGGGCAGATGATGCCCTTGCGCGAAGCTTTGGCACAATCGCTGAACCAAGTATCGGCCTATCTCATGAAGCGCTTCGGCCCCGAGGCTGTCATCACCTTGGTACGAAACATGGGCATGACCTCCGATATCCCCGCGGTACCCTCCATCTGCTTAGGAGCCTGTGAACTTTCGTTATACGAGCAGGTGGGTGCCATCAATTGCTTCCCCAATCAAGGGGTGTATGTTGAGCCCATCTTCATCACCCGCATCTGCGACAAAGACGGCAATGTCATCTTCACCAATATTCCTAAGACCAATGAAGCCATTGACCAAATCACCGCATTCAAGACCGTGCGGCTGATGCAAGGCGTGGTGGACTATGGCACTGGCGGGCGGCTTCGCGGGCAATACAAGCTGTCTTTCCC
>CALDIA010000091.1 GCA_937901455.1 uncultured Bacteroidales bacterium | reverse complement strand
GATTTAATCGGTAAGAAGTCTTAATCCTTATTTTATTGGAAGATGCTCGGAGAGAGCAATTCTCGCATTATGTTGCATATCAATATATTAGTTGCACAAAAATCCATTTATCACCTTGTTTTTTCCTTTTTTTTGTACCTTTCGACGGCAAAAATACTCTTTTTTTCAATATGTCAAAGAACTTCATCTTCTCTACATGTCACCCCTACCCTATCGTGTGCCAAGCGCTGATTTTACTCGGACCTTCTTTCCCCCACACAACAACTTGCAGCTCTATTCTATCACCAACCGACACCTTTTGCAATTTTTTCTTGTTACGCACTCTAAAAAAACTCCTTCTCCGATCGTTTGTTGTGAAGGAAATATACCCTTTCGCCTCATTCACATGTACCACTATAGCTTCTATCAACTCCATCCCCAAATATTTCCGTTCTGCTTCTCGTGCATGTTTCTTGAAAAATAATTCGTTGTCTCTTGAAGAACTTACTCCTTCAAACACTTTGGCACCTAAATATCTCTTAACGTCATCTGACACACGCCACCTATTTGCGTCCCTTATTCTTACCACTTCTTCAAATTCATGCTTCGACTCACTTACAAAACCATTTTCCAACAAGAACACAGCCACTTTTTCTCGTAATACAATCGTCATCTTTTCAGAAGAATGGCAATTCATTGCTTTGCTTAAGATAATCAATTTTTCTTGTGGGTCATTCTCCACATCAGCCAGCAACTCCCAAATCCAAAACTCATTCGATTTTTTGAGCATTAATGGCTTAAGGAGTTTCAAAGCTTGAGGAGTGTCACCAATCTTAAGACTAAGCTTCACAAAGTAATATGGCAGAAATTGATAGGAAGGGCACTCCTCCACTATACGCATCAACTGAGGAAGCCAATCTCTAATTTTATTGTTTGAACCATGGAGAAGCAATGATTTTGAATAAGCCATATAGGCTTTCTCCGCCAAAGGAAAATCTCTCTTTCCATCAGGCAAGAGATTGGCTTCAAAATCAGCGCTCCTTAGATTGTCAAAATCCCACCATTCACAAAAATCTGCGAAAGATGGCCATTGGTCTTTCACTTTTAAAAACGTCTGCAAGATTCCCGAGTATATACTACTCGGTTTAGGAACACTCCATTGCTGTATTATAGAAAAGAGTTCTGTCAAGAAAAGGGTGGAATTTGGATCGCCAACACATTTTCTTACCACATTACGAGTCAACAGCATCATTGCATTATAATATATGTCTTCGTCTTCTTCAATAGCAAGGGGAGCAATCTGTTTAAGGCATCGTAGAAAATCGGTTCTTTTATTGGGAGAACTGTTTTTTTTGGCATAGTCGTACACCACCCACATCATAGCACGCTTGGCCCAGACATTGTCGGGATCCTCTGTCAGCATTTCTCGGGCTGAGAGATAAGCCTCTCGTAACCTTCCTTCCTTTCTTAACTTATTCACATCTGAAAATCGGGCCATAGCATTCAATTCTAAAAAAACAATGTGTTGGCTGTTTTGGTTATCACATCCACATTGATGGTCTGCCCGATTACCTTCATTGCTTTTAGGTAATCGGTGCTGATGGGCACCACCAGGATGCTGTCGTTGTTCTCGTAGCAGGCCTGCACCTCCGTGAGGTCGCCCTTGATTTGCTCATATTTGGCCGTGGGCAGGTCGGCCAGGAAAATGGACTTCTGCACCCGCGTACACCCTTGCCGCTCCAAGTATTTTACCACGTGACGGCGTACTTTATTGCTTTCAATATCATACATTACAAAAAACAGCATTTTTGAGGCGTCTCGTTTTTTACTTTTCACAATATTAAACAACACTTTCAGTCTTTCTTCCAATGATGGCAGTTCGTCCAGGTCGTGCAATGCCCTGTTTGGCGGCGGATTGTCCCCCAAGCCAGCAGCCTTCAACTTGGCCATTTCCTCCACAAACGTCAACGGTGGCTTCTTTTTTCTGGGCATTGCTATTAAATTTAGTTATGAATCATTCATGTAAGTCTTTCATTCACAAACGCCTGTATCAATCCAACCATCAGTTCGTTAAATTCATCATCGGTGCCGGTACGGGGCGATTTCACCACCGAAAAACCTCTTTTACCATAGAAAAGATTGACCTCGGCTTGCCGCAGGCGCATCTTCGTACGAATCTTTTTGCCGTAAGAGATATTGATGACTTCGGAAATCTCCACACCAGTCTTTGTGATGTATGCTTGTAAGTCTTCCATAATGTCGTTAAGTTGTTCAGGTACATACACCGGTTTTTCTGGCCTTTTCGCTGCATTTGGATTCAGAATTGCTTTGATATTGCGCATAATGTCGGCATCCACATCCGCCCTGGGTTCCCGAGTCTGTTTTTCTTGCGATGACTCATCTGGTTTCTTTTCCAATTCATGCTTCAGGTCGAGCATGGCCAAGGGATTGTCAGTCGATACATAGCTACGCAGACTGATTCTTTCCGCTTTTGGGTTGAAATAGGCATCTGGATCATAGCTCACGAAACAGGCACGGGTCACATCACTGGTTTGCTTGTCGATGACTTGTTCAATCTGATATTGCCGGGCAAACTGTTGTGCAAAAGCCTTGTAGAACAATGAGAAAAGCCCCTTGTCATAACACCTTTCCGACAAACGAAAGAGGATTTTGAGACCATCCTCGCTGGGCGAAACAAAACAAAGCACCACTCGACCATCTTGAATCACCCGGTTCTTCAAGTCAGTGATTGAAAGTTGTTTGTCGGTGATATGGTCAATATCGAGCATGAAGTATTCGATATAGGCGAAATTCTCGCCACGGCGGAACGGAGGGGCGAAGATGCCGCACACCATATAGGGCAGCTGCCGTTTAAGAACACTGTAGCGTTTGGTGTCAATGGCGCGTACGAGGCGGAGTTGCCGAATCTGCGCTTGGGTTTCCGGTTTCGGGTTCCGCAAAGCGTGGAAAACATTCGCCACCGGCACCTTAACCAGTGGATCATTAGGAGCCGTTATATTATGTCCGAACAGTATCATCTCTCCGCGTTTTTAAATTGTTGGGCCAAATTCTGAGCATAAAGAAACATCTGGTGTTGGCGTGAGCGGACATTGCCCTTCACTTCCACCGTTTCTTCCAGGTAATCGTTCAATGACTGTATCAACACGCGCCGCCCCAGAGGTTCCAGCCAACAGGACCCATCGGGCTGCACGGAATAGTATTCGTCAGTCACGGCATTCTGTATCACAAGGGTATAGACCACATAATCGACCCACACGCGGTAGAGTTCGATGACATCATAGACCAGCACGGGGCGGTTGTAGTCGTCGCGGTGGAGCACGCCGATGTAGGGGTCGATGCCTGTTTTGATGAGGGCACCCTCTATTTTGCCGTAGAGCACACCGTAGCCGTAGTTAAGGAAAGCGTTCACCACATCCATGGCAGGATGTTGGGAACGTTTTTCGAAGCGGTACTGTTCGGGCAGGAAGAGGTTGAGGGCTTCGAAGTATATTTTGGAGGCCAGTCCCTCCCACCCTCGCAGCGTGGAGGCAATGTCGGAAATCACCTCACCGTCAATGGCGGCTATTTTGGTGCGGTAGTCCTCCAGGCGGCGGATAGCGGTTTGCACACGGTTCTCGGTTGGAGCGTCAGGTGCGTTCATGGCAAGGATTAAAGCCTGCTGGTTCTCGATTTTCTGGCGGATGACAGTCTTAATCCAGTCGATGGCGTTGTGAGAGAGCGAGAAGTTGAGCTGTCCCTTGCGGATAGTGGAGACGGAGCCGTACTTGGGACTCCAGATGCGGCCGATGACGTTGCCAGAGCGATCCATGAAGGTGACTTCGATCTCGCGTTCCACGGCGAGCATCACGGCGTCGGAGGTGATTTGCGCGCCCTTGGATATCTGAATGGAGGTAATGCCCTCGGCGGGGATGCGTTGCCGCCCCTCCGAAGTGGAAATCACGAATCCCTCGTTGTCGCGGTTGAGGGAGGTACCGAACGTGTTAATGACGAGTTCCATAGGGGTAATCATTTTATCGAATGAAAAAATCCCGGCAAAGGTGGACTTTTGATTTCGCACGAGTGAGTGCGGTATAAAACCATTGGTATTTGTTCTTTGTCGGTTTAAGAGTGATGTTGCGAGGCATTTGAATGAAAACGGAATTCCATTCCCCACCTTGGGCCTTGTGGCAAGTGACCGCATAACCGTAATTACAGCGCAGGGCGTTGAGGTAAGGATCTATGCGCATGAATTTGTCGAAAACTTCCTTGTCCTTTTTGATGTCAATACCCCTTCGTTTCATACGAAGGATGAAATCCAAAAACAGTCCGGATTGTTGCCTTGCATCCAAATTGGTTTGTGCCGAGTATATCGTGTTTTCCAGCAACAACGTAGAGTACACTTTTTTCGTGAAAAGTTCACGAGCACTGATCTCTCTAAAAGTCAACAAAGTATGATACCCCTCTTGTGTGACCACTTCCTTGGTGACGCGTTCGCACTCGGATTGAACGTCCAACACTTCCACCATGTCGCCATTCATAAGCCCGGTGGTGTTCTGGTTTTGGACAACCATCAGCAAGTCCCCTTTCTGAACACCTCCCGAGAATCCCAGCGCCGTACGAATCGTATTGGAAATTTCGTGACATTTGGCATTGCTGTTGCAAATGAAAATCGAATCGTTATAACCATGCTCACGAATGGTCTCTATATACAGGCGTTCCATTTCAGCCATATCCGAATGGATTTCAAAATCTTGATACTGGGAAACCTGCAATGGGGGTCCCCATACCTTTCCTGGATAAGCAGACTCATCTGATGGAGCTTTGTCCCAAAGTTTTCGGATGTATGCTCCGGCCGAAATGATGGAATTGTCTTGACGCAATATTTCCGTCAGAATACCCTGCTGTGATTTCATTTTGAAGGTGTTCAAAAAATACTCAGGGGAAAGGGCGGGAGAAAAGTCGCCCAATATAGGGGGTAACTGACATGGATCACCGATAAAAATGAATTTAGAATCCTCCAGATTGTCGTAGTCCAACAACTCTTTCAGCAAGCGGCCGGAGCCGAACTTGGCCTGTACCACATTTGAATCCGAGATATCAGATATCATAGAAGCTTCGTCTATAATATACACCGCACCGCTTCGTCCTTCATCAGGCAAAACAGCCGGTTCAAAGACCAAAAACAGCTGTCCCGTGGTATCCACCGAGGCTGTTTTCTCATCCAATGTGGAGACATCCTTGTTGAAATCCGAAAACTTATAAATCATGCCATGTATAGTGCTTGCTTCACAACTGGTGTAGTTAGACAGAATTTTGGCGGCACGTCCGGTGGTGGAAAGAAGTCTGAACTGTTTGTTTTTGTCAGACAGTTCCTTAATCAGGAAGCGCATCAAAGTGGTTTTGCCCGTGCCAGCATAACCTTTAAGGACAAACACGCGTTCTTCAGCGTTGAAAACAAAATTTTTCATCTGATTCAACACTTTCTGCTGGCTTGGCGTCAACTTTATTTTCGAAGAGTCACTCATATTCTTTAACAATATTTTCTAAATTTCACGAACTTGAAGACGGAGGTCTTGACGCCGTCCTGCTCCACGGTCATGCGCCGGGTGGTGGAGGCGAGGCAGGGGATGCCGGCGACTTGCAGGCGTCGCACGAGCGCGAGGGTGAGGGTCATCTCGCCCATAAGATGGACCATGACGGTCTTGCCCGCTGCCATTTCAACAACTTTCTTGCAGTATTCATCGGCGAGAGCAGCTATGTACTCCTCGTCGCCCGCCGGGTCCACAGCGGGGAAGGGCAGGTCAACGATTTCGCCACACAGTTGTTCTGCGGCGGCTTTCTGCTCCGCGCCCCAGAGGGCGGAAGGATGGTTGGAGAGGTTCAGGAACATGGTCAGTTTTTATTGCAAATTTTGCTGCAAAAATAACATTTTTTTTCGCCGAAAATGTCCGCCTGTTCCGCCGTAATGGTGTAGGGAGACTGACGGAATTCCATTTCACAGAGGTTGACGGTAAGAAATGATTTTGGACATCCAACACTCTCGTTGTCGCGGTTGAGGGAGGTACCGAACGTGTTGATGACGAGTTCCATAATAATGGCTTGGTTAGATTTCCTTTTTCAGCATGTTGTCAAGCTGCCCCACATAGTAGAACGGGATGTTGATCAGCTTGAACGTCTTTCCCTGACCGGTTTTCGCCTCATCGCAGGAATAGGGGCGGGACCAGACCCTCACGGCAACTTGGTGCGGGGCGTTGTCCATGTACAAATGCAGCGACTTCAACCGTGAGTTATGGCCCGACTTCACCTCAACAGGAACAAGCAGACCTTGGTACGGATATACGAAATCGACCTCGGCGGACGAACCCTGTTTATCACGATGCCAAAAAGCCCGTTGTGCGGACACTTCGGTCTTGTCGGCAATAAGCTCCTGTCCGACAATATGTTCTGCAATTCTGCCACGCCAAACGTCCTGTATGTCGCCGGCAAGGAACACCTCTTTCTGGAGTCCTGCCGCATAATTGACCAGCCCGGTGTCCAGCCACAGCAGTTTGGGACGGCGGCGATAGTTGGGCATCACAGGCATTTGGGATTCTGCAACAGGGTAAACCAACTCTAAAAGCATCGCCTTCGATATGGTCTGGAATGCCTCACTCATCTCCCTGGAGCGGTAGGCTGTGCCGGCAAACCCCTCGAACGAAATGATTTCGGCCGCGCTCGTCCATCCTGCTTTCAGAATGGTGCGGATGGCGCGGATGGCCGCCACACTCGATGAATATTTCTCCACGTCATCCCGGTAGGTCTGCAACAGACTCTCGTAAACGTCAGCTATGGACAAGTGGTCGTGCGTAACGGCATAGCGGGCCACCGCATCCGGCATTCCCCCCACGACGGAATATTCCTTGAACATCTGCATAATATGTTCGTGAAAAACGGCGGGAACCTCCGTCAGCTCAATACAGTCCTTGTAGTTCGCCTGTCCCATTCCGTCAAGAAATTCAACAAATGAGCAGGGCCTGAGGGACAGGTATTGCACTCTTCCGACAGGAAACGAGATTTTTCGGAGGTCCATTACGGTTTCCAGCAGCGATCCGGCCGCTATCACGTGGATTTCGTTCCTTTCCTCGTAAAAGTAACGCAGCATTGCCACGGCGGGCTGTGAATTTTGTATCTCATCAATGAAGAGCAGCACATCCGTTGCATCCTGACGCACGCCTTCCCTAACGAAGACATTGGCTATCAACTGGTTGACATCATCAGTCATCTCAAACAGGTTGCGGTCCTCCTTTCTTTCGAGATTCAGACAGATGAAGACAGCGTAGTCTTTGGCGAATGTTTTCACGAGCGCCAGCCGACTGCATGAAACGACGGTCAGACACAGGGTTGCCGATGTTAGCCTCGGTCCAATCGTCGGTATTGATGGTAGGAATCTCACCACCGGTACCCCAGTGCCAGGGGTCACTATTGCCCGGGAACATGAAGTCGCACTCGATGTCTGTGACGTTCGAGCCGGAAACAGCATTGCCACCATAGTGCATACGCTGGCCGTTCATCCAGTAGCCACGCAGATAGTTGTAGTAGTCATTAGCCTTCGAAGGTTCGCCGGAGATAAGGTCCGAACCACTGTTGTTATAGTACACAAAGCGGCGCATACCGAAACGCTCGTCGTCGATAATATTGTTGCCGAAGTTGACTCCATTGATAGCACAACTGCCCACAACATCACCCGGATGGTTGATAGGATTGTACCAACTCATAAAGTCGGCAGCATAGAAGAGGTCGGCATCGTCGGTAATAGCAATCGTGTCGTATACAATGCGGCCTTGTGCATTGGTGGAATCCTGACCACTGACGGTTTTCATCTTATACTTGGCCAGCAACTGCTGCAACTGGGCATTACCATTGGTAAGAATCCAGGGGATATCAACTTTCGGATTGTCTTTACCGTCAGCATCCATATAAGGTCCCTGGAAGAAGTCGATACCGACAGCCGGAGGGATACCGGAATAGTTACCGGCACCAGGGCCGTCAGCCTCATCACCGTTGTAGCAATAGCCAAGGCCACGCTTGACATCGCATCCTACATAGTCGTCGTAGGCATAACCCAGATCCGGGTCGACCCACGCAACTCATAAGTAGAACGGTTGATGATTTCGTACGAATAGAACGTCATGTTATTAATCTCGTCGTTTGTCGAGAAGGCGAATGCCTGGGCACGTATTTCGAGACCGATAGGCTGACCGCCCGTCTCGGTGTGAGTGTTACCCATATCGTTGAACACCCACCAGATGGTCTGGTCTCCCTTGAGGACCTGGTCAGAGAGAATACCTCCCTTGACAATACCGGCAGAAGTCTCCATCGTGGGGAGGCTGACATAGTTCTGTCCAGGATTCTTGGCCTTGATGGTACGCGGGCAGAGCTCGTTGTCGAAATCGTAGTAAGGATAGTCGCCGGCATCGGGATGGTACTCACCATCGCCATCGGCATCATAGAAAGGTGCCAGATAGTTGGACACATTCTCACCCTCACCCTTTGCGGGCCAGTTGACAATCACATCAGGAATAGTGTAGCTGCCAGAGTTGATTGAGCCATCCTGATAGTGAGAGATGAGATCAAGGACTTCAGCCTTGGTGATGACATAATGCTTGTCATAGCGGTTACACACTTCGAGGTCGACAGCAGCAGTGTTGTCGATCTTCAAAGGACCCGGCCAATAGTCGTCGCCATTCTGACCGAAACGCAACGCGGCAATACGCAGCTGGTCGTTGACGTCAGTACCGCCAATCCACAAAGCAGCACAGTAGAGAGGACACGTGTTGCTGTTTTTGGGGATATGGTATTGAGCAGTGCTGCCATCGTACCACATATTGCCATAGCCGTTAATCTGGGCACGGACATTGTTGATGTTGAGCTCCGCAGTACTTTGTGCACGCTTACACACCGCAGCCTTTGTCCGAGCCATTGACCTTTTGATGTTGGGCCTGCTGCAAGTAGTGCACTCGCGGGCCATCACTGATCCACATGTACCTACCAATAGCAAGGCAACCAATACAATTTTGCTGTATATACTTTTCATCTTATTTATTATTTTTCGCGTTGAGATTAGAAGTTATAAGACAGTGAGAGTTTGATAGTACGCGGGCTGGAATAGTTCCACGTGCCGTTACGCAAAGTAATAGTGTAGATATCGCGGAAAGCCTGAGGATCCATATAGGAGTTGATAACGAGCTGCGACTCGGGGTCGGTCAGGTAACCATTATCCTCGGGGTTGCCGGTAACAGCGAACACTCCGACAACGTTGCGGATATCAAACAGGTTGTTGACAGTGACTGCGGCGGTGATATAAGTGTCACGCTTGCCGACCTTGACGGGC
>CALDIA010000090.1 GCA_937901455.1 uncultured Bacteroidales bacterium | reverse complement strand
ACGACCGTTTAGCCACGAAGGAAAACAAGGTCTATTTCGCGCATTACGATGCCAAACAGTCGCTGTGCCGCCAGCTCACCACCTCCATCCCCGCTAACTGGGCAATCAGTCCGCAAATCGAGATGTACAACGAATACTTTGGTGGCAGCATGAACTCCATCGTATTCCAGGAAATCCGCGAGAAGCGCTCCTTAGCCTACTCCGCCGCCGCCTACTACGTGGAGCCGAACGAGAAGGGCAAGCTCAACTACAACATGACCCACATCGGCACGCAGAACGACAAGCTGATTGACGCCATGGCCGCCTTCACCGATCTGTTGGACAACATGCCGGTTTCGGAACTCAACTTCGACTTGGCCAAGACCGCCCTCATCTCGCAGTATCGTACCAACCGTACTCGCAAGATGAGTATTATCAACTATTATATTACCTGTGAGGAGAAAGGCTTGAAAGCACCAACCGACAAGGCTGACTATCAGGCTATCCAAAAGCTGACGCTCAACGATGTGGTGAATTTCAACAAGAACTACATCAAGGGCCAGAAGAGAGTGGTGGTGGTTTTGGGTAACAAGGATGAAGTGGACCTGAAAGGCCTTGAAAAATATGGCAAGGTGACCACACTGTCATTGGAGGATATCTTCGGCTACTAACAGTTGATTTTGATCAGACTCTTTTAAAACGTATAAACGTACTGAATGCGTTTATACGTTTTTTGTGTATTTTTGCAACCCCAAAAACGGAAAATATGAAACAGAACACGGTGAGATGTATGGTGCTTTCGCTCCTTTTTCTGGGCGTTAGCATAGTTTTTGCCCAAACACCTGCCAAGTATTGGGTGCAATTCAAGGACAAACAGGGCACGGCATATCGCATTGACAAGCCCGAGGAGTTTTTATCGCCACGAGCTATCATGTTCCGTCAGCTGAATAATATCCCGATTGACGAACTGGATCTTCCAGTTAGTGAGGTGTATGTGCGTCAGGTGCTCTCGTTGGATTCTTCCAACTGGCAGTGCACGAGGTCCAAGTGGTTGAACGGGATAGTGTTTTACAGTGAGGATGCTGACATTTTGGAAAAGGTGCGCGCACTTCCTTTTGTGGAAGAGGCGGAGTGTGTTATCAAGATGGATACGGTGGAGAGGCAGCCGGTTGTGGCTTTTTATTACGACAAGATGCAGGATAATCCCAATTTGAAGGTTACGCACACGTTGCTGGATGATGTGGCGGCTGGAGATTTTGACTATGGCCGTGCATCGGTGCAAGTGAAGATGAACAATGCTCATTGGCTGCATCGTATGGGCTATCATGGCGAAGGTATGCAGATGATGATCTTGGATGGCGGTTTCGAGCATGTAGATACCATCTCCTTCTTCAGTCGTTTGCGCGATGACCAGCGTTTGTTGGGTGGGTGCAATGTGGTGGAGCCCGGGGTAAGTCATTTTGAGAAGCACAACCATGGCACCATGGTGCTTTCGTGCATTGCTTCGTATGCGCCTGGCAAGTTGGTGGGCACGGCTCCTATGGTGCAGGTATATTTGTGCCAGACGGAGGATTCGCGCTCGGAGACTAAGGTGGAAGAGGACTTCTGGGTATCGGGTGTGGAGTGGGCTGATTATTTGGGATGTCAGGTACTCAACTCCTCATTAGGCTATACGCGTTTTGACGACACCATAGCGCAGCCGCGCGCGTATGAGGATCTGAATGGTAAGGTCAGCAGGGCCTCGCGCGCGGCGACCATCGCGGCCTCCAAGGGTATGATTATCTGCAACAGCGCCGGCAACGAGGGAAGCGCCAAGTGGCACTATATTGGCACACCTGCCGATGCCAAGGATATCCTCACAGTAGGCGCGGTCATGGCCAATGGCTCACCTGCACCATTCTCGTCGTTCGGCCCTACGGCCGATGGACGATTGAAACCCGATGCCTGTGCGGTGGGCATGATGGCAGCCGTATGCAATGGCAAAGGCAAGAACAGCTTCGCCGCTGGAACCTCTTTTGCTTCTCCCATATTGGCTGGTATGGTAGCCTGCCTCTGGCAAGCATTCCCCGAAAAATCTAACTTTGAAATTATGGATGCCGTGCGTAAAAGCGGTTCTGCATTGGATCATAGTGATAACCAGATGGGGTATGGTATTGCCGACTTTCTGAAGGCCTACAACATCCTCCGCAATCAATCCTATGCCGATGCGGGCGTTTACTTCTCCGACTATGCACCGGAGAAACTGAAAAACGGTAAATGGCAGACCATGGCAACGGTGTACTATTCGGCTCCCAACAACGGATCTCTGAACTTTTCGGTGAAGAGCGGGAATAAACTGAAAGTGAAACGCATTTCCCATGTCGCTGCTCGCGATGCACACGTCGTGTTCTATCGGATAACCTTCCCGCCCTTGAAGAAGGGAGAAAAGTACAGGGTTGAAGAGATGAATGTACAATGCGGTGGAAAACCGTTTAGTTTTGTGTTCGGGTTAGAGTAGGGGAGACCTATTTTCGTAATTCGAAGTTGGAACCCAGATACACTTTCTTGACGATGGGGTCGGCGGCCAGCTCCTCAGCGGTGCCCGATTTCAGTACTTTGCCTTCGTAGAGCAGGTAGGCGCGGTCGGTGATGGACAGTGTCTCGTGCACGTTGTGGTCGGTGATGACGATGCCGATGTTTTTGTCTTTAAGCTTGGCTACGATGTGTTGGATGTCTTCCACAGCGATGGGGTCCACGCCGGCAAAGGGCTCGTCTAAGAGTATGAACTTGGGGTCGGAGGCTAAGCAGCGGGCAATCTCCACGCGCCGGCGCTCACCACCCGACAGGTTGTTGCCTTTGTTCTTGCGCACCTTCTGGATGTTGAACTCCGAGATGAGCGACTCCAAACGTTCCTCGCGCTCCTCCTTTTTCTTGTATTTGAATTCCAAGATTGACCGGATGTTGTCCTCAACAGTCAGGTGGCGGAAGATGGATGCTTCCTGCGGCAGATAGGCAATTCCCAGCTGTGCCCGCTTGTACATGGGGTGCTCGGTGATGTCCTGGTCGTTTAGGTAGATTCTGCCGGAAAAAGGCTTTATCAACCCCACAATCATATAGAAAGAGGTAGTCTTGCCGGCGCCGTTAGGGCCCAGCAAACCTACAATCTCCCCTTGTGAGAACTCGACAGAGACCTCGTTGACAACGGCGCGGTTTTTGTACTTCTTGACAAGCTGATCGGTTCGGATATGGTACTCCATGGCTGTACGGGTTAAAGTTGTTGCTCGGCGAGTTCCTTGATTTTGGCCATCATCTGACCAATACCTTGTTGGAGTGGCTTTTCTATCATCGCCTTGAGCAAGAAGGGCACATCGGCATCCACCGCTAACTGAAGCCGAGTGTCGGGTCCGTCATCCTGCATGGTGAAAGATGCTGTGGCGGAAATGCTCTTGTCGGTGTCAAGATGATAGGAAACCATTGAGTTGGGTTTGGCCTCCAATAGTCGCAATCGACAGTTGAACATATTGGCGATGGCGAAAGAAAATCCGTCCGTTTCAGGCTTGACATCGGCTACCTTGTTAAGCTCTTGAAAAGCCTGGCTGCTCGTGTCGCATAGGGTACTCAGGTAACCAAACAATCGTTCAGACGGGACCTTTATGAGTTCTTCGTTGCTCTGTAGTTTCATTGTGGAATGTTTTTTGAAAAGTATTATTCTAAATGCATGATCTCCTCCAATTGGGATTCTGTTTTGCCTAAGATCTTGAGGTAGTCGCGCAGCTGTGATGCGAGGCTGTCTTCCGGATAGCGGTTGATGAAGTCCCGGTATTGGTCGTCGGCGCTGGTGTAATCGCCCAGGATATCGTCGTAGATGACACCGCGCTGGTAGTAGCAGTACTTGGCGTTCTCGTGGTCGGGATAGAGCTCTTGGAAGTCATAGAAGATTTTGAGTGCTTGTTTGGCATAGCGGGCGGTCTCGTCGCGATTGTTGCGGGTGGCGGCTGACTTGGCGAGTATCATACTGCCGATGCCTGCCTTGTAGAGCATCTCCGGGGCGATGTCGGCCTTGGGGCTCTGCTCGGCCATGGCCATGGCACTGTTGATAAAGCTATTGAAGGCCGCTGTGTCAATGCGCCCGTGCCGGTAAAGCGAGTCGGCGTGGTCGTAGCGTGATTTTAGGACCTCTACTTCGGCTTTTTCGCTTGAGGCAGACTGGCTCTTTTCGCGGGGGTGGCAGCCTGAGACCGCCATCAGCAGAATTCCGCATAGCAGTGTTATATAACAGCTCCTCATGATGCCTATTTCTTGGGGTGGATAGTCTTGTATGCGGCGCGGGTCTTGCCCGTGGCGATGTCATTGAGCGGGCGCTTGAGCACCATCTTCTTGATGGCGGAGAGACGGTCCACAAAAACCTTGCCATCGAGGTGGTCATACTCGTGTTGGATCACGCGGGCGGCGAGGCCATCAAAGTCCTCATCGTGAAATTGACCGTCAGCATCGTAGTATTCCACATGGATGTTCGATTTGCGCGTCACCTCCTCGTTAAGGTTAGGCAGACTGAGGCAGCCCTCCCCGAAAACGAAATCCTCGCCCCACTCCTTGGTGATGACAGGGTTGATGAAGGCACTCTTGAAGATGCGCACATTGGGGAATGATTCTTTAAAGGGTTCGGTGTCGATGACAAAGATACGCAGGTCTTTGCCCACTTGGGGAGCAGCCAAGCCCACGCCGCCGGCATGATACATGGTCTCGTACATGTCAGCGATGAAAGGCTTCCAGTCGGTTTCCTTTACATCTACCTCGTGGGCTGTCTTGCGCAGCACAGGCTCTCCATAAACATAGATGGGTAGTATCATATATTTGGTTGTTTGTTTATTATTAGTTATCAGCAGATTACTCTACAGTGGTTAATGTTCGTTATAATTCAGTTGAAGTTATTCATCACGTCTTGCGTCAAAAGCCATTTGTTCCATATAGGTTTGCAGTATGATGGTGGCGCTAACCCGGTCAATGAGGGCTTTGTTTTGTCGGTCTTTCTTTTTTAGTCCCACATCTATCATTGTCTGGAAGGCCATACGGGAGGTGAAACGTTCGTCCACACGGGCGATGGTGGTTGCGGGAGAGATGTTGGGCAGTTCTTTGCGCAGGCGGTTGACAAAGGGCTCTATGAAGCGCGTGGAGTCGGAGGGGGTGTTGTCGAGCTTGCGGGGTTCGCCAATGACGATGGTGTCCACCTTTTCTTTCAGCAGGTAGCTCTTGAGAAAGTCGAAGGCCTGAGCCACGGGGATAGTGTCCAGCGCGTTGGCGCAAATCTGCAACTCATCGGTAACGGCAAAGCCGACCCGCTTCTGTCCGTAATCTATGGCCAGTATTCTACCCATTGATGGTTTCCTTTTTTGGTTTGTAAGCCTTGACTAAGAAGATGGTGAGTACTGCGATGGTGATGACGGCGGCGATGGTGTAGCCTATACCGTTAGGTAGCCAGCGGCCGAGTCCTTCCTTTTCAGCCACTAATATGAAGCTGGAGGTCACCATGGTCATGAAAAGGGCGGGTAGCATGGTGGTGAGGTACCAGAGGTGTCCCTTTTCGCGTTGCAGCCATACGGTGATAGCCCAAAGGGTGAAGGTGGCAAGTAGCTGGTTGGCCCACGCAAAGTAGCGCCATATCACGTCAAAGCCGTTGGCGTCCACCAGACTGAAGATGAGGAACAGCACGGTGATGGCGAATATGGGGATGGCTACGAGCAGGCGGTTTTTGATGGGCTTTTGGTCGTAGTGCATGAAGTCGGCCACGATGAGGCGTGCGGAGCGCAGGGCCGTGTCACCGGAGGTGACGGCCGCACTGATGACACCCAAGATGGTGATGATAGCGATGGCCTTCGGGAACCAGGTTTCAGCGATGAGCCCCACCATGGCGGGGCCGCCCTTGCCAGCAGTGTCGATGCCGCTTTCAGGACTGAAGAAGTAGGCTGCGGCAGCCGCCCAAATGAGGGCTACAACGCCTTCGGTAATCATGGCACCATAGAAGATAGGCCGGCCCTGCTTCTCGTTGGTCATGCAGCGGGCCATCAGGGGCGACTGTGTGGCGTGGAAGCCGGAAATGGCACCACAGGCTATGGAAATGAACATCATTGGGAAAATAGGGTTGTGCGCCGCGTCAGGATGGCGGTTCTGCAAGCCAGACCATACCTCAGGAATCTCGGGCCGATAAACCACGAAGGCGATGACGATGGCCACAGCCATACCTAACAAGAGAAATCCAAAAACAGGGTAGATGCGACCTATCAGCTTGTCGATAGGCAGCAGGGTGGCGATCAGGTAATAGGTGATGACGATACCCACCCATACGAACACGCTCATGTTGGGGGTGAAGTGGGTGGTGAGTAGGGTGGCCGGGGTGTTGACGAACACCACGCCCACGAGAATCATCAGCAAAACCATAAAGCCGCGCATGAACTGCTTGATGCCATTGCCAAGGTAGGCGCCATGGATTTCTGGCAGACTGCACCCATTGTTGCGGAGTGACATCATGCCGGACAGGTAGTCGTGTACCGCACCGGCGAAGATGCTGCCGAAGACAATCCACAGAAAGGAGGAAGTGCCGAATTGTGCGCCCATGATGGCACCGCAAATGGGCCCCACACCCGCGATGTTGAGAAACTGGATGAGGTATATTCGCCACGGCTTCATGGGCACATAGTCCACACCATCGGTCATGGTCGTGGCCGGAGTGGCACGCTCAGGGTCCACCCCAAAGAGCTTCTCGACAAATGTGCCATATATCAGGTAGCCCAAGATGAGCAATACTATGGAAATGCAAAATGTAATCATTTCGGTTCGTGCTAATTAAGGTTGACGTTCAATGGTGACCCGGCCTTCCAAATTTCCATCTACAAGTCGGTTCTCATTATTGATGGTGATAATCTCCTCAATGAGAAAGTCGCGGAAAACCATGGAGGTGTACTCCGCCGATTCAAATTGTATGTCCTTGAGGAGATTGTCGCCACCCTTGGCAATAAAGTCGAGGGTGACGAGTTTGTAGATACGGTTGTCGTCGATGGGGGCGTGCTGTACCAGTATCTTGACAGGCCTGCTATTACGGTAGGTCATTTCCACACCGGCCATGGGCGCGTTTGCCTTGTCGGTGAAGCGTTGCAGGGCCTTCTTTAGCTCACTGCCCTTCAACTGGATGAAAACGAGCGAGTTTTCAAAAGGGGATACCTCATAAAGGTTGGCAATGCGAATGTCACCCTTCGGTATTTGCGCGCGGATGCCGCCAAAGTTGAGCAACGAGAGGTCACACTCCTTGAAGGTGGACAGGGCTATGGATGATTGAGCCTATAGCTGGCGTTTGTCAATGACGT
>CALDIA010000089.1 GCA_937901455.1 uncultured Bacteroidales bacterium | reverse complement strand
GATCGGCGGGCTTGTTTGTTTACCCGCTTTTATAACTTTCCAAGTTGAACTTATATAGGACTTATAGACGTTGACGGCCATAACTACCCCAACCTTGCGCTGATGAAATTAAGCGCCCATCACAAGGCACAGGGCGATGACGTGGAGTGGTATCATCCATTCGGTGAGAGATATGACAGGGTATATTGCGCGAAAGTGTTCAGTTTTTCGGAAAATTACCGCGAATGTATCAATGCCGATGAAGTGGTACGTGGCGGAAGCGGCTACCATATTAGCCTGCATAACGGCAGGGAGGTTTGGAACGAGGACGGGAGATATATGCAACGTCTGCCATGTCACATTGAACACACCTATCCCGATTACTCGCTGTACCCCGACCAGACGAAAGACACCGCATACGGTTTTCTCACAAGAGGATGCCCACGTGGATGCGCCTTCTGTCATGTGGCCTCCAAGGAGGGGCGGCAAAGCGCGAAGGTGGCGGATTTGTCAGAGTTCTGGCACGGGCAGAAAAACATTGTGCTTTGTGACCCGAACCTGCTCGCGTGCGCCGAGAGTGAAAACCTGCTCGCCCAGTTGGTGGAGAGCGGGGCGAAAGTGGACTTCAACCAAGGCCTTGACGCGAGGCTCATCACCACTCAGAAAGCCGAACTTCTCGGACATGTGAGAACGAATGAGGTACATTTCGCGTGGGACCGGATGCGGGACAAGGAGAGCGTGTTGCGCGGGCTGGAGCTATATGCGAGATTCGCGAAGAAGAGACCGCACAGCCATATTGCCGTCGTCTATGTGCTGGTGAATTTTGACACCACCATTGAGCAAGACCTTGAACGTATCTATACATTGCGCAAGATGGGATATTGGGCGTATGTGATGGTTTATGACAAAAAACACGCCACGATGGAATACAGACGGCTGGCGCGTTGGTGCAACAACCGTTACATATTCGCCGTCTGCCCACGGTTTGAGGAATACCGGACAGCAGCAAAAATCCCCGCCGGAGAGGGCGGGGCTGGTGCATTGTGAAGAGTTTAAAAGCCAGCATGTTGTCAAACAAGGCTGATGGACTCCAGCTCTCTTGTGAGCGACTGGATGCCGCGCTGGATCTTCTCCGCCTGTTTTTGGCGTGGCTTGTGGACACCCGCGGCATAGTGCCACAGTTGCCGTTCGTTAATGCCTGTGATACGGCTCAATGCGGCCTTGGTGAATATGCCGCTGTAGTAATTGATAAAAGTGGCTATATCGATACGGAACTTCAGCTCGAACTCTCCTGCAAGCAACTCGCAGGGATTGTCGTTGTCATCAAGATACAACTCGATGGCTTCGCGCATATTACGCTCCACCTCCTGTATGTTGTTACCCACCGTGATGACGGGTGCCCCCTCGATATAGGCGCTCAGGTTCTTGCCTGCATATTCCACAATCACTTCTACTGTTTTCATACTAATGTGTTTTTTATTGTTATTCCTCTATTCCCGCCTGGCCGAGTATGCTGTAATACGTTCCCCTCTCTATCCCCTTGCTGCCGTGATTGGGCACAACCACTATCTTGCCGTTTTTCTCGTATTTCATGTGGCTGCCCTTTTGGCTTTTGAACACGAAACCGTTTTTCTTCAGAAGGTCTGTTACATATTTTACCGACTTGTAGCTCATATCCCCTGTTGGTTGAACGCTGCAAATATAGTAAAAATATGAATACTTCACACATTTTCCACAACATTTCTTCAAAAAACATCCCCCTATCTATCAGTAACTTACAAAGAAATTTGATTTTAAGAGCTTTATGCAGTGCCTGTTTAGCGACAAACTTTAAGCGTTTCCCTGCTTTATCGAACTACAGACGGAAAAACCGTTGTCCCAACGGGTTCCATAGCCCTGATTTATCTTTGCCGCCGAAAAACTACACAAAGCGGCAAAGATGACAAACGACGCGCTGAACCTCGGACTGATGCCGGTGGACACTACCGGGAAGTACGGACTTCCCGTGGTGGGCGCGGGCCCCGTGCCCTCCGCCGACAGCCTAATCCCGTTCAACCGGGCGAAGACCTGCCTGCGACGGGATGTGGGCGTGCATTTCTTCATCGACGACTACCAGTTCGAGCGGGTGTGGAAGTCTCCGCAGCTGTATGTGGAGATGCTGAAGCGGTACCGTTTCGTCTGCGCCCCGGATTTCAGCCTCTACCTGGACATGCCGATGGCGGCGAAGATATGGAACGTGTATCGCAGCCGCCTCCTCACCGCTACTGGCAGGGGAAAGGTTTGAAGATTGTTCCCGTGTTGCAGTGGGCCGAGCCCGCCACCTTCGATTTCTGCTTTGAGGGCATCGCGCCGGACGGCACGGTGGCGGTGAGCACATTAGGCGCGGGCAAGCACCGTCTCTCCAGAAAGATGTGGACAGCCGGCATGAGAGAGGCCATCCGGCGACTGCATCCCGATACAATACTATTATATGGTGTACCCATCGATTTCGACTTTGGCGATACCGAGGTGGTGTATTACAAGAACGAGGTGCTGGAAAGGAGGTCTGGGTATGGGCGGTAGAGGGGCGTATGGCAAGGTTAGGGTTCTTTCTAATGATGAATTAGAAGAATTAGAATGGAGACTTGATGTTTCAAAAGATTTGAAGCAATCGAGATTAGAGGTTAAAGAACGATTGTTAGGAAAAGAAATCCATACTGAAAAGTTCGATGAACATTGTACAGGTTTGATAAAATTAAATTCGAACGGTCTAAACGATGTTTTGTGTAACCGTCATAGTCCATCTTCTAAAAGAAAGTGGGCGTTAGAACGACTGTATAGAAAGAAGTTGCGGATGTCTTATGCAGGGTATGAGGATTTAGACCCTAACAGCCATAATTTGGCTGAAAAATTAAATAAAGGATTTACAGGATTTAACAAATACAGTTTCTCTTTCAGAGGGGACAACTTTGTATTGAAGACTGCTATAATAAAAGGTAAGTATGAAACCCCTTACTACATATACGAAAAATAATCGATGCCTTTTGCGCCAACTCGCTGAGCGAGGCCTACTCAATGTTAGACAAGGTTCTAAAAGACACCGATTATATTTCAAAAGGTGCGCGAGTTTTGGCTTACCTGCCGACACTCAAGCTAACACCTTTTACACGTCCGAAAACGACACCGCAAAAATACAAAAAAATGGAACTCTACATTGAGCCCTCGTGGGCGAAAAAAGACACCAAGTTCAAGAAAGGGCACGCCACTTGGAACAAGGGGCGCAAAGACTGGACTACAACCGACCCTGTGAAGAGACGGAAGATGCGCAGAGACCTGGCGAAAGGGAGAAAACATGTCTGGGACAAACGTGCGCACATTGCATACAACGGCATTCCCACTTCGGTCTATAATCTGGCTGGAGAATATTTGGGGACGTTTTTGTCGGCCACTATCGCGGCGGAAAAGTTCGGGCAGACAGCGAGGAACGTTCGCCACTGTGTCAGCGACAAACGGAAACGCTGCGGCGAGTATATGTTCCGCAAAGCGAAAATAGAGACTTTCCGTGGGGAGAAGTTGGTGAAGAAAGAAAATATTGAACCTTATTCGAGAAAATCAAAAACATTATCCTTATGAGAGAAACGCAAGCAAGAATCAAGACCAGAAAGAATCACGGGTGTTACGTGTATTTGGACAAGGAGACTGTACGCCGCGTAAGGAAGGACGGCTCGGTCGCCGTCTATCGACGCGCCAGGTGGCGGGCGGAGGTGCATGGCATAGGCGCGGGCGGAAGCCTGCGGCTGCGCAAGCGGTTCCGCACCCGTGAGGAGGCAATGGCATTCCTGCACGCGAACAAAAATTAGCCATGGACTACTCTGCCAAGAACTTCCGCAAAGAGCTGGCGGCCACCGGCACCTTCTACACCGACAGGAAGCTGGCGGAACTTATCCGCAACGAAATTGGGGAGACCCGCGAGGTGTATGATCCCACCTGCGGCAACGGCAACCTTCTGGCCGTGTTCCCCGACGAGTGCCGCAAGTACAGCCAGGAGCTGCGGGCGGAGCAGCTG
>CALDIA010000088.1 GCA_937901455.1 uncultured Bacteroidales bacterium | reverse complement strand
GCTGCACGACGTTCTCCACATGCTGGGTGTGGGGGAACATGTCCACGGGTTGCACCTTGACAACTTTATATTTGGGGTTGAGCAGGGTGAGGTCGCGGGCCTGGGTGGCGGGGTTGCAGCTGATATAGACCATGCGCGGCACTTCGAGTTTGAGCAACTGAGCAATGACGTTGGGGTGCATGCCGGCGCGGGGCGGATCGGTGATGATGACATCCGGTCGCCCGTAGCGGGTAATGAAATCATCGGTGAAGATCTTGGCCATGTCGCCCACCACAAACTCCGTATTGGCAATCTTGTTGCGGGCAGCGTTCTCACGGGCATCCTCCACAGCGGCATCCACATACTCCACACCGATGACCTTCTTGGCCTGGTGCGCGACAAAGTTGGCGATAGTGCCCGTACCGGTGAAAAGGTCATAGACAACCTCGTCGGACTGGATATCGGCAAACTCGCGCGCCACTTTATAGAGGGTGTAAGCCTGCTCGCTATTGGTTTGATAGAACGACTTGGGTCCTACCTTGAAATAGAGGTCCTCCATGCGCTCCATGATATGGTCTTGACCTTTGAAGAGATGGAAGGGCAAGTCAAAGACAGTATCGTTGAGTTTGGTATTGACCATGTAGATCAGGGAGGTGATCTCGGGGAAAGTCTCGGCAAGGGCTGACAACATAGCTTCAGCCTTCTCGTCGTAAAGAGAGACGATGAGCACCACCATCAGATCGCCGGTAGAGGCAGAGCGGATGATAATGTTGCGCAGTTGACCTTCTCGGGCGCGGGGATCGTAGAAGGCGATGTCGTGATCAATAGCATACTGTTTGCAGAAGAGACGGATTTCATTGCTGCGGGAGCCCTGCAGCCAGCAGTGATCAATATCGAGAATCTTATCGAACATGCCGGGAATGTGGAATCCGGCACAGCGGCGTTCAAACTCCTCTCCGGCCTTGCAGCGAGCCATATCCTCGTATGAGAGCCAGCGCATGTTGGAAAAGGTGAACTCTAACTTGTTCCGATAGTAATAAATCTTTTCGGAGCCGAGAATTGGCTGAAGGGAGGGAAAGTCGAACTTGCCGAGATGGCGGAAGTTGTCCTCCACCTGTTGCTGTTTGTACTGCAGCTGTCTATCGTAATCAAGCATCTGCCATTTGCAGCCTCCGCAAACCCCGAAGTGGGGGCAGGGTGGTGTCACCCGATCGGGAGAGGGCTGGCGCACATGCAGCAAATTAGCCTCCGCATAGCCGTGTTTGCGTTTGAAGACTTCCACATCCACGCGATCACCAGGTACCGCATAAGGCACAAAGACAGTCAGCCCTTCATCGGTCTTCGCCACCGCTTTTCCTTCCGCTCCAGCTGAAAGGATTTCCAAGTCTTCTATTATATAGCGTTTAAAACCCATATCAATTATCGATTAAAAAAAACTTAATTTTTATAAAAACCCATCTCTTCAAGATATTCATGCACTTTGTCGGGGAGCATATAGCGCACGGGTATTCCCGCTTTGATATTCTCACGGATGACAGTAGAGGAAAGTTCTATCTGAGGGGCATCTACAAAGTGCACACGCGCATTGGGATAGGGATTCTCTGAAGAATAGCCCGGCCGTGGATATACATATAGGTCAAAATGTTGCAAAATCCAGTCGTAGTTAAGCCACTTATGGAAAGTCTGGAGGTTGTCGGCTCCCATCAGCAGAGCGAACTCGCGCTCCGGGTACTTTTCTTGCAAATGCACCAGTGTATGGCAGGTGTATGATGGCTTAGGCAGGTTGAACTCCACGTCGCTGACCCGGAAGCGGAGGTCATCGCCAATGGCCAAGTTCACCATATACCAGCGCTGGCGGTCATCCAACAGCGTATTGCGCTTCTTCAAAGGGTTGGCCGGCGAAACCACAAACCACAGCTCTTGCAAGTCGGAATGTTCCAACAAATACTCAGCCACAATCAGATGGCCGATGTGGATAGGGTTGAATGATCCGAAATAGAGTCCCGTTTTCTTATGCATGGATATTTTGAAAAAAGCGTGCAAAGGTAGTCTTTTTTTTCGAGAAAACGAAACACTCCCCCTCCCGCCCATTATTGCCAACGCCTGCGTGAAGCTCTTTCCCCTGTATCTCATACATATTTGTAAATGTAGTAGGAACATTCAGATATTTTTGTATTTTTGCGCGTTAAAAAAATTTAATGCTTATGAATACTTCTCACATTACCAGATTATTTGACATTCTCGACCATTTGAAGGCAAACCGAAACAAACCAGACATACTTTGCGGAAAGCAAAATGGTGAATGGCGCAAATACAGCGTGGATGAATACATCGGGTATGCTAATGCTATTGCATCCGGTCTTTTGGAGCTCGGTCTTCAAAAAGGAGACAAAGTAATCACCATCATGAACAACCGTCCGGAATGGAACTTCATGGATATGGGCATCATGTTGGCCGGGATGGTGCATGTGCCGGTATATCCCTCTTTGAGTCAGGAAGAGTACACCCACGTGCTGAACCATTCTGATGCCAAATGTATTGTGATTGGCATTGAGTCGATATTCAAGCGGGTATCACCGGTTTTCCCAAACCTCATACACGATCCGCATATCTTCACCATCGCCCAAATCAATGGGCAGCGCAACTATGAAGCGTTGCTGCAACTGGGCCACGACAATCTGGAGAAGTGGCAACCCACCATTGAGCAGGTCAAGCAAGAGACCAAGCCTGAGGAGTTGGCCACCATCATCTACACCTCCGGCACCACGGGTCTGCCCAAAGGTGTGATGCTTTCGCACAAGAATTTCCTCACCAATGCCTTGACATTGGTGAATATGATGACCAACGACCAAACGGCCAACGTCTTGAGCTTTTTGCCGTTGTGTCACGTCTATGAACGCGTCATCAACTATATGTACCAAGTCATCGGCTCCAGCATGTACTATGCGGAGGGCTTGAACACCATCGCCCGCGACCTCAAGGATATCCACGCCAGGGGCTTCTGTGCCGTGCCACGCGTGCTGGAAAACATGTACGACAAATTCTACAACACCGGCAAATCTCTCAAGGGTATCAAACGCATGATTTATTTCTGGGCCTTTAACTTAGGAACCGACTACCAATACTACAATCAAGGATGGTTCTACCGTAAGAAAATCGCCTTGGCCGACAAACTGGTTTATTCGCAATGGCGTAACGCCCTTGGCGGCGAGGACATGATTGTCGTATCCGGTGGCTCCTCTATCCAGGCCAAGGTGCTGAAACTTTTCACTGCCGCTCGCCTGTATGCCTACGAAGGTTATGGCATGACCGAAACATCCCCGGTGATTGCTGTCAACAACCCCATGAAAAATGAACTCCACATCGGCACTGTGGGTGAATTCATGCCCTGCATCGAAGCCAAACTGGCTGATGACGGAGAGATCCTAACCAAGGGCGACTGCCTCATGATGGGCTATTACAAAGATCCTGAATACACCAGCCAAGTCATCGACAAGGAAGGCTGGTTCCACACTGGGGACATCGGCACCTTGGTGGACGGCAAGTATTTGAAAATCACTGACCGAAAGAAGGAAATCTTCAAACTCTCCATAGGCAAGTACATCGCCCCTCAGGTAATTGAGAACTTGCTTCGCGAGTCTCTGTTCATCGACAACTGCATGGTGGTAGGCTCCAACGAAGATTTCGCCTCTGCCATCATCACCGCCGATGTGAATGGTCTGCACTATTGGTGCAACAAACATAAAATCCCTTATGAGAAAGACGAGGATATCCTCAAAAACCCGCTGGTGCAGGAGCGCCTACAACAGGAAATCAACAAGGTAAATGCCAACCTCGCGGCTCACGAAAAACTCAAAAACTGCCGCTGGATTCTGGACACATGGTCACCACTGACCGGCGAATTGTCACAAACCCTGAAACTGAGACGTGCCAAACTGATCAATAAGTACGTGTCAATCTTGGAGGACATCTATCAACATTCTGTTGAAGACAACAAATAGAACAGTGCAGACATGTCAGGTAAAGGACTAGCAATTATCACGGGTGCGGATGGCGGCATGGGAACCATTCACACCCGTACTTTAGCGAAAGAGGGTTACGAAGTCATCATGGCCTGCTATGACGCGGCCGTGGCCGACCCGGTACGGCAACAAATCGCGGATGAGACCGGAGCCACCTTGCATCTCATGCAGGTGGACTTGGGCAACTTGCACGACATCATCCGCTTCGCTGACGAGGTGAAGAACTGTTTCAGCCACCTTGACATTCTGCTCAACAATGCTGGAGTGCTATGTCATAAGGCCAAGAACAGCGTGGACAATATCGAATACACCCGGGCCGTGAACTACTTAGGGCACTACACCCTGACCAATGCCCTATTGCCCATCATGGGCAAGGGCACCCGCATCGTCAGCATGGTCTCCATCGCCTATGTGATGGGCAAGATACAGGAGGACTTCCTCTCCCCCACCGATGATCATAAGTTCAACCGCTTCACAGCATACGGCAGCTCCAAGCGTGCACTCTACTACTTCACGCTCCACGCGGCCGAACAATGGAAAGAGCGCGGTATCTGCATCAATGTGGCTGACCCCGACATCGTGAGCACGAACATCATCCGCCAAGGCAATATCGTGGTGGACAAACTTTGCGACTGGTTCTTCAGACCTCTTATCAACACTCCGGAACAGGGTGCAGCCACCATGCTCGCCGCCGCATTAAACCCTGAGTTTGAAGGGGTTACTGGATGCTATTTTAAGAAACAGAAAATAAAGAAACCCAAACGGAAGTATTATAATAACCTGAAAGACAGGGAACTGTTAATAAAGGTTACCCAAGAAGCCCTACACAAAAACGGTATAGAGTTATGATTATCCCCCCGTATCTAAAAGCTGGTGACACCATCGCATTGGCGGCCCCCGCCCGCAAGATCAGCCAGGAGGAGCTCATACCTGCCATCGCCTTGCTGCAACGGGAGGGATACTCCGTACATTACGATGAGCGGCTCTTTGCCGAAGACCACCAGTTTGCCGGGACCGACGCAGTGCGAACCGCCTATCTGCAAGACCTCCTCAACGACCCCGACATCCACGCCATCTGGTGCGTGCGAGGAGGCTATGGTTCCGTAAGGCTCCTTGACAAGCTGGACTTCCGGCCACTGATAAAGAATCCCAAGTGGATATGCGGCTATAGCGACATCACCGCCTTTCACGCGCATCTGCACAGCCGTTGCAACATGGCCTCGCTGCATTGTACTATGCCTATCAACATCACAGAAAAAACACTGGAAACGCCCGCTGTCACCACCCTGTTGAATGCCCTGCAAGGCAAACCCTTGTACTATGATTTACCCTCCCACCCACTAAACCGCCCTGGCAACTTCTCCGGACCCATAGTAGGTGGCAACCTGTCAGTACTCTACTCTCTGGCAGGCTCCAATTCGGCCCTGAGCACCAAAGGCAAAATCCTCTTCATTGAGGATCTGGACGAATATTTATACCATATCGACCGCATGATGCAAAACCTGAAACGGGCTGGAATGCTCAAACACATTGCCGGACTACTTGTAGGACACCTCAGTGACATGCACGATAACGCCATCCCCTTCGGTCACACGGCAGAAGAGATCGTGGCAGCGTGTTGTGCCGAGTACGATTTCCCCATGCGCTTTAACTTCCCAGCCGGCCATCTGCCCGACAACCGTGCTATCCGCTTGGGCTGCGAGATGGAGATTTCAGGACTGACAACTATTCAAAGGGCAACTACTGCTTGACACCCTGCCAGGACTGAAAGTTCGATAGATTTTTTTGAATTTAATAGAAATTATTATGAAATTTTATAGATTTTTAATGTGGTTGTTCCGGTTCAAGCCCGTAGGATACGAACAGATACCCGTCAAAAAGTGCGTCATCCTAATGGCACCCCATACCAGTATCATCGATTTCTTCTATGGCATGATCTGCATCCGATGGCTACGGCTCAAGATGGCCATGGTCATGAAGAAAGAGTTCTTCGTATTCCCCATCAAAGGTTTCTTGAAACGCATCGGCTGCGTGCCCGTGGACCGCAAACACGCCACCAACTTTGTCTCCTATGCAGTGGATCTCATCAACAGCCGTGAAGAGGTGGCTTTCCTTATCTGTCCGGAGGGCACCCGCAAACGCGTGGAAAACTGGAAAAAAGGCTTCTATCATATCGCCATGGGGGCCGGCGTGCCCATCTTCTGCAGTCATATAGACTATGTGAGTCGCACCATGGGCGTTGGCAAAATCTTCTATCCCACGGGTGATTACGAGAAAGATTTGGAAGAGATTCTGCATTACTACTATGGCATGAGAGGATGGAGAAAGGGGCTTTTCAATCTGGAGGACAAGCCCTATGCCCACCCGGAGTGGCTGAAAAAAAGAATTAGAAAGATATGAAACTAAGTGGTTGCAAAGTTTAGGAAACCCATCCTTTATCGTTTAATTACCTCTTCAAGCCTCCCTATTTTCAACTTCAATCATTGTGATATTAAGCTATTCTCAGGAATAGCTTTGGTTTATGTTTCCTGTTTGCCTTTTCCTCCCAAAATCCTTCTACTTTATCCTTCAACAAAAGGATTTTGGTTGGAAAATCCACTATGTTTGTAATTGATTTCGGCATAATTTCGGCATATTCGGCATAATTTCGGCATAATCCCTTGGGCGCTTGTTTTTTGTTTGGGAAATATTGTTATTTTTGCTTCCAGAAACAAAGCAGCCAGCATCTAAAAACAACCATCAACAATAATTCAAAATATTACAAGTATGAAAAAAAAACAGTTATTATTCATTCTTTGGCTGAGCCTCCTATGCTCCTGTCAAAAAGAGGCCGAAACACCCAAGACAGCTTTCAGCACCAACACAACCTTCACCTCCATGATCCAACAACTTGTGTCGGATGGCTTGTACAAAAACAGTGACGGTATCTTGGTGTTTACCGACATGGATGCTTTCGCGGACGCCCTGGACCTGATCGATACGACTGGGGAAATCATTATGGAGCGTGACACTTCCGCCGATTTTGACGAGTATTTATCGGCAGTGGCCTCTTCTTTCAACTTTTACTCGTTGCATCAACAGATAGAAAGCAACATTCGAGAACTGGAGGAAACTAACGAGTTGTTTGACTACAACGACCCTGACAACCACTTCATAGTGAGCGATTATATGCGAACATTCCTCACACCATACTGCGAGGTGGTTATCGGAGACGTGCTGTTTGTTTTCAGAGAAGGGTTCACAATCGGAGTTATGGGTTATTATGATGACGCAACCTTGTCGGCTGTCAGGACGTTGGTCTATTCAGGAGCGGGGGAGGATGACTTTGCATACCTCTGCAATGCAAACCCCAAAGTGTATATGGTTTCAACTGACGGTATGACCATGGATGTGGATTTTACAGCAGACCAAGTGGCTTTAGACCAATTGAGTTACAAGTTCACGAACGAGACAGGAAGTGAAGAATACCAAAATGTGAGCTACTTGTGGGATTTTGGAGACGGGAGCACCTCTACCAGTGTGAACCCCACGCATGTATATTCCACAACTGGGACCAAGACAGTAACATTGACCTCCACATACGAAGGGGTTACGAAGAGTTTGGCAAGAAATATAACTGTAAGCAAGAAAGGGTGCTGGGTAGATTTCAACTACACGCATAACAACAATGGGGTGTATTTCTTCACTGCAAACGGGCATGTGGATGGAGGGGATACCCCATCCTACTACAAAGTCTATTTTGGTGATGGGACAGATACAACCATATACACGACAGCCGTGAAAATAGATTTCAACCATAAGTATTCATCATCCTATTACAATCAAACAGTTAATGTTGAGGTAATATTAAATACCCATAATGGAAATTTTTCATCTACGGTAAGAAGTTTTATCGTTTCACATAAAGATTGTAAATACAATTGCTCAGCCCATACGGGTGGTGGTTCCCCGTTTCCTCATTATCATTTATATGATAATTACTACGTAAAATCTGCTATTAGAGCAACCAATTTTTTAATATTCCATAGGCTTCATTCCAAAACCATATTTCTGAAGAAAAATACCAACAACTCATTTTCACGCGTAAAGGCAGACTGTATTCATACAGGTTATTCGGGTGAAATATATTTTGATTCTGACAACACTCCGGACAACCAGTGTGGAAGGGATACTTTGGTGGAGTGGGGAAAAACAGTTTATGATAGAAAAGTTGTCAACCTTGAAAGGGGATTAAGACATAGCTTTAGTGTGGATTATCGCTCGCTTCATTCAGTGTTAAGCGCAAAAAAGAATGATGAGGAATCTGGCAATCAGTTTGGAGCGGCAGTGTACAAATAACGATTAAAAAAATTGATTATGAAAAAAATATTTAATACTATCGGGATAATAATCTTAATGGCGTCATTAAATGCACAGTCTTTGGATGTCGGGCAAAAACGAAAAATGCAATATTATCATTCTATTGAAATCAATGGAGGCTATTCTTTGTTGGATGGCTACGATGAATTCATCAAGTACGACAATAAAGACATCATGGCTCCTTTCAACAAAATTTGGAGTGTCGGTATCCGCGAATTGCAAGGCATTCAGTTTAATCCTCATTTGTCATTGGCTTTAGAATTGGGGCTTGATTTCAGAAAGGGATATGCAGATGGACCAAACTTTCGGAGAATCTATCCTTGGATTGCAGTGCCTTACCCTAACATCTACTTTCTTGATTTTTCGTTAGGTTTGAATTTAAAGTACACCGTATTAAAAAACTACAGATGGAGTCCATTGTTAATGATGGATTTCTCACCTCTCGGTATTTCTGCAAGAGGCCTTCAGTCATCTTTTCATGAGGACAGAGATTGGTCTTATCGAATGGGGTGGAATATTTCAGCAGGGGTACAATACCGTTTCAGGGACCGTCAAAGTGTATATGCGGCCTTGGGTTATGAGGTGGTGTGGTCCCAACTCAACCTTACAATTGGGGTGCGGCTAAGGTGAGCAGGGTGGATTTAAACTGTAAGACTTTTAAATTTCTATTCAGGTTGTCATTTTTTTTGAGTACTTTTGCAGCGGCAAATTTAATGTTTGCAAGAAAATACAACGCCTCGCTATATTCTGATAGTGGACGTTATCATGTTATTGTTGAACGAGTTATAAAAAATCATGCTCAACCCAAATTACTATTGTGTCATCATGGCTGGCGGCATCGGAGCCCGCTTCTGGCCCATGAGTTCCAGCTCTCGGCCCAAGCAATTTCTGGACATCTTTGGAGATGGCAGCACCATGATACAGAAAACTTTCAACCGCTTCGTACAAGTCTGCCCGCCCGAGAACATTTACATTGTAACCAGTAAAGCTTATAAGCATCTCGTACAGGAGCAGTTGCCGCTTGTGAGCGAAGACCGCATCCTATTGGAGCCCTATCGCCGCAACACTGCCCCTTGCATCGCATATGCCAACTATAAGATCCAAAGCAAAAACCCCAACGCTACCATCGTAGTAGCCCCCTCCGACCATCTCATTCTCAAAGAAGATATCTTCAAGGATGTTATCATGAAGGGAATGCAGGCTGTAACCGAAGACAAGTGCCTGCTAACCATAGGCATACGACCCTCATCGCCCAACACTGGATACGGCTATATCCAATATAATGAAGAAAAGGTATATGCGAAGAACAACGCCATTTATGAAGTAAAAACTTTTACAGAAAAGCCGGAGTTAGAGATGGCCAAGAGCTTCATTGAGAGTGGCGATTTTCTTTGGAATGCCGGCATCTTCATGTGGTCATTGCCAGTCATCCAACAATGCTTTGAGCAGTTCCTGCCCGATGTGGACAACCTTTTCAAGGAGGGCAACAGCATCTACAACACACCCGAAGAGGAGGCTTTTATCAACAGAATTTACCAGGTTTGCCGAAATATCTCCATCGACTACGGCATTATGGAGAAGGCCACCAACGTCAGGGTTTATGCCGCTGACTTCGGCTGGTCTGACCTGGGTACCTGGGGCTCACTGCATGAGTTAAGCAAAAAGGACGAACACCAAAACAGCGTGAAAGGACCGCGAGTACGGCTTTACGACACCTCCAAGTGCATCATACAGATGAGCGACAAAAAGGTGGCAGTCATCCAAGGCTTGGAAGACTATATCGTGGTGGAGACCGACGATGTACTGCTGATCTGCAAAAAATCCGATGAACAGCAAATCCGCCAGTTTGTGACTGATGTACAAACCGACTTCGGCAACAAATACGTATAGTGGTGGCTACGGGAATGCCACATATCACTCATGCGACCATCAGGCATCTTCTCCGCGTATGCATGGCTTTCTGTCTGCTGTCTTTAGGCTCAATGATGGTTGGGGTAGCGCAACGCGACAGCACTCAATCCATGCAGTTGCAGGTGGTGGACATCACTGATAATGGTTCCGGTACCTCCTTGGCAAGGCCTTCAGCAGCCGCGGTACAGTCGCTCTCAGCCCTGCAAATCCAGCATCTGCCCACCCTCCAGTTATCAGATGCCCTAAAGTACTTGTCAGGGGTGGTCATCAAAGACTATGGAGGCATTGGGGGGTTGAAAACCATTTCCGTGCGCGGCCTTGGGTCACAACACACCGGTATGCTTTACGATGGAATCCCCATCACCGACTGCCAAACCGGGCAAATCGACTTGGGGAAACTTTCCCTTGACAACATCTCCTCCGTTGAGCTGACCGTAGGCACAGATGAGAGTGTCCTCCTGCCCGCACGAGCGCACTCCTACAGCAATCTCATCCGCTTGCGCACCTTCCAGACCCTACCCGACAAACCCCTGCACCTTAAAACAGCCATCACCTTCGGGTCATACGGCATGGTTTCGCCATTAATACAATGCACTCATCTCATCAAGAGCCGCAAATACGAGCATCGCTTCTTGATCTGGAATCTGAACGCCTCTTATCTACAGTCGAAGGGCGACTACCTTTACACGCTGCACTACGGGGGCGTGCGCGATAGTGTATCCTTGGAGAAACGGCAAAACACCGACATCGCCACCTTCAATACCGAAGCCAATGTTCTGGTGCAGCTCAGACAGGGCGAGCAACTCTCCTTTAAGGGCTATTACTACGATTCGCATCGAGGACTGCCCAACGCTACTATCCTGTACAATCTCAACGCCTCCCAACGCCTCGACAACCACAACGGATTCGGACAAATGAACTATCGGAAGATTTTCAACCGCAAGTGGAGTTATCTGCTCAATGCCAAATTCAACTACGACTACACCCACTATCTGGACCCCGAATATCTAAACGAGGCGCATCGCTTAGACAACACCTACCAGCAGTATGAGGGTTACATCTCCAATGCCGTATGCTTTGCACCTTTGCATAAAAAAATCGTTTACGTCCCGCGAGGCCGCGACCTTTTCCTTGGTCTTGCCAACGACTTGTTTTACAATCAATTGGAGTCTGACAACATAGACTACCAACACCCCGCCCGTTTCACTTCGATGACCGCTCTGACCGCCAGATACCAAGACCGTCGGTGGGCTGTCAATGGCAATTTACTCCTCACTACGGTCAACAACATGGCGCAAGACACAACCTTAGGAAGTACCTTCGTGCATCTCTCTCCCGCCTTGAGCTTATCGGTGCAGGCGCACAAACACTTCCGGGTGAGGGCTTTCTTCAAGGACATCTTCCGAATGCCCACCTTCAACGATCTCTATTACCGGGAAGTGGGCAATCTGAATTTACAACCGGAGAAGACATGGCAATGGGACCTCGGCTTCACTGGCGAGACCCCCAAGCTATGGAATGGTTGTTTCAGCATGGCGGCTTCGATTGATGGTTACTATAATATTGTGCGGGACAAAATTGTGGCCTTCCCCACCCGCAATTTATTCTCTTGGAGCATGATTAATTACGGACGGGTGCACATTGCCGGGGCTGAAATAAATCTACGCGGGGTTTTCACCATCCACCAGCATCATCACATCATGCTCAACGCAAACTGCACCTATCAGTATGCCGTTGACCGCACCGACCCGGGATATGCCACCTACAACCATCAGATTCCATACACCCCGCGCTGGGCAGGGTCCATATCGACCACTGCGCAGATTGCCAAGGTCTGCATCTCGTATGCCGTGATGCTCAGTGGCAAACGCTACGCCTTGGGGGAAAACATTCCTGAAAATGAAGTGGCCGGCTATGCAGACCATAGCTTAGCGGTGCAATACGAGACCAAGATTGACGAATGCACGCTGGGACTCAAAGTGGAGCTCTTGAACCTTTCTGACAAGAACTATGAGGTGGTACGCAACTACCCCATGCAGGGCACCAGTTTCCGCATGAAAGTCTATTTCCAGTACTAACATGACTGCTTGACATAAAAAGAGCGCACAAGACGGAAGGCCTCATGCGCTCTGTCATATTCGATTTGGCTTCGGATTAGAAGGTGTCGCCAGCAGCTTGACAAGCGGTGATAGCCACAAGGCTCACGATATCCTCCACAGAACATCCGCGGGAGAGGTCGTTGATTGGAGCGGCCATACCTTGCATCACTGGTCCGATAGCGTCTGCACCTGCCATGCGCTGTACCAACTTATAGGCAATATTGCCGACTTCAAGAGACGGGAACACCAGCACATTAGCCTTGCCGGCCACA
Organism: uncultured Bacteroidales bacterium; assembly: GCA_937901455.1. Lineage (GTDB taxonomy): Bacteria > Bacteroidota > Bacteroidia > Bacteroidales > WCHB1-69 > F23-D06. The sequence continues at coordinate 73,751 of CALDIA010000088.1, read as the reverse complement.
GGGCTTCCTGGAGCCTTTTTAGCCCCAACAGAGGGCACAATGGCCGCATCAGCCTGCAAATCGCCGTCAATGACGAGATTGGGATCCATCTCCTTGGCAATGCGGGTGGCGTTCACCACCTTATCAACCAACTCATGCTTGGCAGAGCCCTTGGTAGAGAAACTCAACATTGCCACACGTGGCTCAATGCCAGCAATGGTCCGGGCGGTCTTGGCTGTAACCACTGCAATCTGAGCCAGCTTGTTCTCGTCAGTGTTCGGGTCGGCGGCACAGTCGGCAAAAACCATAATACCATCATCACCCCACTTTTTATCTGGGAAACACATAATGAAGGCTCCTGACACAACAGAGATGCCGGGCAGGGTCTTCACAATTTGGAAGGCAGGACGGAGCACATCCCCAGTGGCGTGCTCGGCACCCGTCACTTCACCATCAGCATCCCCATTTTTAATCAAAAGAGTAGCTAAATAGAGGGGATCCTCCACCAAACGGAGCGCCTCATCCATAGTCATGCCTTTCTTTTTACGAATTTCGCAGAGCATCTCAGCGTAGAATTCCTTCTTAGGGTTGTTCAGCGGGTCAATGACCTCCGCTTTGCCAATATGCTGCAGCCCCCACTCAGCGGCCTTTGCCTCTATATTGGCCTTGTTGCCCAACAGCACAATGCGGGCATAACCTTTCTCTAAAATAATGTCGGCGGCCTTCAAGTTTCTTTCTTCTTCGCCCTCGGCCAGTACGATACGCTTATTGGCCTTAATGGCATTTTCCTTAATCTTGTCAATCAAATTCATAATACGTATTAAGTTAAAAATGATATAATTATGTTATTGTTTGTTCACTTCGTTGAAACAGTGGCGGCAAAGTGGTTCATAAGAATCTTTCTCACCCAAGAGCACTTGGCCTTCCTGAGGTACAATGCGGTGGGAGTACTGGGCCAAGTCACCGCACCGGGTGCAGATGGCATGCTGTTTGGAAACATACTCGGCAATGGCCATCAGCTTGGGCATCGGACCAAATGGATTGCCTTGGTAGTCCATATCCAAGCCACTGACAATCACACGAATGCCTGCATTGGCCAAGGTATTGCACACATCGACAATGCCATCGTCAAAAAACTGGATCTCATCAATGGCAACCACCTCCACACTTTCAAAATTCACATACAGAAGAATTTCGGAGGAATTGTGCACAGGGGTAGAAAGGCGGGAGGACTCATTGTGCGACACCACAGCCTCTTCATCGTAGCGTGTATCGATGGCTGGCTTGAATAATTCAATCTGCTGGTTAGCAAACTCTGCCCGACGAATACGCCGCAGCAACTCTTCCGTTTTCCCGGAAAACATCGAGCCGCAAATCACCTCTATCCAGCCTCGTTTGCTATTTCTATTTGCTTTGTTTTCTAAAAACATTATGCCTTTAAACCGATTAAGAAATTTTGTATTTTTGTCCGATTTTTTTGCACGGCAAAATTAAAAAAAAACCTTGTATCAGACCATAAACCTTACCTTAAAATGCAGACGACTTATCAACAGATGCACGATTTGCTGAAATCCCTTCAGGAATTATTGCAGGAAAGCACCCCTATTTCTTTGATAGAGAGAGATATATTCATGGATGAATTGCGTTACTTATACCATCGTACAGCCACCATGGAGGTTATTGCGGAGGCTACACAACCCGTTACCGAAATGGAAGAGTCCACTCCGGTCATTACGGAGTCCCTTCCCGACACTCCGGAGCCAGAGGTCACACCAGAGGTTCAACAAGAAGAATCCGCGCCAGAGCCGGTAGCTGCCACACCCCCTGCCAATCCGGCGCAGGATGAGGAACCAGCTCCGAAGTACAAAGTGAGCCAGGGACTGGAAGACGATGTGGACCTTTTCTTCTCCATGGACCTGCCCGAGACCACCGAAACCGAAACTAAGGAGGAAATGGACGAGCATATCGAAACCCTCATGTCGGACCTCCTTGACGAAAAAAAAGAGATTCCCGTGGCGGAGACCACTCCCGATGAGGACGAGTTACTATTTGTAGCACCGAGGCAACCCGAGAAAGTCAATCCTGAGCCCGTGACGCCTGTCGCTCCCGAGCGCAAGCCCGATCCCGTACAGCCACAGCCAGCCAGCCAGCCAGTGGGACCCAAGCCTGTCACCCCAAAGGTAGAAAGCACCCAACGCTCCCTCAACGACCTGTTTGCCGGCAAAGCGGAAGACCGTTCCGTCGCCAATCAGTTCCAGCAATCAAAGGTAGTGGATCTCACCAAGGCCATATCTGTAAACGACAAGTTCACCTTCATCCGCGAACTATTCAACAACAAGGGCGAAGAGTTCAGCGCTGCCATCCAGAAGTTAAACCAGTGCCATAATATGGACGAGGCCTTTAACTGCTTGGAAATGCTGAAAAAAGAACATTTCTGGGACACTACTTCCACGGCGTATCTCTCACTTTGCGACCTGATTAGGAGGAGATATTTGTAAGGTTAAGCAATTATGGAAATAAGGGGGGGGGGAATAGGCGTGGGCAGGCCCCGCCGTATCCCAGAGAAACACAATCTCAATAACCCCGCACAAGCAACGCAGAAGCCGTGTGGGAAGGGTTGAACTTATCCCCAAAAGCTAAGGTCTAACAGCCAAATTTTCCCAGAAATACTTACTTTATATGAATAGTTAAGTTTTTTGACAAGGTTTACGTTACAACACTAAACATCGTACCATAATTTTTATTATTTTTGCACCTTCAAATAGAAAGTGCGATTAGATTATGCGTTGTGATTTTAGTAATGTAGATTTCAAGAAAATCTCAAGAGATTCAAAAGACTTCCGTGCGTGGGAGCAAGAGCACCACATATCGGCCGATTGGATGACCTCGGAACAGATTCCCGTAAAGCAAGTGTATGGCGAAGACGATCTTATCGGCATGGAGCATTTGAGTTATGCTGCGGGGCTTCCCCCTTACTTGCGCGGCCCTTATTCCATGATGTATGCCTTCCGGCCATGGACCATCCGTCAGTATGCGGGCTTCTCCACCGCTGAGGAGTCGAATGCCTTTTACCGCCGCAACTTAGCGGCTGGTCAGAAAGGCTTGTCCATCGCCTTCGACTTGGCCACGCACCGCGGCTACGACTCCGACCACCCTCGGGTAGTGGGTGACGTGGGCAAAGCTGGTGTTGCCGTGGACTCCATCTTGGATATGCGGATACTTTTCGACCAGATTCCTTTGGACAAAATGTCCGTGTCCATGACCATGAACGGTGCTGTGCTGCCAATCCTATCCTTCTACATTCTGGCTGCTGAAGAGCAAGGTGTGAGCATGGACCAGTTGTCGGGCACCATTCAGAACGACATCCTCAAGGAGTTCATGGTGCGCAACACCTACATTTACCCACCATTGCCATCCATGAAGATTATTGCCGACATCTTTGAGTTCACCTCCAAGAATATGCCTAAGTTCAACTCCATATCCATTTCCGGCTATCACATGCAGGAGGCGGGGGCTACCGATGACATTGAGTTGGCCTACACACTGGCTGACGGTTTGGAGTATTTACGCGCAGGTGTCAATGCAGGCATGAGTGTGGATGACTTTGCACCACGATTGTCATTCTTCTGGGGCATTGGCATGAACCACTTCATGGAAATTGCCAAAATGCGTGCTGCTCGTATGTTGTGGGCCAAGATTGTGAAGCAGTTCAACCCTCAAAATCCGAAATCTATGGCCTTGCGCACACACAGTCAGACTTCCGGATGGTCGCTTACCGAGCAAGACCCCTTCAACAACGTATGCCGTACTTGTGTGGAAGCTATGGGAGCCGCATTGGGCCACACCCAGTCGCTGCACACCAACGCTTTGGACGAGGCCATCGCCTTGCCGACCGATTTCTCGGCACGTATTGCACGTAACACACAGATCTACATCCAAGAAGAGACCAAGATTTGCAAATCCATAGACCCGTGGGCCGGCTCCTACTACGTGGAGAGTCTCACCCACCAGATTGCCCAACGCGCTTGGAAACACATCCAAGAGATTGAATCGCTCGGTGGTATGGCCAAAGCCATTGAGACCGGCATCCCCAAGATGCGTATTGAGGAGGCATCCGCTCGCAAGCAAGCCCGTATCGACTCCGGGCGGGAGGCCATCATCGGGGTCAGCAAGTACCGCCTCGACAAAGAATCACCCATTGAAACCCTGGAAGTGGACAACACCACCGTCAGGGAAGCACAGCTCAAACGGCTTGCCGAATTGCGCGCTAACCGTAACGATGACGAGGTGAAGGCTGCTCTGAACGCCCTGACCGAATGCGCCCGCACTGGTGAAGGCAACTTGCTGGACCTCTCCATCAAGGCTGCCCGTGCCCGCTGCTCGCTCGGTGAAATCTCGGATGCCCTTGAGGTGGTTTTTGGACGTTATAAAGCTAAAATAAATTTGATTTCAGGCGTGTATAGTGCAGAACAACAAAGTAACGAAGCCTTCAAAAAGGCTTGTAAGATGTGCGACGATTTTGCCAAGAAAGAGGGCCGTCGCCCCCGTATCATGATTGCCAAAATGGGCCAAGACGGCCACGACCGCGGCGCCAAAGTAGTGGCTACCGGTTATGCCGATATCGGTTTTGATGTGGATATGGGCCCGCTCTTCCAAACACCCGCGGAGGCAGCCAAGCAGGCAGTTGAAAACGATGTGCATATATTGGGCGTCTCTTCCCTGGCCGCTGGGCACAAGACCTTGGTGCCTCAAGTCATCGAAGAACTCAAAAAGTTGGGCCGCGAGGATATCATGATCACCGTAGGTGGCGTTATTCCTCCACAAGACTACCAGTTCCTATACGACTGCGGTGTCGCCGCCATCTTCGGGCCAGGCACACCTATAGCCCAGTCAGCTATCGCCATGTTAGAAATACTGAATGCCGAATAACAAAAAAAAGCGCACCAAGGTGCGCTTTTTTTATTCCTCAACACTATCCAACACGAACTCCAGGAGTTCCATACCCCGCTCATTCAGCGCTCCTGACAGAAGAAAACGAATCCTCTCTTTCGTCAACTCGTGGTCATCGAAGTAATAGAACAAATTGAAAAGGTAAAACTCGGCATACCCCTGCACATCAAGTTTCTCATTGACCTGATAGTGTCGTATTCCATCTTGCAGAATATGTATCAACAGCACCCGGAAAGGCGCCGCCGGCATCATAAGCAGCTGGTTCGAGATGGCATATTCGTAAAAATGGCCACTCTCATACTTAAATGTCTTAAACTCCCACATAAAGACCACCAATGCTTCCACAGCATTATTACAATCTTCCATGCGTTCTTGAAAATGATTGCGTACCTTCTGCGACAAAACATCAAACGACAACTTGACAGAGTGATCTTTCGAAGTATAGCGGTTGAAGAAGGTTTTGCGGGTAATATGCAACTTCTCGGCCATCTCATCTACCGACATATCGAAACCCTCAGTCCTGTATAGTTGAAACAGTTCCTCTATTTTCTTTTGATATCGGGAACTTTTACTCTTTGCTATATTCTTTGTCATCTTCAATCCGTTTAATGTTGAAGAAAATTTACCACATCGCGCTCAGTCAGTTGACGCAGGTCTGCCACCTTTACCACCTGCATATTCTCTATAAACAGATAAGTTGGGAAGGCGCCATTCACTAACTCCACAGCTTGAAACGGCGAAACAGTCACATACCGGAACATGGCGGTGTTTGTAGTGTCTTTAAAACGTTGGATGGATTCATTGTTACCCCAAATAGCCAATATTATCCTATTGGTGTCGAGTTGATGAATCTCATGCATTGTACTGAGTTTCTGACCGCTAAGCAGGCAATAATGGCATCCTGAGGAGAGTACTCCCATGATGTAACGGCCGTCATCCAATTGCTGGGCCATCATCAGCGAATCGTTCATAAAGGATTGGAAAGATTGCTCATTGTACGTGTTCTGCCTTTTAGAGAAAAAAACATACACATCATCAAGAGGAAAAAACGCGAAGGTGGTGAGTACGGCCGCACACACCCCCACAATGGCGACAGCCTTCTTGCCCTTGAACTGCCAGGGAGTCTCCTTATAGACGAGCAGCAGCAGTAGCATGGTGACCACATTCTTGACGATAGACCATAGCGGATCCAATTCCACAATATCGCCCATACAGTGACAGTTGCTGTCATTGCGGAACAATACGATATAGACCAATAGTAGCGTAAAGCCTACAAGCATCAGCATGGCGCTCCACCAAGTTGGTCTGTACAGTATTTTGAAAATGAGAAAAAAACCGATAATCATTTCCGCCATGATGACCAGACGCGCCACCACCGTGCTCCACACAAAGTTGAAGATGCGGAAGCTGAAGATATAAAGCTCGAAATTATCCAGCGACAGCAGTTTCATAATAGCCGTAGTGATGAAAAAGGCTCCGAGCAATATACGGAGAATAGTCTTCAAAATGGAGATGACATCAATTTTTCTTTCCATAAAACCAGAATTATTGGGTATAACCATCGGACAAAACCCGCGGCAAAGATACAAAAAAGGATGACAGCCAAGGCTGTCATCCTTATGTAGGTCATGGCAGATAGATTATCTGCACTTCAAACCTGACTCATGACCAGCAGCACCGATTAAAGCATTGTTTTCAGTGCACTTGTGGCCTTCTTCCAAGGTGTATTCAGATTCGGAAATCACCTCTCCATCCAAATAAGTCTTGCAATGACAAGTCTTAGTGCAAGAAGTACCACCTACAATCATTAACAAAGCAAAAGCGCTTGCAAAAAAGATTTTCTTCATATTGAAAATTTTTTAAAGTTAATATTGGCGGCAAAGATACACTTTTTTAAAAATTTAGTACGAAAAAAACTTATTGAATGCCCGTTGGGATGGCGTTCAATAACGTGCGTGTGTATTCGGTTTGGGGGTTACGACACAAATCATCAGCTTCGCCCAGCTCCACAATGCGACCTTGCTGCATCACTGCAATACGGTCGGACATATAGCGCACCACTGAGAGGTCATGGGATATGAAAATATAGGTGAAGGCATACTCTTCTTTGAGTTCATTGAGCAGATTTAGCACCTGAGCCTGCACAGACACATCAAGGGCTGACACCGACTCGTCGCAGATGATAAAGCGGGGATTCACGGCTAAGGCCCGAGCAATGGAAATGCGTTGTCGCTGGCCACCGGAAAACTCGTGAGGGTAGCGGTAGAAATGCGACTCATTGAGGTTGACGCGCTCCAAAAGGGCTATGGCCTTTTGATGACGTTCCTCATCACTGTGTCCGATCTGGTGCACCCGCATAGGTTCCATCAGCATATCGCCAATGGTGAGACGTTGGTTTAGCGACGAGTAGGGGTCTTGCAGGATAATCTGCAGATCTTTGCGCATTGCCCGCATCTCCGCCCTTGAGAGACGTATCAGGTCTTTGCCGCGGTAAAATACAGAACCGGTAGTGGGCTCTATCAACCGTATCATGGACCGCCCCAGCGTGGTCTTGCCACATCCTGACTCGCCCACAAGGCCTAAGGTTTCCCCTTCGTATATATCGAGACAAATATCCTGCAAGGCATTTACATAGCGCTGTCGCTCAAAGAGTTTCTCCTTTCGGACGGGGTAGTGCTTCGACAAGTTGCGAATGGAGATGAAGGGCTCTTGGGCATAGAGTTGCAGGTGTCGCTCACGGCGCTCATTTGTAGGAACTTCCTCGCGCTCCACCCTACCTGACATCTGTACATAGTCGGCCACAGTTGGTAACCGACGCAAGCGCTCGGTCATGGAAGGTCGGCAGGCAATAAGACCTTGCGTATAAGGATGCTGGGGGTGCAGAAAAATGTCACGGATATCACCCTGCTCCACCACCTCACCCTTGAAAAGCACGACCACCTTGCGGGCAATCTCGGCCACCACACCGAGGTCGTGGGTGATAAAGAGCACACTCATGCCATGTTTTTGCTGTAGGCTTTTGATCAGCTCCAGAATACCCTTTTGCACAGTCACATCCAAGGCGGTGGTAGGTTCATCGGCAATGAGAATATCGGGTTGGCAACTCATGGCCATGGCAATCATGACACGTTGCTTCTGCCCCCCAGAGAGTTCATGAGGGTAGGAGCGGAAAATCTGCTCCGGGCGGGGAAGCATCACCTCTTTGAAAAGCTCAATCACGCGCTGCTCAGCCTCCTCCTTGGCACAACGGGTATGCAAAAGCAACTGCTCAGTGATCTGCTCGCCACAACGGATGACCGGATTGAGGGAGGTCATCGGCTCTTGGAAAATCATCGCAATTCGACGTCCCCGTATGCGGTTCATCTCCTGTTCAGAAACTGCCAGCAGGTTGACCGATTCCTCTTCAACAGCATGAAAGCAAATCTGTCCCGACGGGTAGCGGGCGTTCTTAGAATGCAGCAGGCGCATAACCGACAAGGCTGTCACCGATTTGCCGGATCCTGACTCGCCCACCACGCCGATGGTCTCACCTGGCGCAATGGCAAAGTTTACATTCCGCAAGATAGATTTCCATTCACCATCCTGCCGCAAATCCAACGAGAGGTTTTCAATCTTCAGAAGTGCATCCATAAGAGGTGCAAAAATAGAAAAAAATATTATTTTTGCTGCATTGATTTTTCAATTCCATCAGGATTGCTCACCCCTATGCTTACTGTTATCTGTCCTATTTATAACGAAGAAAAATACATAGCCAAGTGTTTGGACTCCATCATTGCGCAAGACTACCCCAAGGATCAATTGGAGGTACTGTTGATAGATGGTATGAGCACTGATCGTACGCGGGCATTGATTAGCGACTATATAGAGCAACACCCTTACTTCTGCCTCATAGACAATCCAGACCGCATCGCCCCGTGCGCCATGAACCGGGGCATTGAGGCTGCCCACGGGGAAGTCATCATGCGCTTGGACGCCCATGCCGACTACCCCGCCGACTATTTTACCATCCTGACACGATGCCTTGACGAATTAAAGGCCGACAACATCGGTGCCCCGTGCCGCACCGACGTGCTGAACAAAAGCCCCAAGACTTTAGCGATTAAAGAGGTACTCAGCCATCGTCTCGGAGTGGGTAATTCCCTCTTTAGAACGGGTATCACCAAAGCACAGCGGGTGGACACCGTACCATTCGGTTGCTGGCCTAAAGAGACCTTCCAAAAATACGGACTCTATGATGAAAGATTAGTGCGCAACCAGGATATTGAGCTCAACAAGAGAATTCTCCGTGGCGGCGGGACCATCTATCTCATCCCTGACACCTTCTGCACCTACTATGCCCGAGAGTCCTTCAAAGAGCTTTTCATCAACAACTTCCGCAATGGCAAATGGAACATCCTGACCGTGTATTACACCAAAGAATTGCGTTCTCTATCTCTGCGGCATTTTGTCCCGCTATGCTTCGTGTTGTCTCTATTGCTCCCGTTGATCGCCGGCTTCTTCTGGCATCCGCTATGGATGATTGGCATTGCCAGTTTAGTTGCTTACATCCTATTGGTGGGCGGTGTCAGTTTGGGACTGTATCGCACCAAAAAGCTCAACTTTCTCCGACTGGTGGAGAGTTTTTTCGTCCTTCATCTCTCCTATGGCCTCGGTTCATTGGCAGGACTGCTATCACTACCCTTTTTAAAGCAGAAAAACAGGATATGATCATAAAATACCTATTCGACCGGATTGTCTCGCTGCTGGGACTTGTTTGTCTCAGTCCGCTATTATTAATAGTGGCCATTCTTATCAAGGTGAAGATGCCCGGGGGGCCGGTTTTGTTCACCCAGCAGCGGGTAGGCCGACAGGGCAGTTTGTTCACTATTTACAAATTTCGATCGATGGTAGTGGACCACGGGGGATCGTCGGTTTCTGTTGCAGGCGAGTCGCGCATCACGCCCTTGGGCGCAACGCTGCGCAAATACAAACTCGACGAACTCCCCGAATTGTGGAATGTGCTTATCGGGGACATGAGTTTCGTGGGCCCGCGCCCCGATGTACCTGGCTATGCCGACAGACTGACGGGCGATGACCGCGAGGTATTGCAACTACGACCTGGCATCACTGGGCCGGCGTCATTAAAATACCGCCATGAGGAAGAACTTCTCGCTGCCGTTGATAATCCGCAACAATACAACGATGAGGTTATCTTCCCCGACAAAGTGCGACTTAACCGCCACTATCTCCACAACTACTCCTTCTGGACCGACATTAAAATCATCCTTGCTACAGTGACGGGAAGCAAGATGAGGTACGCAGGAGAACTTTTGTGAGGATAAACCTCTGGCACCATTCCCACTTTTTTCCTATTTTTGCGGTTTCAAAAAAAGGACCTTACTATGGAAAAACGAATATACCTCTGTTTGGCACACATGAGCGAGGCCGGCCTTGAGCAGCAATATGTCAAGGAGGCCTTCGACACCAACTGGGTAGTACCCTTAGGACCTAATGTGAATGCTTTTGAAAAAGACTTGGAAGCTTTTGTCGGGCAGGGCAAACGGGTTGTCGCACTTTCATCGGGCACTGCCGCGGTGCACTTGGCGCTCATAGCTTGTGGTGTACAGCCGGGCGATGAGGTCTTGGTGCAGAGTTTCACCTTTTGTGCCTCCGCCAACCCTGTCACCTATCTGGGAGCTCTTCCAGTCTTTGTGGACAGCGAGCCGCACAGCTGGAACATGGATCCAGTTTTGTTGGAAAAGGCCATCATCGACCGTCTCGAGCGGACTGGCCGCAAGCCGAAGGCCATCATCCCAGTAGCCTTATATGGCATGCCCTACGAAATACACCGCATCATAGAGATTGCCCATCGGTACGACATCCCCGTTCTGGAGGATGCTGCTGAGGGTTTTGGTTCACGCTATGATGGTCAGGTGCTGGGTACCTTTGGGCGCTACGGGGTATTGAGTTTCAATGGCAACAAGATGATAACCACCTCTGGCGGAGGTGCGCTGGTGTGCCCTGATGAAGAGGATTGGCAGCATATCATGTTTTTGGCCACCCAGGCGCGCGAGGCCTATCCGTACTACCAGCACGAGGAAATCGGCTATAACTACCGGATGAGCAATATATGTGCGGGTATCGGTCGCGGCCAGATGTCGGTGCTCGAAGAACACATTGCCCACCACCGACGCCTTTTCAGAATCTATTCCGAGCTATTACAGTCTGTGGAGGGCATTACCGTACACGGTGAACCTGACCGCCACTATGAGTCCAACTACTGGCTCAGCACGATTCTTCTGGACCCGAACCTAAAAGTTTATGGCCAGGAGGAAGCCTACCAAACTGGCGTGCAAGGGGCCGTGGGCGGGGCGGGAGGTGTAGTACATGCCTCCTCCAGCACCCATACCGACTGTGAACCAAACCCCAACGTGGAGGCTATGCGCCTATTCCTTGACCAGAAAGGCATTGAGGCTCGCCCTCTCTGGAAACCCATGCACAAGCAACCCGTCTTCCAACGTTGTCCCGCCTACACCAATGGCACCTCTGAATCCCTCTTCAAACAGGGTCTCTGCCTCCCCAGTGGTCCATGCGTCACGGAGGAGGATGCCCACTATATTGTGAAGATAATCAAAGAAGCTTTGAAAAACTGATGGCAATGCGGTACTTCATACACTTGGCCTATAACGGCGCCGCCTTTTTCGGGTGGCAGATCCAGCCTCACCATCCGTCAGTGCAGGAAACATTAGAACGTGGACTGTCGTTATTACTCCACTGCGAGCGTATCCCCATCACTGGATGCGGCCGTACCGACACCGGTGTGCACAGCACCTCCTACTTCGCCCACTTCGACCTGCCAGAGCGTGTGACTTTAGGCGACTGCGACATTTTCAAGGACAAATTCAACAACTATTTGTCGTCAGAGATTGTTATCTACCGCATCTTCCCAGTCCAGCCAGAGGCCCATGCCCGCTTTGACGCCATCGAGCGCACCTACCAGTACTTCATCTCCACTCAAAAAGACCCCTTCCTGTCACATCTTCGGTATTTTAGCTTCCGAAAACCGGACGTGAACAGGATGAACGAGGCTGCTGCCCTGCTGCTGCAATATGAGGATTTCACCAGCTTTAGCAAGGTTCACACCCAAGTCAACAACTTCATCTGCCATATCTCTAAGGCCGAATGGACTGTACATGGCGACGAGCTGGTTTTCACCATCACCGCGAAGCGATTTTTGCGCAACATGGTGCGCGCCATCGTAGGCACACTGCTGGATGTCGGATTAGGCAAGCTCACGGTGGCCGAGTTTCAACTCATCATAGAAGAGAAAAACCGCTGCTCTGCAGGCACTTCCATGCCAGCACAAGCCTTGTTTCTTACTGATGTAAGCTACCCTTGGGAACGCATCCTGCCTAACGTATAATGGTCAACGATCCATTATATTTGGTAGTTTTGGCCTTGCCCTTGTAATAGAAAGAGTAATAGTAAACCCCGTCCGACAAGCCCTCTCCCGTGAAGGCATGCTCACCCACAGTAATCTGGCCATTGACCGAGTATGTATCGTAATTCTCTGCCTTATACACCAGCTTACCCCAGCGGTTGTAGATCAGCAACTCGTTGTGGCGATACTCGTCAGGATCTTCCGGGTTGATACTCGTGTTCAAATTGCCGATAGCCCACACATCGTTAGCACCATCCTCATTAGGCGTAATCACATTCGGGAAAATCAACTCGTCTTCAATCACTACAGTGTGGCTCACTTGATCAGAACAGCCTTCATCTGTGGAAAGCGACAGGGTCACTATGTAGTCGCCCCATGTAGCATAGGTATGACTTGGGTTATAGTCTTGTTCTTCGGTTTCGCCGTCGCCAAAATCCCATACCAGATGATTGGAAGGGTTGCCAACCACATTGGCCGACAGGTAAGAGGTGAACTGCACCGTACCATTGTTATCATGCATCATAGAGATTTCAGGGTCAGCCAAAAAGTCAAGTTCCGGTTGTGGATAAACGTGAATGTAATCCCACATGATGAGCGAATCCACACATCCGTCTTGAGAAAACACCAACAATTTGACAGTATAGGTGCCGTTATCGTTGAAATCCCATGAAGGGGATTCCTCAACAGAGGAGTACAACACCTCCCCGTTTTGGTTCCAGACGGTCCACACACTAGTAAAAGAAAGGGTGTCGGGTGTTGACATATTGGTGAAATGTATGGTCATAGGTGAGCAACCCGATACTTTGTCGGCCTCAAACTTTGCATATGGCTGTGGATAATAGAAAAGGTTGACAGTATCAGCACTCTGGCAGGTAGAAGAGGCCCCTGTGCCCTCCAGCAACACGTTAAGGATATATTCTCCAGATGCCAGCACCATAATGGAGTCGCTGACATCACCGGTATTCCAGAGATAGTTGGCGTCGGGTTCATCGTATGTAGTGCCTAAGAAGATGTACTCCCCATTGCACAAGTAGCGGTCAGGACCGAGGTTGGGTTTATACGAATTGACAATATGCACATAGATACTGTCGTACACCCAGGTGTTTTCACACCCGATGATACTGTGGGCAATAATATAATAGAGACCCGTATCTGCCATGGAGATATCTTGCAACACATAGGGCTCCTGGGTCAGCGTGTCGCCCGCAGGAGTAATTAAGCGAATCGAATCCACGTTGTCCGCGTAATATTCAAAAGGAATGCTATCGTGCAGACAATACACATCATTCATCATCAGGCTGATACGCCCATTGCTGTTGTAGTCGCTAAAATAGCCCAACGAGGAGGACATGCCAGAGTAGTAGTCCAAGATGCCCAAATGGAAAGGCCCGATACTATTCTGGATGATCATCACGTTTTGGGTGGGCACCTGACTAGAAAAATCCTGATACAAGTACGACCAATTCGGATTGTAGGGTAGTTGTGTGAAAGCCGTAGCGGGCAATGGAATATTGTTGGCACCACAAGTCATGGTGAAGCCGCTCACGTAGGATGTGGGCACCACAATGGAAAGGCGCATGTGGGTTGAATAGGAGGGGCGGGCATAAACCACCTCTTGGGAACCAGTACATCCCAATGCAGGCAGCTGGGTGCCGCCTGCCTCACCGTCAGATCCTGTAAGCTGAAAAACTTGTATTGGCTTGTCTGAGGTAATCATCGTGGCAATGGTCGGCGAGTTGCTGGGCATATAGGTGTAGCTCTGTCCCACATTCAGTGTGACAACAGGGGTCGGATTACCGTTGATATAGACATGGGTAGTATCCTGGGTGGGAATAATACTGAGATTCTCAAACTGACGATTGTTGTACATGGCAATGAACAAATCGCCCGCATATTCTATCGGCACAAGCTGTTCTCCCACCAAATCTTGTCCAGAATAGCCCGCCACTTGGTTGCTTGCCACTGAATCATCCGTGGAGTTAACCGCTATAGGCTTATTGGAAGTAATACGCGTGTTGGTCAGATGCCCAGCAGCAGTCTGATTCGCTGACTTGATGCTATACGACTGGCCGGCATTCAACGTGACAATGATGGGAATGTTGGCCGGCAGTCCTCCCGCCAACGGCTGCGATGGGACAATGGTCACCACCGTATTGTTCTCGGTGGCCACAATCTCAATGCTGTTCATAGCATCCGAGGGAGGTCCGCAAACCAAATAATTCTGCATAGGTACAATGAAATCCGTACCCAACCCGTTGCGCCCTTTCAACGTGTAAATCTCGCTATTATTGGCTCCCAACTGGTAATAAACCGTGATATTAGAAGTGGATGTAATCTTAAAACCATAGTTACATACCGTATTCACAGGATTGGTCTGCACAATGTTCTCCTGACTGGTCACATCCAACGTATAAAGGCTATAGGGGTTCAGGTTAATAACAACCGGTGCAAAACTTGGATTGGCCGGCTGGGACACGGTAATGGTTGCTGGACTGCTGAAAGACGTAAAACAGAAAGTGATAGGATTATGCGCGTGATTCGGAGAAATATACGGAGCAGCAAACCAGAACAGATTGTCAATCTGGGCTCCCACGGAGGTCCAAAGACCGATCCACAAAATCACGGCAAATGTTTTTTTTATATGCTTTAACATGCTGTTTTTTTTCGTTAACGGAATCGGCAAAAATAGCAAAAATATGGATTTGACAATATGCATGAAGAATTATGCAAAAAGAAACTTAGTACATGACAAAAATTTCAGTCGGGTGTAAGTATTTAATCAAATACTTGCACCAAACTAAAATTTTTGTCTTGTCCTATGGCGGAGTTTTTTTTGAATTTCAGGAAGCCAGCAATATTTAGCGGGGTCCCTTTTCGGTATTCTCTCGCAAAAATGAGATTGGCATTCAGTATTTCAAAACAAAAAATGCGACTTCAGCTTGCTTTATTATCAGAATTGTCAGACTCCTTGAACACTTATCGGGAAAAAAACATATCTTTGCCGTTGCAAAATCAAGATGCGGTTTTTTTATAAACATGCTCATTATGAAACGGAATCTCATACTTTTAACTTGTATTTTTATGACCTTAGCCAGTTGTCAGAACAAAAAAGCGGATAGGAAAGATGCGGAGCTCATCACCAAAGAGAACCGCGAGGTCCCGGACTTCTCCAAGCATGTGATGGACGAGCAGATCCTCTGGTACCTCGGCCGCTTGTCAGACGTGCAGGTTTCGCCCGATGGCAAGACGCTTCTTTACAGTGTCAAGTACTACGATTACCATGCCAACAAGGGCAATGCGGAGTTGTACACCATGCCCGTTGAGGGGGGAGAGCCGACTCGTATCACTGCCACTGCTGCAGACGAGGCGCAGCCGATATGGCGCCCTGACGGCAAGAAGATTGCCTTCCTCTACCCTGACGATAATGGCATGCAGATTTTTGAGTGCGACCCTGACGGGTCTCATGTAAAACAACTCACGCATGTGGATGGCGCCATCAACTCTTTCAGCTACGCTCCTGACATGAAACATGTCTGTTACGCGATGAACGTGCGCCTGGACCCTACCATTGCACAACGCTATTCCGATCTGCCGGAGGCCAACGCCATGATCTACGACGACCTCATGTATCGTCACTGGAACTACTGGGCTGACGGCACCTACAGTCATCTCTTTGTTGCCGACTATCCCAAGATGGACAAGCCAGTGGACCTGTTGGAAGGGAAACGCTTTCACGCTCCCAACCCGCCTTTCGGCGGCATGGAGGAGGTGGCCTGGCGCCCCGATGGCAAGCAGCTGGTCTATTGCTGCAAGAAACTCATCGGCAAGAACTTCGCCGAGAGCACCAACACCGACCTGTATCTCTACGACCTGGTTTCGCGGAAGACGGTCAACCTGACTGAAGACAACAAGGGCTACGACATGGACCCCGTCTTCTCTCCTGACGGAAACAAGCTGGTGTGGTGGAACATGAAAACCGACGGTTTCGAGTCGGAGAAACACAGCCTGATGGTCTATGACTTTACCACCCAAAAGGCCACTGACTACAGCACCGGTTTTGACCAGGATGCCACCAACTTCGGGTGGAGTGCGGATGGAGGCAAGATCTTCTTCACCTCCTGCAAGGAGGCCACCTACCAGATTTATTGTCTGGATTTGGCCACCAAGACCTTCGAGCAGCTCACCGACGGGGATTACGACTACAACACCTTGGAGGTATGCGGTGACCGGCTCATCGTGACGCGCACCACGCATGCGGTTCCATCAGAAATCTTCAGCGTGAGCTTGAAAGACAAGTCGGTGAAGCAGCTGAGTTTCATCAACAAGGAGGTGCTGGACCAGATTGTGCCGGCGAGATCCGAGAAGCGTTGGGTGAAGACCACCGACGGCAAGAACATGTTGGTGTGGGTGATTTTGCCACCCAACTTTGACTCCACGAAGACCTACCCTGCCCTGCTCTACTGCCAAGGCGGCCCGCAGTCGTCCGTGAGCCAGTTCTTCTCCTACCGCTGGAATTTCCAGATGATGGCCGCCCACGACTACATTGTGGTAGCCCCCAACCGTCGCGGCCTGCCCGGCTTCGGCAGCGAGTGGAACGATGCCATCAGCGGTGACTACGGTGGCCAGTGCATGCGCGACTACCTCTCCGCCATTGACGCCATCGCCAAGGAGCCCTATGTCGATGAAAACCGGTTAGGTTGTGTAGGTGCCAGTTTCGGCGGATTCTCCGTCTATTGGCTCGCCGGACACCATGAAAAACGCTTCAAGGCCTTCATCGCCCATTGCGGCATGTTCAACTTTGAAAGCTGGTACAACACCACCGAGGAACTCTTCTTCGCCAACCACGACATTGAAGGGCCCTACTGGAAGAACCCAACCCCCAAAAGTTACGATTTCTCGCCTCATAAGTTTGTCGGCAATTGGGACACACCCATCCTGGTCATCCATGGCGGAAACGATTTCCGCATCCCCTACACAGAAGGTATGCAGGCCTTTGACGCGGCCCAGATCCAAGGAATCCCCAGCCGTTTCCTATTCTTCCCCGATGAGTGTCACTTCGTCTCAAAACCCCAAAACGCCATACTCTGGCAACGCGAGTTCTTCCGCTGGCTTGACCAATGGCTGAAAAAAGAATAACAACCATAAGATGAAACTTTAAACTTAAACTGAGAGATGACATTGAGAGACCGATGGCATAGCTACATAGAGCGCTTCCGCAACAAGACTGGATGGAAAATCCTCGATGCATATTTGCTGAGAAAATTCCTCGGCTCTGTAATCTATGCCATTGCCCTGCTGATGACCATTGTGGTGATTTTCGACCTGTCGGAGAATATCCAGCGCTTTATGGACAAGGGCGTGCCTGTAGGTGAGATCATCACTGGTTATTACCTCAACTTCATCCCCTACTTCATCAATCTGTTCATACCGCTATTCACCTTTATAAGTGTTATTTGGTTTACCTCTAAGCTTTCCTCGCACAATGAGATTATCTCCATTTTGGGCAACGGCATCACCTTTAACCGTTTTTTGTTGCCCTATCTGGTCGGCTCTCTCATCATTGTGTTGATATCGCTATTCTTAGCCAACTCGGTGGTTCCGCATACCAATGCCAAACTCAATGAATTTAAATACAAATACTTCGGACGGGCTGCTATCTCCACCACCAACATACATGTCAAAAACAACAGCCACAGTTACATCTTCGTGGAACGTTGGGACCGCCGGCAAGACCAAGGCTACTTTGCCACTTATGAGTCTTTTGACGACTACCATGTTGTGGACAAGATAACGGCCCAGACAATGAAATACAATGAGAAGACTGGCCTGTGGAACCTGCATAAATATGTCAGAAGGCAGATTGTGGATGGTAAAGAGTATGTTACCTCTGGTGATGACATCGACACCACCCTGAATGTACTTCCGCTGAATTTCAGTCAGGACGTGTTCATCAGTGAGACGATGACCTACAAAGAATTGCGCCGATTCATCAGAGAAGAAAAGAAGAGAGGATCCTCATTAGTGGCCAACTACCAGATAGAGGCGCACAAGCGTGTTTCAAACCCATTAGGTATCATCATCATGACCTTTCTTGGAGTGAGTGTTTCTTCGCGTAAAAACGCACGTGGCGTGGGTGTGCACATCTTCATCGGAATGGGGCTGGCCTTCACCTTCATTTTTCTGCAGCAAATATCCACCGTATTCTCCGTTTCGGGCGGGCTTCCACCAGTTTTAGGCACTTGGATTCCCAACCTCATCTTCCTGGTGGTGACGCTGGTACTTTTGAAGATGGCTCAGAAATAGGCTTCCTATGGTCTTGATACCAAATCTGCCAACTATTGAACAAATTTTGCCATATCGAATAGCAAGCTAAGAAAACGGACGTGAGTGGTGAGAGAAACGTGTTGGCCATCCATATTCCCATAGCTGTGTTTTTTTGACCAAGCATCTGCCCGCCTGCCATGCTGTCGCCAAACTGGCGACCTATCCACTTGCCCATGCCGAACTGTATGGCGCAGACTACCATGGAGGCCACTGCCAGCCAAACGATATTCCACTCATTACCCGCACCGTGCAGAAAAATGAAATCAATGGTTTGGCCCAATGTGATGAATAGCAGAAAAGCCCATATATAAAAGGTTGTTCCTGTATATCGTGCAAACACCTGATGGGTACGAGGCAAGGCTATCTGCAAAAAGAGGGCTACAAAGAAGGGCAGTCCGATTGTAGGCGCTATTTTTTTGAATATTATCCAATAAGATGTCAACAGTGGCAGCTCGGGATGCACTCCCACTATGGAAAAATAGAGGGGAGCCACCACGGCAATGGCCAGATTAC
This sequence comes from uncultured Bacteroidales bacterium, assembly GCA_937901455.1. GTDB lineage: Bacteria > Bacteroidota > Bacteroidia > Bacteroidales > WCHB1-69 > F23-D06. Next base: position 54,565 of record CALDIA010000088.1, on the reverse strand, counting down.
CAATCACCGTATAGGCGGTCACCGTCGGGCGGTCAGCCCCGAGCATACAGGCAATGACCACCACTGAACAGGCCACAGGACAGAGTATGCCCATCAGGATTCCTTGGGCCAACAGCGAGTTCTGAATGGTATTGGTCACAATGAAATAGGCAGCGATACTCACCACTACCTGGAAGGCGAGAATACACCACTGCATATTAGTGAAATGCACTTTGCGCAAGTCCACCGCCACAAAGTTCAGAAACAAGATGACAAAAACCAGGTATGGGGCCAAGAACGAAATCAGAGCGCACCACTTATGCAGCAACAGTCCAAAAAAAATGGCCACGGGCAACACGTAACTCCTGAGTTTCTCCTGCATATGAATCGAAAATTTTCGGGCGGCAAAAATAAGAATTAATTAATTACCTATTGAAAGGTTTGAGCTGTTGAATTAAGATTTATTGTATTTTTGCGCTTTCATTTTTCAGCAACCTACACTTTATGGAAAAGATCATCATCCTGGACTTTGGGTCTCAGACTACGCAACTGATTGGCCGGCGCCTCCGTGAGTTGGACATGTTTTGTGAAATAGTTCCTTACAACAAGTTTCCGAAGGATGACCCCGACGTGATTGGTGTCATCTTGAGCGGATCGCCCTTCAGTGTTTATGACGGGCGCGCTTTCCAGGTGGACCTCACTGGCATCCGCAGGCGTCTGCCGGTGTTGGGTATCTGCTACGGCGCCCAGTTTATGGCTCACACCAACGGCGGTCGCGTGGAGCCTGCCGGCAGCCGCGAGTACGGGCGCGCCAACCTCGCCGCCTTCGACCGCGACAACCCCCTGCTCCAGGGTCTCTACGAGCACACGCAGGTCTGGATGAGCCATGGCGACACCATCACTAAACTTCCCGACAACTGCCGCAAAATAGCCTCCACCGACAAGGTGGAGTTTGCCGCCTACCAGTTTGAGGACGAGCCGACCTGGGGCGTGCAGTTCCACCCCGAGGTGTTCCACACCACACAAGGTTCCTTGCTGCTCAAGAACTTCGTGGTGGACATTTGCGGCGGCCACCGGACCTGGAGCCCCGCCTCCTTCGTCGAAACCACCATCCGCGAACTCAAAGAGCAAATTGGGAACGACCGCGTCATCTTGGGCCTGAGCGGTGGCGTGGACTCCTCCGTATGCGCCGTCCTACTGAACCGCGCCATCGGCCAAAACCTCACCTGCATCTTTGTGGACCACGGCCTGCTACGCAAAAACGAGTTCCAAAATGTGATGCATGACTATGAAGGCTTGGGGCTGAACGTCATCGGCGTGGATGCCAGCGAAAAGTTCTTCAAAGAATTAGAAGGTGTGACCGAGCCTGAGCGCAAGCGCAAGATCATCGGTGCCGGATTCATTGACGTCTTCAATGAGGAGGCGCAGAAAATCACGGATGCCAAATGGCTGGCGCAGGGCACCATCTACCCCGACCGCATTGAGAGCCTCAGCATCACTGGAATGGTCATTAAAAGCCACCACAACGTGGGAGGCCTGCCCGAAAAGATGCACCTACAGTTGTGCGAACCGTTGAAGTGGCTCTTCAAGGACGAGGTGCGCCGTGTGGGCCGACAACTGGGCATGCCCGAACATCTCATCACCCGTCACCCCTTCCCGGGGCCGGGCTTGGCCGTCCGTATTCTGGGCGACATCACCCGAGAGAAGGTGCGCATCCTCCAAGATGCCGACGACATCTTCATTCAGGGCCTGCGCGATTGGAAAGTGAAACTCAGCGGTGAAGAAGCCCGCAAGGTGTTAGCCGCCGGCGTGCCCGCCAACATGACCAACGGCGAGATTGAGGTCTCCCTCTACGACCAGATTTGGCAGGCAGGTGTCATCCTGCTGCCCATCAAAAGTGTGGGCGTCATGGGCGACGAGCGTACTTACGAGCGTGCCGTGGCCCTGCGCGCCGTGACCAGCACAGACGCCATGACCGCCGATTGGGCACACCTGCCCTACGAATTCATGGCCAAGATTTCCAATGACATCATCAACAAGGTGAAAGGCGTGAACCGCGTATGCTACGACATCAGCTCCAAACCGCCCGCCACCATTGAGTGGGAGTAATAATAGAGTAATCCCATTGACAGAGCAACAAGCATTCTGCTCTGGTGCCGCTGAACCGCTACGCCAGAGCAGGTCTCGTCAAACGTGTCCGCAGAAATCTGTATGCAGCTGTCAATCTCGAAACAAAGGCTATGGAGGTCAACCGTTTCCAATAGCGTCTCACGTCACCCCAACAGCGTGCGTGGCCTATCATTCCGCTTTCAAGTACTATGACTTTGCACATCAGGTGTTCTACACCATATACGTTGCAAGCGGCTCGCTTTTCAACGGGTTTGAATGTGACGGGATGGCATACCAATATTGCGCCAACAAGTTAGACATCAGCGTAAATGAACCGCCGATGGATGCATTGGTACGGGTGACGGATTAGTCACGTACCTTTGTTGACTGCATTGACCGGTGGGGCGCAGGGGATTGATCGCATCCAGTCTGATTCGCAGAACAATGTATATCATAAGGAATGGGACCTCTATGCACCCGACAATATCTTATCGTTTTTAGAACAAGAAAGCTATGCCGGTATTTGATAGGTTTCAATTGGAAAAACTATCGCAGCAGACAGGATTTGTACGCGACAATCTGGATAGGGCGTATCGATTGGCGGAGATTTTGTCTATCCTCAACCAAGATGAACGTCTTGGCCGGAAGTTGGCTCTAAGGGGGGCATCAACCTGACCATATTCGATATGCCGCGTCTGTCCGTAGATATTGACTTGGACTATGACCGCCACTGAACACGGGCGGAGATGCTGGAGGAGGGACCGTTGATAGCCGACACCATCCACACACATTCTTTAGCTTTTTTTTATACTTTCTATTTTACCGAAAGTTCATCTGATGACATGGCATATCTTAAAATGTTGTATTTTTGCCGCCTTAAACATATAATATTATGACCTCAACAGAAATACGAAACGCCTTTTTACAATTCTTTGAATCCAAACAGCACCATATTGTGCCCTCTGCACCTATGGTCATCAAAAACGACCCCACCCTGATGTTCACCAATGCCGGCATGAACCAATTCAAGGACATCTTTCTGGGCAACACTCCTGCCGAACACACCCGCGTAGCCGACTCCCAGAAATGTCTCCGCGTGTCGGGCAAGCACAACGATTTGGAAGAAGTGGGTCGTGACACCTACCATCACACCATGTTCGAGATGCTCGGCAACTGGTCGTTTGGCGACTATTTCAAGAAAGAGGCCATTGAATATGCCTGGGAGTTTCTTACCGAAGTGATGAGATTAGACAAGGGCCGTCTTTATGCCACCGTCTTTGCCGGCGATACTCAGGACGGCACCTCTTTCGACCAGGAGGCATACGATTTCTGGAAAGATCATCTTCCCGAGGATCGCATCCTGAGGGGCAACAAAAAAGATAACTTTTGGGAGATGGGCGACACCGGTCCTTGCGGGCCCTGCTCGGAAATTCACATCGACCTGCGCAATGATGCCGAGCGTGCGCAGGTGCCCGGTGCTTCTCTGGTCAACAAGGACAACCCGTTAGTGATTGAGATTTGGAACCTCGTTTTCATGCAATACAACCGTGTGGCCTCGGGCGAGCTGCACCCATTAGCCGCCAAGCATGTGGATACCGGCATGGGCTTCGAGCGCCTCTGCATGGCAGTTCAGAACAAGAAGTCCAACTACGATACTGACGTGTTCCAGCCCCTGATTCAGAAATTCGCTGCAGATGCGGGTGTCCGTTACGGTGAACACAAGGAGGTGGACATAGCCTTGCGCGTGGTGGCCGACCACCTGCGCGCTGTCTGCTTTGCCATTGCCGATGGGCAGCTGCCTTCTAACACCGGAGCCGGCTACGTGATCCGACGCATCTTGCGCCGTGCCATCCGCTACGGCTTCACCTTCCTGGGCTTCAAAACCCCCTTCATACATAAGTCTGTAGATGCCCTTGTGCAGCAAATGGGACAACAGTTCCCCGAGCTGAAAGCGCAAGCCATCCTCATCACCAAGGTAATTCAAGAAGAAGAGACCTCCTTTCTGAAGACCTTAGAGTCGGGCATCATCAAATTTGAAAACTATTGCAAAAACCATCCGGAGGCCATCGTGGACGGTGCTTTTGCCTTCGAGTTGTTCGACACCTACGGATTCCCCATCGACCTTACCCAGCTGTTGGCTTCCGAAAAGAACATGACGGTGGACATGGAGGGATTCCAGGAGGGACTTCGTCAGCAGAAAGAGCGTTCACGGGCGGCGGCCGCAGTGACCACCGACGACTGGGTAACCCTGATTGAGCGCAATGAACCGACCACCTTCGTGGGCTATCATGAGTATAATTGTCCATGCCACATACTCAAATACCGGAAGGTCACAGCCAAGAACAAGACTTTTTTTCAAATAGTACTCGACAAAACGCCCTTCTATGCCGAGGGTGGCGGTCAGGCAGGTGACACTGGCCACTTGGAAAATGTGAATGAGAAAGTAGCTATCTTCAACACCATCAAAGAGAACAACCTCATCATACACTTGTCCACCACCTTGCCGGAGAACCTCACGGGCGAGTTTACAGCAGTCATTGACACAGACAAGCGACAGTCCACAGCCAACAATCACTCTGCCACACACCTCCTTGACCATGCCTTACGCACGGTGTTAGGCACCCATGTAGAGCAAAAAGGCTCATTAGTCACCGCTGATCGGTTGCGCTTTGACTTCTCCCACTTTGCGAAGGTAACCGATGAGGAGTTAGTCCAGGTAGAGCAGATAGTAAACCGGATGATTCGCGAGAACATTCCCTTGCAGGAGCACTTGGATGTGCCCATTGACGAAGCCCGGGCCATGGGAGCCATCGCCCTCTTTGGCGAGAAATATGGCCATACCGTCCGTGTTATCCAGTTCGGCAAAGCCATAGAGTTGTGCGGTGGCACACACACATCCGCCACAGGCAATATCGGACTCTTCAAGATCGTGTCTGAGGGTGCCATTGCCGCCGGCGTGCGCCGTATAGAAGCAGTTACCGGCACTACAGCCGAGGCCTTGATGTATGAAAACCAAAACCTTATCAAACAGATGAAAGAGGCTCTCAATACCACCAACCTGCCACAGGCCATACAGAGGCTCATCGATGACAACGCTGCCTACCGCAAGAAGATAGAGGAGTTTGAGCAACAGCAAATAGCTGCCTTCTGCAAAGAGATGTCCGCCACAGCACAAGAAGTGAACGGCATGCACGTCATCTCCAATATCAGCAGTTATAGCGGCGAGATACTGCGCAATGCCGCCTTCAAGCTGCGCACAGAACCAAACCGCGTAGTGGTGCTGGGCAGTGTCTGCGACAATAAACCTAACTTAGTGGTCGCCATCTCAGACGACTTGGTGGGCCGCTATGAAGCTCCAAAATTAGTGCGTGCAGCTGGGAAACTGATACAAGGCGGTGGCGGTGGACAACCCTCCCTCTCCACTGCCGGTGGCAAGAACCCCGCCGGCCTGCCCGATGCTGTTGTCGAAGTACTCCGTCTCCTTAACGATTAGCAATCATTGCAGAATCCGATTTTATCAAGCTCAAAATAAAAACTATATGCATCAATCCGTAATTGTAGCCCCGTCATTGCTGTCGGCCAATTTTGGAAATCTGGAAGCCGACATCCGCATGTTGAATGAGTCCAAGGCCGACTGGCTTCACCTGGACATCATGGACGGTGTATTTGTACCCAACATATCCTTTGGGATTCCAGTGGTAAAGGCCATTCGTAAATATTCGGAGAAGCCACTCGACACCCATCTGATGATCGTGCAGCCTGAACGCTACATACATGCTTTCAGGGAGGCGGGTAGCGACATGCTGACCGTGCATTGGGAGGCATGCACCCACCTGCACCGCACCGTCACCCAGATTAAAGAGGAGGGAATGCTGGCAGGCGTTTCCCTCAACCCTCACACCCCCATCAGCGGTCTGGAGGACATCATTGACGATGTAAATCTGGTGCTTCTCATGTCAGTAAACCCCGGCTTTGGCGGACAGAAATTTATCACACGTGCCCTGCACCGCATCACAGAACTCCGCGAGATGATTGAACGCCACCATGCCGACACCCTGATAGAGGTGGACGGAGGCGTGTCAAGAGACAACATCCAGCAAATCATAGATGCCGGTGCCGATGCCGTAGTGGCAGGCAATGCGGTTTTCGGTAGCCAAGACCCCTCCGCTGAGATTGCCTATATGAAGCGTTTATAAAATAACACTATGCACACACAGATCAATTGTTCCGGTCATCTGCTGTCTTTGGAAAAGCCCATCGTCATGGGCATCCTCAACGTAACACGTGATTCTTTTTTTGACGGTGGGCGCTATACCACTCAAGAGGCCGTGGTGGACCGTGCCGGGCAACTGCTCGATGAGGGTGCTGCCATCATCGATGTGGGCGCTGTCTCCACCCGCCCCAATGCCGCTGACATCCCCGAAGAACAGGAGTTGACCGTCATTCGCGACACTGTACAACTCTTGCACCGACAATTTCCTGGCGCTCCCATCTCGGTGGACACGTGGCGAGCTTCCGTTGCCAAGGTAGCCGTTGAAAATGGCGCTTCCATCATCAACGACATTTCCGGAGGCACTTTCGACGAGGCGATGATTCCCTTGGTGGGTGCCCTACAGGTGCCCTATTGCCTCACCCACACCCCCGCTAAACCGGATGTCATGCAAACCCAGACCCACTACCAAGACCTGATTGCCGACATGCTCTCCTTTTTCGGTCAACAGATAGAAAAACTGCGCCAACACCATGCCCACGATATCCTCATAGACCCAGGATTCGGATTCGGCAAAACCCTTGAGCAAAACTATACCATTCTCAAAAATCTGGAAGCCTTCCAAACCTTCGGGCTCCCGATTTTGGTGGGAGTGTCGCGCAAATCGATGATCTACAAACTGCTGCAAACATCGCCCCAAGAAGCCCTCAACGGCACTACGGCCGTTCATACACTGGCGCTGACGCATGGAGCTGACATCCTACGCGTACACGATGTGCGCATGGCCATGGAAACTATTCATATTTTCGATTTCTACCATCATGTTTAAGATCGCACTAACCGGTGGCATAGGCACTGGCAAGACCTACTTGTCGAAACATTTTATCCAAATGGGCATTCCCGTTTTCTATGCCGATGAGGAGGCAAAAAAGCTTTATGAAAACCAGCCTTTCCAGCAGAAATTGGACGAACTCTTTCATCATGAAGGCCTCATCGTGAATCATCGTGTCAACATTCCGCTGCTGTCTTCCCTGGTTTTTGGCGATGAGCAAAAACTACAGGCTTTGAATGCGCTGGTACACCCGGCGGTAATGGAGCTTTTCGAACAATGGGCTGGGCAACAGCACTCCTATGCTGTCATGATGGAGTCCGCCATTATCTATGAGGGCGGACTGGCACACTATTTCGACAAGGTCATTGTAGCGGACGCCCCCTTGGAACTGCGTATCGAGCGCATTATGACCAGAAATCCGAATCTCACCCGAGAAGACATTCTACAGCGCATGGCCCGTCAGATGCCACAACAGGAAAAATGCTGCATGGCCGACCTTGTGGTATGCACAGGCGAAACCTATGAACTATCGTGTAAAAAATTGTCTGCAGACATGCATTTTTAATGTATCTTTGCACCCTGATTTGTCGCATCACGTATGGGAAAATTTCAAAAGCTGAAGAAAATATGGAATATCATCAAGAGTGAGTGGAAGACCCACTACAGGATTGTATTCTCCAACGAGCAGACCCATGAGCAGCAGTGGGTCATCAAAAGGCTGACTATTCAGAAGATATTTGTAGTGGGAGTCATCGCTGCTTTTGTGGTCATCATTTTAACCACTATACTCATTGCGCTTACGCCTCTGCGTATGTATATTCCGGGATACACAACCAAGAACGACTACAAATTGTACAAGCAGGCCGTGGAGCATATTGACTCCTTAGAGCAGGTCATCAAATACAACCAACAATACATTGACCATTTCTCCACCCTTTTGGCCGATGAAGTGCCCACTGCGGAGGAGATGGACGAAGATGCTGCCAAGACGCCTTCGGTGCATACTACCATGCGCGACAAAGAGCGGATGGCCGCCACCAATGAACTTTTGGAAGAGTCGGACATGATTTTGGCGCGCAACGAAGAGGGCATGGGAAACAGCGGCGGCATTCCCAATATCGAACAGGCCAAGATTACCAACCTCAATATCTACCCACCCGCAATAGGTGCTGTGGTACGCCTTTTCGATGTAGTGAAGGGTCATTATGGCATCGATATCGCCCATAACGACCGCAACACGGTCACTTCCGTGGCCGATGGTGTCGTCATTTCCACCTATTTTAATTCCGCTGATGGATATGTCATCATGGTACAGCATCCAGGCAATCTTATATCCATCTATAAGAACAATACATCGCTATTGAAAAAGACTGGAGCACGCGTGACGGCTGGCACTCCCATCGCGCTGATGGGTAGTTCCGACACAAAAGGCACCGGCAAAAAACACCTCCACTTTGAACTTTGGTATAACGGTTTCCCCATCAACCCACTGGAGTATCTTGTAGTAGAATAGAATATGGAAAGAATCATAGAAATAGAACCATCAGAGGCCGTAGGGCTATTTGGTCCTCAGAACAGCAATATAGAATTGCTCTCACACATCTTCTCCAAGCTGAAGATTGTTGCGCGCGGGAACGTCTTGAAGGTCATTGGCGAAGACAGTGAGGTAGAGCTCTTTGAAAGCAGGCTTCATCTTCTGAAAAGCCATCTGGAGCAATTCGGAAAATTGACCGAGACGGACATTCTGAACATATCGGCTTTGGAAGACGACAATTTCTACCGGTTGAACAGTGGCGACAAGAACGTTATCCTTTATGGTCGGGAGGGCAAGGCTATCAAGGCCATCACACCCAACCAGAAGCGATTGGTGGAGAGTGCCGAAAAGAACGACATGGTCTTCGTAGTGGGCCCTGCTGGCACGGGCAAAACTTATACGGCAGTGGCATTAGCCGTAAGAGCCTTAAAGAACAAGCAGATACGCCGAATCATCCTCACCCGCCCGGCGGTAGAGGCCGGCGAAAACCTCGGCTTTCTGCCCGGTGACCTGCGCGACAAACTCGACCCCTATCTACAACCACTCTACGATGCCCTTTGGGATATGATGCCTATGCAGAAACTGATGAGCTATATGGAGGACAAGGTGATTGAGATTGCACCCCTCGCTTTCATGCGCGGCCGCACCCTTGACAATGCATACGTCATCCTTGACGAGGCGCAGAATGCCACCTCCGCACAGTTAAAGATGTTCCTCACCCGTATGGGTAAAAATGCCAAGTTCTTTATCACCGGTGACATCACCCAGATAGATCTGCCTAAGAACCAACAGTCGGGACTCATTCAGGCCAACCGCATTTTGGGGAAGATACCCGGCATTGATTTTATCTATATGGACACTAAGGACGTGGTGCGGCACCATCTGGTGACTAAGATTATCCGGAGCTACGAGGCTTTTGAGAATGAGCAGGCAGAGCGAGCAAAAGAGGCCCGATTAGCGCGCAAGACTGTGGCCAGTTCAGAAGTAACAGAGAGCAACGTTGACCATGACGCGCATTAAAATTCATATTCCGCGCAGAGTCCGCCGCATACTCATTCCTGTCGGTTGGCTATTCGGCCAGATCACCCGGCTACGACGCTTCTGCTACAGAAAAGGCATCTTCCATTCCCGAAAAGCCGATGTGCCCACCATCAATGTGGGCAACATCGCGGTAGGCGGCACTGGGAAGACCCCTCACGTGGAGTATCTGCTCAGCCTGTTGAAGGAAAACCACCAGCCCGCCCTCCTCAGTCGCGGCTACGGACGCAACACGCACGGCTATGTTTTTGCCAACAGCAATGAAGAGTCCCTTACCGCTGAATGTATTGGCGATGAGCCTTTGCTACTGCATTCCATCCACCCGGAGCTACCTTTGGCTGTGGACGGCAACCGGCTGGAGGGCATCCGTAAATTATGCCTTGACGCTCCCGACACCGACATCATCATCTTGGACGATGCTTTCCAACACCTCTCTCTCAAAGCCGACATCAACATTGTGCTCACCGAATACTCCTGGCCCTATTATCAGGACTACCCCATGCCCGCCGGCCGACTGCGCGAATTCCCCTCCGCCATTGCCGATGCCGACATGGTCATTGTCACCAAAACAACCGCAGACCCGCAGACAATCCAGAAGGAGGCTTGGCGGCAAAGGCTACAACTCACCCCGCAGCAGCCACTTTTCTTTACCTCGTACCAATACTTGGCCCCCATTCCTGTCACCCCAGCCGCCCAATCTTTTTCCACCGAAAATGTCACCGACATACTTCTTGTCACGGGCATCGGCCACTCCCAGCCCATGGTGGACTACTTGGAGTCTCAATTCCATATAGTCAACCACATCCAATATGCTGACCATCAACGTTATACTTTGGCTGACATACGGCATATTCAACAGACATACGACAGCATTGGAAGGCAATTACCCATCCTGACCACCGAAAAAGACTGGATGCGCATACAAGATAAGGTATTGAAAAAAAGCGTATCTTCGCTTCCTATTTTCATCTTGCCCATCATGGTGCAATTCATATTTGAAGAAGAGAAACTGAACTTTAACCGGATAATACAACAGTTATGTTAGAAGAGAGACGTGAAACACTACAGAAAACCATCGAATTTTTGCAAAACAGAATGACCATACAGCCCAAAATCGCCATCGTGCTTGGGTCTGGGTTGGGAGGACTCACCAAAGAAATCGAGATTCTTGATGAAATCCCTTACGGGGAAATCCCCAATTTTCCTGTCTCCACGGTGAAGGGGCATAAAGGAACTTTAATCTTTGGTCGGCTCAATCAGGTGGAAGTCGTTGTACTAAACGGCCGTTTTCACTATTATGAGGGATATCCCATGCAGACCGTCACCTACCCAGAGCATGTTTTTGCCGGTTTAGGAGTTAAGACCCTCATCTTGTCGAACGCTGCCGGGGGCATGAACCCCACTTTCCAAGTAGGCGACATCATGTTGATCCGAGACCACATCAACATGTTCGGCTCCAATCCACTGCTTGGGCCTAACGACGACACCTTAGGGCCTCGCTTCCCCAATATGAGTCAAGTCTATTCGCCGCGGCTACTGAAGATAGCCCACCAAAAGGCCAAAGCTTTGGGCATTCATGTACAGGAAGGCGTTTACATTGGGGTTTCAGGGCCTTGTTTTGAGACTCCGTCTGAGTATAAGGCCTACTACATTTTAGGGGCTGATGCCGTGGGCATGTCCACAGTTCCGGAAGCCATCGTAGGTGTTTATCGCGGGTTGGAGGTCTTCGCCTTTTCGGTCATCACCGACTTAGGCATTGTGGGTCAAGTCATGGAGGCTACCCATGAAGAAGTGTTAGCCGCTGCCACTGGTGCTGAGCCTAACATGGTGAAGTTAATCTGCGAAATGCTACCTGAGATTTAAACCAACACATCCGTCAAGATGAACATTACAATCATTGGTTGCGGCAATGCGGGCATGGTTCATGCCGCCAAGCTGATAGAGCGCCACGCAAAGGTTGGCCTGCTCAAAACCTCCACGACAGCCCAAGCCGAATTTTTCAACACCATGTGCGAGACAGGAGGTTTCAATGTGCTGGATGAAACCCAACATGGCAAGCGATTCTTTGCCAAGCCTGAGTTCATCACCCGTGATGTGGAAAAGGCCGTCACCTTTGCCGACATCCTAATGGTGATGACCACCACGGCCCAGCACGAGCAGGTAGCCCGACTGATTGCGCCTTTTGTGCGCGATGGACAACTCATCGTACTGATACCCGGTTATATGGGAAGCCTGATCTTTAAGAAATACATCCACAAAAACGTGCTCTTCAGCGAGTGGGAGACCACCGCCTACAACGGGCGCATTGTGGACCAGCTGTATGTGCACATCACCTTCTACAACCCCCGCAACGCCATTTCTGTGCTGCCCACCGAAGCCACCCGCCAAGTGCTCTCCATCTTCTCCAAGCTTTTTGACAATACCCGCTACTCCAGACGGCACATTTTAGAGTCGGCCATTCATAACCCCAACATGATGGTACACCCCATCGGCATTCTATTCTCAGCCTCAAGAATAGAGCACAGCGGCGGCGAATTCTGGATGTACAAGGAAGCCTTCACCGAATCGGTAATACATGTGATCCATGCATTCGACAAGCAAAAAAACGAAGTGCTAAAATCATTCGGGTGCGAACCGTTGAACTACTTTGATGCGGCCAAGTGGCGTAATGAGGAGGACCTCTCTGTCGATGCCATGGAGGTTTTCCGTTCCTTCTCCAACGCTGCTAACAAAGGGCCCTCCTCTATTCGGCACCGTTACCTGACAGAGGATGTTCCCATGGGCGTGGGGCTTTTCACCTCCATCGGCAGGGTGGCTGGCGTGGACACCTCCATTGCCGATGCCATCATCACACTGGCCTCCGCCCTGCTGGAAACAGATCTGCGCGCCGAAGCCCGCACCATCGAATACCTGTTGCAAAAAGAATCCGTTTCCATCCTGGATATAGAAAAAGCTATCGAAAAATAGGACGCCATCATGCAGGACAGCCTGAAAAACAGAACAATATCGGGAATGATATGGAGCAGCATAGGCAAGGTCGGCTCGATGGGCATCACCTTCATCTCCAATATGGTGCTGGCGCGACTGCTGATGCCAGAAGATTTTGGTTGCATCGCTATGCTATACGTCTTCATCGCCATCTCCAGCGTATTTGTTAGCGGTGGCTTAGGATCTGCCCTCATTCAAAAAAAGGAGCCCACCCACATCGACTATACCACCGTCTTCTACTGGAACATTGTCATGTCGATTATCTTCTACCTGCTGCTATTCTTCACAGCCCCAGCTATTGGGCGTTTTTACGAGATGCCGCAGTTGCGCGATGTGCTGAGAGTGCAAAGCCTGGTATTATTGATTCAATCCTTTTCCTTGGTACAATCCAATCAGTTGCAGAAGCAGATGCGTTTCAAGGAGCTGTCCACCCGTAGCATTTGTGCCGCGCTGGCTGGCATGATAGTTGCCGTCACCATGGCCTTGATGGGCTTTGGAGTCTGGAGCCTGGTGGCATCTGCTATTGTTTCCTCCATGACCAGTGTGCTGCTATTATGGAAAATGAGCTCCTGGCGGCCCTCCCTGGAATTCAGTATGACATCCCTCAAGGAACTGTTCAGTTTTGGCGGACTAATGCTACTATCCTCTTTGGTAGAAACCATATACACCAACCTCCAGAGCTTCATCATCGGCAAATGGTACTCTCCCAAGGACTTGGGTTTTTACTCACAAGCACGAAAACTGGAAGAGATGCCTACCAATGCTCTCTCCTCTGTGGTAAACGATGTCTCTTTCCCGGCCTTTGCTTCCCTGCAAGATGACAAACAGCACCTGCTCTCCTCCCTGCGCAAAACGGTGAAATCCATCACTTACCTAAACATGCCATTGTTTGCCATGTTGATAGTGGTTGCCTCCCCGCTAATCCATTTGCTTTATGGAATGCGCTGGGACACTTCCGTTCCTTACTTCCAAATTCTGTGCCTTTCCAGCATGATCTACACCTTGAACACCTTGAACACCAACGTCATCAAGTCTCTGGGGCGCAGCGGTATCTACCTCATTGTGCAAGTTTCCAAACGACTGATAGGCATTGGACTGATCATTTTGGGGTTCCATTTTGGGATTTACGGACTGCTATGGGCCGTTACGGCGGTAGGCTATATCTGCTTTTTCATCAACGCAGGGGTCAACAAGCATCTCATCGGTTACGGCATCCTGGCACAGATAAAAGATGTGGGCATCTACTACCTCACCTCCATCCTTGTCGGGGTAGGCACCTATCTGTTAGGACAGGTAATACCCATCAACCAGTACCTGCTCATGTGTATCCAGATTGCCTTATATACAGCCATTTACTTGCTGATATCTCACCTTTGCCACTTCGAGGCTTACCAAACTTACAAAGAAATCTTATTAGAACGTTGGAAAGCACACCAAAAAAATAAATAGTTTAACACTTTTTGTCATTGTCCATGTCCTATTTCAAATTATTCAAGACATTATTAAAGACCAACTTGTTGAAGACCCTATGGTTCAACTTTAGGATGTTGTCGTTTCGGGAGGCGTGTCGGTTGCCTTTCTTTGTGTATGGAAAGATGACTATGCGGAGTACTTCCGGGAAGATTATTTTTGACACGGGCGAGAAGTTGCACCCAGGCATGGTGAAGATCGGGAAAAACGACTATTATGTGGCCACGAGTGTTCAACGGAGCATCTGGAACATCCGGGGCACGATGGTTATTCAGGGAAACACACGCTTCATGATGGGTTCGTATGTGCTTGTGGCTGATGGTGCCACGCTGACCATCGGGGGCGACGAGCAAATATTCGGCACCAATGTCAGGATATTGTGTTTTGACCGGATCACCTTCGGCAAAAATGTGCGGATGGCCTGGGACGTGCAAATCATGGACTCTTCCTTCCACTATATCGAGCTCACGGAACATAACCATGAAATCCCTAAACTTACGAGGGCTGTGGAGATTGGTGCCAACACATGGGTGGGCAACCGCACCACCATCGCCAAGGGTGCGCAAGTGGCCCCCTGGACCGTCATAGCCTCCAACAGCCTTGTCAACAAAGACTTTTCCTCATGCGAGCCTTATTGCCTCTTAGCCGGAGCCCCCGCCAAAATTAAGGCCTCCGGCATGAGACGCATCTTCGACGAAAAACAGGAAAAAGCGTTGGATACCCAATATGGTTACCATCGGACACATCTTTAATCCTTATTCAAATACTAAATTTAGGTTTATTAAGATTTTTTTAGGCTGCATTCCATTATTTTTTCTATTTTTGCAGCCTTAAAAAAAGTTAAACCATCATGGCGAATTCAGAATATACTCCTATGATTCCGCGCAGCAAGAAAACCCGCTTGCGCTATCGTGTGGCCGTCATAGGAGGTGGCAGTTGGGCAACCGCCATCATCAAGATTATCTCCGCCAATCTGGAGCATATCCATTGGTGGGTGCGCGAAGAAGAAGTGGCTGAGGGTATTGCTAATTACGGCCATAACCCAAAGTATCTCAGCTCGGTCTTCATCAATCCTGAAGAAGTCAGAGTCAGCACCGACATACGCTCGGTGGTCTCCAAGTCCGACTACGTCATCATTGTCACGCCATCCGCATACCTGCACCAAAGTTTAGAACCTTTGCAGAAGCGAAGTCAGTTGCACAAAAAAAAGATTATCCTGGCCGTAAAGGGCATTGTACCGGAAACCATGCAACTGATCAGCGACTATATGCAAACGCAATTCAAGGTGCCGGTGGAGAACCTCTGCCTTATCAGTGGCCCCTCCCATGCCGAAGAAATTGCGCAGGAGAAATTCACCTATCTGACAGCCGCGTCGGTCAACAGCGAGTTAGCCAGCATCGTGGCCAAGTTTTTCACCAACCGCTACTGCCGCGCTTCCGTATCACAAGACTTGATGGGGGCAGAACTCTCCATTGTGTTGAAGAACATTTACGCCTTAGGTGCCGGTATATACAGCGGCTTGGGCTATGGCGACAACTTCATCGCTGCCTATGTGGCCAACTGCGTGAAGGAGATGAAATACTTTGTCTCCCATGTTTACCCCAACGAGGAACGGCATATCTCTGACTCCGTTTATCTTGGCGACTTGTTGGTGACTGCCTACTCCACCTACAGCCGCAACCGTCTCTTCGGCATCATGATAGGTCACGGCCTATCGGTCCGCGTTTCGCTCATGGAGTTGCGCATGGTGTCGGAAGGTTATACCGCCTGCCGCTGCGTGCACGAGATCAACAAAAAGCAACAAGCCAATATTCCTATTGTGGAAACCATCTACGGCATCCTCTACGAGAACAACAACGTCTCCTCAGAAATGAAGCGCATTGCCGAACATTTTGTATGATCCAGTTTGTAAATAATAAGGATATTGACCCTGAAAAGTGGAATCAAACGGTTGACAACGCCCTGTTCTCAACCGTTTTCTGCCATTATGAGCTGCTTGGGCAGCTAACACAACCCAACACATGGCATGCATTAGTGCAGGGCGACTATGAGGCGGTCATGCCACTGCCCACTCGCAAAAAATGGGGCATACCTTATATATACACGCCCTTCTTCCTGCCCCAAATGGGCATTTTCGCCCCTGGTACCGTATCAATTGAACAGACCAAGGCATTCATGGATGCCATCCCGGAAAAATATGCCGTTGCTGACATAATCTTGAACACAGGCAACCGAACTGACTGCCCTACAGCCATGCTAACCTCACATGAACTAAAGTTGCAAGCATCGTATGAGGCATTGCGCGCTGGTTATGCCCATAACACGCAACGCAACATCAAAGATGCCGAGCGGCAGCAGGTAAGAATCCGTTTTCAGGAACCTGTGGTGGAAAACGTCATCCGCCTATTCCGGGAAAACCGCGGCAAAGAGCATTCCGTGCACTTTGGACCTGACGACTACGACAGATTGGTCACCATCGCCAAAGCACTGAATGAGCAGGATGCCTTGTTAACTGCAAGTGCCCGCACAACGGATGGTGACTTGGCCGGCGGGGCTCTGTTCGTGCGCGATGGCAAGCGCCTATGGTTCTGGTTCTCTGGCCGTGACTACCTCTATGCAGCGCAAAAGCCCATGTTCCTGCTGCTGGACGCAGTCATTCGGGAACATGCAGCCTCCAACCTGACATTGGATTTCAACGGCTCTATCAACCCTAACGTGGCACGCATGTACCAAAGCTTCGGAGGTGTACCCTACCCCGTCCCCTTAGTCTCCATTATCCATAAGCCTTTGGTACAGAAAATATCCACAACACTCCGGGGTATGAGAAAATAAGGCCGAAAAGCGAAAACACACCTTGTCGATTCGTAGGAAAAACGAACCATCAGCATTTTCAATTTTCCAAACCCTTTACTTTGAGTATATCTGCATCTGTAGGAATTTTGGCAACTCCCGCAGGTTATATGTGCACTTCCAGGGTTTGGTCACCCACCATGATAAAGAAGGTGCCAGGGCGAAATTCAAAGGTTTGGTCTTTGTCATTGAAGGATTGGAAGAAGCGCTCATCAATGGTGAAGGATACCGTTTCAGACATGTTGGATCCCAGCTTTATGCGCTCAAAGCCTACCAAGGTCTTGACGGGCCCCTCCGGGTCTTGCGGGTTTGTCAGATAGACCTGCACCACCTCATCGCCAGGGCGGTTGCTTTTGTTGGTGACGGTGCACGTAAACTTCCTCTCATCCGTATTGAATTCGCAGTTGGAGTAAGAGAAAGTGCTGTAACTGAGACCATAGCCGAAAGGATAGAGAGGCTTTTCCGTCATGAATCGGTAAGTGCGTCCATGCATATCGTAATTGTCGAAGGGGGGCAGGTCGTTGTGAGCGCTGTAGAAGGTCACGGGCAGTCGTCCCGCAGGATTATGCTTGCCGAAGAGCACATCGGCCACTGCTAACCCGCCGGCCTCTCCGGGGTACCAGGCACAGAGGATGCCGTCCAAGTTTTCATCTTCCCAATCCAGCGCGACAGCACTGCCGGAGTTCAACACCAAGATGACAGGTTTGCCGGTCTTTTTAAGTTTGCGCAGCATCCCGTTTTGGATGCGAGGCAGTTCTATTGAAGTACGGTCGCCTCCCAAGAAACCGTCCACCTCCACATCTAACTGTTCTCCCTCCAGCGCAGGCGAAAGGCCACCCACGAAAATGATAAGGTCGCACTTGGCAATCTCCCTGTCAAAATTGGCAGGCAGCTTGTAGAGACCGTCCACGTGGTGGCAGGCCTGGTCGTAATAGACGGATGGGCCGTGTTCTTTCTTCACATAATTTTTGATACCTTCCAAAATAGTGACGGTATGGTAAGGAGTACCGTTATAGTTACCCCACATCATCGTGTCATTGTCGGCATTGGGGCCGACCACAGCAATGCGTTTATATTTTTTCAGGTCGAGTGGGAGGATATTGTTTTTGTTTTGTAACAGCACCATACTCTCTTGGGCCATACGATAAGACAAGCTAAAATAGTCGAGAGGTTCCACTTGCACATCCTTGCCACCTTTCCAGCGGTACATTTCTTCCTCGGAGAAGAGTCCCAGACGCATACGTGCGGTAAGGATTTTGCGAACGTGGTCATCGATGACACCCTCATCGATGTAGCCGAGTTTCACGGCTTCTTTGAGGGCGGGCAGGCCGCTACCGCATTCGAGGTCGATGACAGAGCCAAAGGCTGCCGAGGCAGCGTCTGCGGCCGTGGGGTAGGTCTCATGACGAGGGATTACAGTGTCATGCTCCCAGGCATCGTTCAAGGCCCAGCAATCAGTGACAAACAGGCCTTCATAACCCCATTGTTCCTTAAGAATCTGTACAAGGAGATGCTGGTTGGTGCAACAGGGTTCCCCGTCTAAACGGTTGTAGCCGCACATCACCTGCTGCACGTTGGCCTCCTTGACAAGCGTTTCAAAGGCGGGCAGGTAAGTGGTCCACAAATCACGGGGGGTCACCGACACGTCAAAGGAGTGGCGAATAGACTCTGGGCCGCTGTGGACGGCGAAGTGTTTTGCGCAGGCCAACGACAAGAAATAGTTGGGGTCATCACCTTGCAGCCCCTGCACACAGGCCTTTCCCATCTGTGCCGTCAGATAAGGGTCTTCTCCGTAGGTCTCCATACCGCGTCCCCAGCGGGGATCCCGGAAAATATTGATGTTGGGGGTGAAGAAGGAGATACCCTTGTAATCGCCATATTCCTTGTCGCGCTGGGCCTCCTCGAACTTCCAACGACCCTCCTCAGCTATATAGGAAAACAGCTCTTTTACAGCAGGCACATCAAAGGTGGCGGCGAGACCGATGGGTTGGGGATAGACGGTGGCATAGCCGTTGCGGGCCACCCCATGCAACGCCTCGTTCCACCAACTGTAGGCTGGAACACCGAGTCGCGGGATGGCGGGATTCTGATGCTCCATCATAGCCAGTTTCTCATCCAAGGTGAGCTGGTGCAGGAGAATCTCCACCCGCTGACCCATAGGCAGGGAAGTGTCTTGAAAGGAGAAATCTGGAGGTAACCAACTTCCAGCGGTTCTCCAATCTTGAGTTAAATCACCCTGTTGGGCCGACAATGTGAAAAGGATGAATAAAAACATCCCAAACAATGACCATACTTTCATATTGTGTATTTTAAGAGCGCAAAGATACATTTTTTACCATCATACCTGAACAACATCCCTGTCTTTCATACATCATTTATGAAAAACCATGTGTAAAGAACCTGAGGCCAACTATTTTTATTATCTTTGCCCCGTTAAAAGTAAAGATGTTACAAAGCAGTCATGAACCTCGAAAATTTCCATGAATATGGCCTTTCGCTGGGTGAGGTTGAGGAGTGCTTCTACAGATATTAATCAGGTGAATAATGAGAAGCAACATCCTATACAGCGAAATGCTCTCCCATCAAGATGCGGAGCAAGCAGTGAACCTGTCGCGGTTTTTCAAAACGGGCAAAGGACAATACGGCGAGGGCGATGTGTTCCTTGGCGTGAAGGTGCCCACAACGCGCGAGGCGGGAAAACGTGACGACCAACAATTGAAAAAATGGCTGTCAACGCGATACAAAACAATGCCGCGAACCATGTTGTGCTATGCCATTGAAAAATTTTCCAAGGAGGAACGAAAAAAATACCTGCAAAAATGAAAAACAAAATCCAATACTTGGCTCTAAAGGCTTTCTTGCTCATACTCCCGTTTGCCATGTTGATGTTGTTATCGTGCAGAGCCCAGCAAGCGGTGGAACTTCCGGATACCATCACACAACGCCCCCCTGTCCAGGAGCACTCCCCTACCAACTTTATCGTCATGTATGACACCCTTGTGGGTAAAAAGCCTCTGCTCAAGGCAATAGAAGAGTACAAGGCGGAAATCATTTACGACTACAACTTCATTCCGGGTATGGCCCTCAAAAAACCAGAAGAAAAGACCTTGGAGGAGACCATGCAGTTTTTTAGGCATGTGAAGGGCGTAATAGCCGTGGAATACGACCACATCTACCGCTTGGACGACCCTGTCAAGCCCCATTTGGAGCGGGAGTAGGCATTACTTTTTCGAAACAATAACGGATGGCGCTGGTGGGCGGCTACTTGGAACCGGTCGCGCTGATAACCCGCCGCGCCGCAAGGTCGTCCATAATCGGGTTAAAAGGGCAAAAATATCTGATAGAATAGGTTTTGTTAGTCGTTGAAGAACTGGCGCACGCGGTTGAAGACGCTGCGGTCGCTCTTGCCGGGTTTAGGCACGAAGTTATCGTGGGAGCTCAGTTTTTCGAGTATCTCCTTCTCCTCGCGGGTCAGGCTCTTCGGGGTCCAGACGTTGATGTTAACAATGAGGTCGCCAACGTTGTTGCGGTTAATTTCAGGCAATCCTTTGCCTTGCAGACGCAATACTTGGCCGCTTTGTGTGCCGGCGGGAATCTTGATACGAGCCTTGCCGGTGAGGGTGGGTATCTCCACGGAGGCACCGAGAGCAGCCTGCGGGATGCTGATATGATAGTTGAGATACAGGTTATTGCCATCACGTTCAAAGATGTCATGGTCGGCCACCTCGATCGCGACGAGCAGGTCGCCATTGACGCCACCGTTAGCTGCGGCATTGCCCTTGCCGCGCAGGGTGAGTTGCATGCCATTATCCACGCCTGCGGGGATGGAAATCTGCACCACCTCTTCGCCCTTGACGATGCCGTTGCCATGGCAGTGTGGGCATTTGTCTTTAATAACCTCACCAGAACCGTGGCATGTAGGGCACTCTGACACTTGTTGGATAACTCCGAACATAGAACGTTGCTGTTGCATCACTTGGCCGCGGCCATGGCAGGTCGGACATGTTTCCTTGCTATGTTCATCTTTGGCGCCGGTGCCATTGCAATGGGTACAAGCCACATATTTGTTGATTTTCAGTTTCTTCTCAGTCACGGAGGCCACCTCCTCAAGAGTCAGTTTTACCTTGATGCGGATATTGCTGCCACGGCGTACGCGCTGGGCCGTGCTTCCGCCGCCCCCGAAAAAGTCGCCAATATTAAAACCGCCCCCGAAGCCGCCATTGAAGATATCGGCAAAGTGGGTGAAGATGTCATTGATATTGGCACCCGAGAAGTCGGTGGCCGCGTTGCCCATACCCGCATGTCCAAACTGGTCGTAACGCTCCTTCTTGTCAGGGTTGCTCAGCACATCGTAAGCCTCGGCCGCCTCCTTGAACTTCTCCTCCGCCCCCGCATCACCCGGGTTTCGGTCAGGGTGATATTGCATGGCTTTCTTCCGGTAAGCTTTCTTTATCTCTTCTGCTGTGGCCTCCTTGGTGACCCCCAGCACTTCATAATAATCTCTTTTCTCTGCCATTATTATATCTCCTCTCTATTATTGGCCAACAACTACTTTTGCATAACGAATCACCTTGTCAGCCAATTTGTAGCCTTTTTCGGTCACATCAATTACCTTGCCCTTATCTTCCTCTTTCTCAACTGGGAAATGGGTGACGGCTTCATGAACATCCGTGTCAAAAACCTGTCCGATAGCCTCAATCTCCGTCACATTCAGCTTCTTCAACATTTGAAGCAACTTGCTGTAAATAAGCGTGAAGCCCTCCTTGATGGCATTAACATCCTCTACTTTTTCGTTGGCGGCAATGGCTCTTTCAAAATCGTCCATGATGGGCAACAAACTCACAATCACCTTCTCGGATGCGGTGGATATCAAGTCCAGTTTCTCCTTGCTAACCCGCTTTTTATAGTTGTCGAATTCGGAATAGAGACGCAGAAAACGGTCGTTGAGCTCAGCCTTCTCAGCTGACAAACGTTCCGCTTGGGCTTCCAATTCATCCATTTTCTGCTTGTCCTTGCTGTTTTTCTTTGAAAAAATGGATCTGCCTTCCTCTTTCTTATCGTCGTTTTCAGATTTAACATGGGCATCCGACATAGTGTCAGTAGGCTCAATATTGTCAGAGACGGCCTCGCCGCGAGGTACTTCCTCCTCAATAGAATCTTTTATTTCTTCATTCATAATATATTGTATTTCTGTTATTTACTGTTGTCTGATTGTCTATTCTCAAAAAATACACCTTCTTTACATTGCAAAAATTTTGCCAATCATTTTATAGCCACAGGTTTTTCAACACAATTTGTCATTTTGATTCTTTGAATATTTTTAACAAAAAAAGGTGCACCTTTTCCAAAAAAATATTTACTTTTGCTCCGCTATTTCAAAAAGAAATAAGCTTATCTCTTTATCTAACAAATACCTAACTATTATGAAAAACAAACATCTATTTCTGCTAATTTGTGTGGGATTGATGACTTGCTGTCCGAATTTGTTCGCTCAGCAGAATCCCCCGACCAATGTAACGGCCACAGCCTTGTCGCATAATTCGGTCAAGGTATCGTGGGGTGTGCCATCGGGCACCACGCAACCGTTGCGTATCAACTTGTGGGACCAGTCGCAGATGGTGATTTACCCTGGAGGCGGTTATGCTGGCAACGATGTCAGTTGCACCTATGGTGGCCAAACCATTTTGGGTAGAAACATAAACGAGACGGCCAAATTCAAAGTGGGTGATGATTTCACGTTGCCAGTAGCGGCGCACATCAGCACCATTGACTTTTTTGCTTATCAGACAGGTTCGACAACCACTTCGACCATTACGGAGGCATACATTTCCATCTACGATTCGGAACCTATTGACAGCAGCTCCGTACCTATTTGGACTTCAGGTACAAACAATGTCATGACCTCAACATCCTGGACAGGCATTTACCGTACAACGGCGACTGGGCTTATGGACACGACACGGCCCATCATGCGTGTGATCACCAACATTGACACCACCTTGCCTGCCGGCACCTATTGGGTGACGGTTTCCATGAACGGTTCCTTAAGCAGTGGCCCTTGGTGCCCGCCTGTCAGTATTCCTGGCGTGGTGAGCACTGGCAATGGTATCCAATTGGTGAATGGGGTATGGCTGGCTTGGTCGGACGACACCTCTTTGGAACAGTTAGGAGTTCCCTTCATTGTGAAAGGAACCTTTGTGTCGGAAGATCTTCTGGGCTTTAACATCTATCGTGACGGTGCACAGATTAACACCAGTCTTATAGAGAATTTCGAATATACTGATGAGGGTTTGAATATGGAAACGCCGTACTGCTATACAGTAGAGGCTGTATATACGCCAACTGGCAGTGCCTCTTCGGCTCCGGTATGCGTCACCACGCTGGCTGATCCATGCACCATATTCAACCTCCCTTATACAGAAAACTTTGACAACTACGGCACTGGCACCGGTACTTTTCCCTCTTGCTGGACCAAGTTCTACAGCAGTACCACCACCACCTATCCCTACTGCTATTCCACGTATAATTATTCCGCACCCGCCAGCTTGTATATGTATGCATCGTCAACATATTACGACATTGCCAGCACTCCAAAAATTGACACCAGCATCAATATCAACACCCTGCGGGTTTCCATGATGTTGCGAAAAGGAAGTGCAAACTATAAGATTGTCATCGGCACCATTACCAACCCTATGGACGGCACCTCATTCCACCCATACGACACGCTTACCCCCTCAGCCACCTCCACGTGGGAATATTTCGAAGTGGACTTTGACAACTACACGGGTAATGACCATTATATTGCTCTTAAGTGCGGAGACATGGGTGCCATAATGGGCATGTATATTGACGATTTCACACTGGAATACATCCCCACTTGCGAGCGTCCGTCAAACATCAGCTATACAAACACTGATGAGCAAATCAGCATTTCATGGACACCAGGAGGCCTTGAAACCCTTTGGAATGTCTCGTACAAATTTTCCGATGAGACAGATTGGACAACCATTTATGGTGTTTCTGACTCCATGTACGTTATTGAAGGGTTGACTCCCAGCACCAGCTATAATCTCACCTTCATGGTACAGGCTGACTGTGGGGCTGGCGATGAGAGCATTTGGGCCTCTCAATCTCTGACCTTCACGACCCAATGTCAGGGAGTGTCAGTGCCCTACGAGGAGACTTTTGACACGTATGGAACAGGCACAACGGCCTATCCTGAATGCTGGAACCGCGGCGGCTATGCCTCCAGCACCACGGTATATCCATATATCAATACCACTAACTACAGCTCTCCGGGTGCACTCTATTTCTATGGTACCTCTACTGTACCCACATGGGCAACCACCCCAAAAATCAACGGTAACCTAAGCGCCTATGAGGTCGCCTTCAAATTGCGCAAAACCTCAGCCAACTATAAAATCATGGTGGGTGTAATGACAGACCCCTTGGATGGCGCCACCTTTGTACCCTTGGATACGCTTACCCCTCAAGCAACTTCCGTATGGGAAAGTTTTTCCGTACCTTTGACCTCCTATACTGGCAACGGACATTATGTCGCCTTCATGACACCTGCCGGCAGTGCCAACTATATGTATCTGGACAATGTTGTGGTGGACTTCACGCACTCTTGCGATTTTCCGACAAATCTGAGTACAGACAATATCACTACCAACTCTGCGGAGATCACTTGGTCGCCCGTGAGCGCGGTAAGCACCTACAATTTATCCTTCAAGTTAGATGAAGACAGTGTTTGGACTGAGGTGTATGGCATTACCGACACCACCTACCAGTTGACAGGTCTGCAAGACGGCCAATACTACCAGATTCGCGTGAACAGCAACTGCTCTGACGGCACCAATAGTTCCTGGAGTGACATCCTTACCCTACAGACCTATTGTCTTCCTATTACTACATTACCCTACACAGAAGACTTTGACAGCTATGGTACAGGCACAACCGCCTTCCCGACCTGCCTCACCAAATACAACACGTACTCCGGAACCTCCAGTTATCCTTACATCAGCACCACACATTACAGTGGTGTGGGAGCTCTCTATTTCTACAGCACTTCTGCATACATGGACGGGGCCTCGCTACCTGCCATAGACAACAGCATCAACATGCAAGATTTGCAAGTATCTTTCAAGGCATACAAGACCTCAGCCGCCTACAAACTCATCGTGGGTATTATGAGCGATCCATTGGACCCCACCACCTTTGAGCCTGTGGACACCATATCTCCGGATGATAACAGCACGTGGCAAACCTTTGACATCTCCTTTGCCAATTATACCGGAACAGGTCGCTATATTTCTTTCCGGACAGGCTTCTCCGCCGTCAACAGCTTGTACATTGACGATTTGGTAGTAGATTACATCCCCTCCTGCCAAAAACCTCGCAACCTGACTATCACGAATCCCCAGACCAACAGCCTGACCGCATCATGGAAGAGCGGCAACTCTGGTTGTTCCTATCTGTTGCAATACAAGAACTTACATGAAGACATGTGGCAGGACGTGACCACTACAGACACCTTTTTGGTGATTTTCAACTTAGTTCCTAACACTGCCTATGAGGTACGCGTGAGCGCAATTTGCAGTGATGGTACGCAGAGTGCATGGACCGATATCAAGAAAGGGAACACCTCTTGTGGTATCATCTCCACCTTCCCGTATTATGAGTCCTTTGACAGTTATGGTACGGGCACCGGCACCATGCCGACATGTTGGACCAAGAACTACAGTGGAACCACGAGCACGTACCCCTATATCAACACCACGAATGCTTCCGCCCCAGGCGCTTTGTACATGTACACCGCCTCTACCTATTATGTAGTGGCGGCCACTCCTGAGATTGACAGTACCGTCAGCCTGAACCAACTGCAACTGTCGTTTATGGCTCGCAAAACATCTGCCAATTATGCTCTTATTGTGGGCGTGATGAGCGTTCCTACCGACTTGACAACCTTTGTGCCGTTAGATACGGTATCTCCTAACGCCACCAATACCTGGGAGCAATTTGATTTATCTTTCCCCAACTATACAGGAAACGCCCACCATTTTGCATTCCGTAGCGGGTCAGGCTCTGCTGCCAACACGATATATGTGGACAATGTAGTCATCGACTACCTCCCCACCTGTTTCCGTCCTACTGATGTCTCTGTAAGCCACTATGTGCAAAACGGGGTGACCGTTTCATGGAATCCCGCCGAGAATGAAAGTGCTTGGAACATTGCCTATATGGCTGAAGATGATTCGATTTGGACAAACGTTTTCAGCGTAACAGATACCTTCTATCAGATTTCAGACTTGGCGGCTAACACCACCTACTTGGTGAAAGTTCAGTCTGATTGCGGCAATGAAGTAAGTGAATTTACCATCCCCATCTCTTTCACCACAATCTGCACGGCTATCGATTCTCTTCCGTTTACAGAAAACTTTGAGAGTTATTCTACGGGGACGTCCAGTTTCCCGGATTGTTGGATGCGTAGGACCTCCTCTGTCACCAACTATCCTTATATCAATTCCACAGCCTACAACTCTTCCCGTGCTCTGTATTTCTACCGTACTACCAGCAGCTATTGCTATGCTGTATTACCTGAGATTGACCCCTCCATTAACATCAACGAGTTGTCTGTATCATTCTATCTCAGAAAAAGCATAGCGACAGCGAATATGGAGGTGGGTGTGATGACCGACCCCTACGACCCAGCCACTTTCCAATTGGTTGAACTGGTTTCTCCATCTGAAATCACGGTGTTTGAACCCTTCACGACACAATTTACCAGCTACTCCGGCAACGGCCGATTCATCGCCTTCCGTGTTGTTGAAGGAGCAACCGCTTCCTATTATTTGGACAATATCGTCTTGGACTATACGCCAGAATGTATAGAACCTTCTGGACTGGCCATAACGAATATCATGTCATCATCGGCAATGGTCAACTGGTTTTCCCCGACAACCATCAGTTCCTGGGAGTTCATGTATGGACCGGCAGGATTTGACACCACCATGGCCAATGTTCTGACTTTAGGCGACTCCTATTATGACATGACCGGATTATCACCTAACACCGACTATGATGTTTATGTACGGGCTATTTGTCCGGATGGCAGATCGGGTTGGACGCACGCCACCTTCTCCACTTCCTGTATGCCGATCAACACCTTCCCCTATACGGAAGATTTTGACACCTATGGGACGGGCACTACCACATTCCCAGATTGTTGGAAGAAGATATCCAATGCTACTTCGGCGCCTTACATCAATTCCACCACAGCCAGCACGGGCTTAACCCTGCCAGGTGCGCTCTATTTCTATTCCTCATCTGCCACCACCTATCAATATGCGGTACTCCCAGAGATGGACGCCAACATCGCCGACCTGCAGATTAATTTGGCCTTTAAGGCGGCTATGAATAGTGTTCATCATCTGGACATAGGCGTTATGACCGATGCCAATGACACGTCCACCTTCGAATTGATAGAGAGCATAGTACCTCAAACAGCGGTCTGGAATGGCTTTACGGTGCCTTTCACCTCATACACGGGCACAGGCAAGTTCATTGCTTTCCGCGTCTTAGGTGTCACCACCTGTTATGTGGACCATATTGTAGTGGACTATGTTCCTGGCTGTGTGTTGCCGCATAACCTTGCCGCAGACAACATCTCCACCACCTCTGCAGATGTTTCCTGGGTGGCTGGACATAGCGAAACAGAGTGGATCATCTCCTATGGGCCTGTTGGTTATTTCCCCAATACGAACGGCACCTCCACCACGGTCAGCCAAAACAGCTTCCAAATTACGGGGTTGGAGCCAGCCACCACGTACGACTTTTATGTCAAGGCCGTCTGCTCCGCCACAGAAACGAGCGAATGGTCTAACAAATACACTTTCCAGACCAACTGCCTCTTAATAGACTCCTTACCCTATGTGGAATCGTTTGATGACTACGGAACGGGCGTTGGGTCCTTCCCGACCTGCTGGAATCGCTATTCCTCGTACATCTCCTCCACCCGCTACCCGTATATCAGCACGACACACTCCAGTGGTGTGGGATCCCTCTATTTCTACTCCACCGCCAACACACATACCATCGCCACCACTCCTGAGTTCGATCCTTCCATCGACCTGAGCACGGTGCGCGCCACCTTCAAGATGTACAAGTCAACTGCTTCCTATCACCTCAAGGTGGGCGTAATGAGTGACCCCAACGATATCAACACATTTGTGGAAATTACCGATCTGTCACCAAGTGCCACCAGCTCTTGGGAGGAATTCAATGTGGATTTTGACACCTATACCGGCAATGGCCACTATATCGCCTTTGTCTCCATAGGTTCTGCCAACTACATGAACCTCGAAGATGTGACGATTCAGTACATCCCCACCTGCGAGGCTCCCGTCAACTTGCACTTGACCGATATCAACTTAAACAGTGCCTCCGTTGCTTGGGAAGTGGCCTATGGTGTAACTGGGTTTGATGTTGAAACGGCTACGGGTATTCCCGCCACTACGACATCCATCACTTTGAACAACCTCACTGCAAATACCACATACGATGTGTATGTGAAGCAGATTTGTAGTGCCGATGATGAGAGTTATTACAGTCATGTCTTCACCTTCAGCACCTTGTGTGAGCCGATAAGCACTTTACCCTATGAGGAGAATTTCGACAATATGACCGGTAGCACTTCCGGCACGGTCAACAACTTGCCAAATTGCTGGAATTACTATAACAATGGTACCTATTCCACATACGCTGGCTACCCTATCGTGTACAACAGCACCACATACGCTGCTTCCGGAACAAATGCAATACGGTTCTACACAAACACAGGGTCAACGTATGGCGATGAAGCACTGATATTCCCCTCTATTAACACTACTACATATCCACTCACTTCACTCCAGCTCTCTTTTGATGCAAGAATGTACCTCTCCTCCTCAAGCTACAATTTCCTCTTATATGTGGGTGTGCTTGCCAACCCCACTGACTTCAACTCTGTTGTACCCATTGACACTATCCAAGTTACCTCCACCGCCTACACAACGTTCACAACCACCTTTGAGAACTTTAATGGAAGCGGGTCCTCTATTGTGATTTGGGCACCTCATATCTCCAATGCCTCCTACAATGCGGGCTATTTGGACAATATCGTGATTGAGGAGATCCCGTGTGAAACCCCGACCAATATCCAAGTCAGCAACATCACTTCCTCCTCTGCTGTTGTCACATGGACACCCGGTGGCAGCGAAAGCGCATGGAATGTGGCTTATCGTGAGACTACGGGCAGCAGCTGGGTAACCCTCTCTGCCACGGCTCCCTCCGTGATGCTTAACAGTCTGAATCCCGAAACCGACTATTCGGTAAGAGTGCAAGCCGATTGCGGAAACACGCAGAGTGATTGGAGTGATTTGGTCTCCTTCACCACGCTTCCCGCACCCAATTGTCCTACGCCTACCAACCTGAATGTGGCATTGGATACCACTACTGCCACCTTCTCCTGGACACAGGAGCCTAATACCGCTAATGTGTGGGAATTGTGGTATCGCCCAGCTGGAGGCAACTATCAGAGTGTGACAACAAGTGCGCCAACCTATATTTTACAAAATTTGACCTTGGATGTTGCTTACGAAGCATACGTTATTGCCCATTGTACCAATGGAGTTAACAGTGATCCTTCCAATGTGATTACATTCACGGCCGCATCCACGCCTACCTGCCCCGCTCCAACCAACCTGACCAGCGAGGTGGCTAACACCAACGTGACGCTGACCTGGCAACAGCAATCCAACACGGCCACTGAGTGGCAGATCAACTACCGCCATACCACTGAGGACTCCTGGAGTATGACTATAGCCACCTCCACTACCTACACCCTCACCGACTTGGCGGCCAACGTGACCTATGAGGCTAACGTGGTGGCACTCTGCTCCAATGGGCTGGTAAGCGATCCTTCCAACACCATCACCTTCGAGACGCACAACATCGGCATTGACGACCACCTGAGCAATAGCGTGAAGCTGTACCCGAATCCAGCATCACAAGTGGTCAATGTGGAATGCGAACTGGGCAATGAAGCCACGGTTATTGAGGTGTACAACGTCTATGGCCAAGCCTTGATGACTATCGGCACGGATGGGCGCACCACAACGCAAATCAGCGTAGCCGACCTGGCTGACGGCTTATACTACGTGCGCGTGACCACGGCCAAAGGCATGGTGACAAAACCGTTCGTTAAAAGATAATAGCTATTAGCTGGCTAATAGCAAAAAACTGAAAACGGGTTCCCGATGTGGTTTTGGGAACCCGTTTTTTTTTGCGTGCTGAAGGAATTGCAGGGGATTGGAAAAATAGAAAGTTGAAAATAAGGTGCGATGGAGAGGTAAAAAGATTAAGGGAGGCTGCCAAAAGCTAACTGCCATCATCTAATATCCATAGCCCTGTTAATATTAATAAAATGTTGACATTTACACTGGGGCAGTGAATCAAATTATTCGTATTTTTGCACCATTGTTTTTTCGCTCTATGGATGGAGCAGCATGGTGCTGGAAAGACAATCTGTGCAGTAATCCCCTATTGCTCCTAAATGGTGTTATGCGACGAATAGTACATTTATTACTTGGAATAATGATATGTTCCTGCGCGGTCGGATTTGCCCAAAACAGCAAACTTTGCTACAAGGGCGACAAGTATTTGAAGGCTGGAAATGAAAAGAAAGCCTTTAAAACCTATTCTAAAGCCTACCATAATGCCGAGCCGGATGGATGTTTCAAAATGGCTTATTGCTATGTAAATAATATTGATGGGCATTATGATAAAGGGTTGGCCGCCGAATACTATTATGCAGGCTTGACTTCCAATCCGCAAATGGCCATAGAGGGGTTGAAATCTTTAGCCTCCGCATCTGGTAATGGTACAAGCCTCGCGAACATGTTCCTTGGATATTGTTATCAGCAAGGCGAAGGTGTGGAGAGAGACTTGGAGGAAGCGATTCGATATTATGAACGCGCAAAGGGATTTACACATCTGATCTATGCTCTGCAGTGCGAATTGGAAGCAAATGAGTCTGGCGTGGCTCAAAACAATCCCACCACCAGCGATGGCACACGGTCACAAGTTGACTCTACCAAGATTGATCCAAGCGTCAGATATGCTGCAGAGATGCCAGAATTTCCCGGCGGGATAGGAAGCTTGAACATATGGCTGGCCTCCTTTATCAACTATCCTGAATACTGCCGCGAAAATAACATAAAAGGCTTGGTACTGTTGGAGTTTGTCATTGAGAAAGACGGTTCTGTGGGACCTGTCATTATCAAAAAATCCGCCTTCCCGCCTTTAGACAATGAGGCGGTTCGGGCCTTGCGCAACATGCCCAAATGGAAGCCTGGCAAAGACAACGGAGAACCCGTCAGATGCTACTATATGATACCTGTGCGATTCGCCATGTGATTTTCCAAGGCATCCAACAGGTGTTGTCATGACAAAGGCCGCCAGTGGAAACGCTGACGGCCTTTTTTATAAAGCTCTTTTTGCAAAGAAGGGACTATTTGCCAATAATGGCCGCCAGCTCGTCCACTCCCTTTGGCAGGTGGGGACCGAGTACGCGGTGGCCAGTGTCCGTAATCAGCAGGTCATCCTCAATGCGGATGCCCCCGAAGTTGCGGTATTTCTCCACCACATCGTAGTTGATAAATTCGGCGAATTTGTTCTCTTTCTTCCAGATATCAATAAGATGTGGAATGAAGTAGATGCCAGGTTCTATGGAAACCACAAAGCCAGGTTGCAGTTCGCGAGCCATGCGCAGGGATGCCCAACCGAAGATATTACTCGGGCGGACAGTGTCGTCGTAGCCCACATATATTTGGCCGAGGCCTTCCATGTCGTGTACATCGAGACCAATCTGATGGCCGAGACCATGGACCATAAAGAGGGCGTGGGCACCCAGCTCCACAGCCTCTTTCACATCGCCTTTCATGAGACCAAGGTCCTTAAGTCCCTGGGCGATGACCTCGCAGGAGAGGCGATGAAGTTCCTTGTTATACATGCCAGGGTGGGCGGCATCGATAGCGTCTAAGTTAGCTTTCAGCACAATCTCATAGATTTCCTGCTGTTTGGTGGTGAACTTGCCCCCCACGGGCATAGTGCGCGTATAGTCGGAACAGTAGTTCATCAGTCCTTCAGCCCCGGCATCCATCAGCAGCATATTGCCTTCCTGCAAGATGCCGTTGTGCAGGTGGTTGTGCAGTGTCTCGCCATGCTGGGAAAGGATAACGGGGAAGGAGATGCCATTGCCGAACGACAGGGCGATGCCCTCGGCCATGCCGGCCAACTCACGCTCCGAAGCACCCGCCACACAGCGATGCATTACAGCTGTGTGCATCTTCACGCCAATCTCACAGGCCTTGTCCATTTCGTCAATTTCGCACTGTTCTTTGGTAGAACGCAAGGCCACGATACCTTTGATGAGCTCCAAAGAGGCAGCCTCCCGGATATTGTTGACGTTTATGCCCGTAAGGTTCGCCATCCATATTTGGTTGTCACCACGGTATTGGGGCGTAAAATGCACCTTGCGACCCTTTTGCTGCGCCTCGGAAATGTACTCCTGCAACTTGCCAAGAGGCATCGTCTCTGCCACACCGACCTGCTCGGCCAAGGAGGCAATAGTGGGCTGGTCGCCCATCCAGATGATGTCATCAATAGTAAAGTCATTGCCAAAGATGATGGACTTGTGCGCATCAAAGTCAATAACGGCGGCAATGTCGGCAACGGATAAGCCAAAGAAATAGAGAAAATCACTATCCTGACGGAAATTGTAGGTGTTGTCGGGATAGTTCATCGGAGCCTCGTGATTGCCTAAAAAAACGGCAATGCCATGCCCCACTGTCTGGGTTAATTTGTCACGTCTGTTTCGATAAACACTTGGTTGAAATAAAGGGTTCATAGTGTAGGCTGTTTAATTATTAAGTTATGAAGTTATGAAGTTATTAAGCTATAAAATTATTGAAGTAATTAGGGTTTAGTACTTTATTTTAAATGTTATTTAGGGAATTACAACTTTTGTGGTTATTTCACCGGTTTTAACTACATAGAAACCTGCTGTGGAAATGGGTATGAGGAGTTTATCCTGGGGGTGGTTATTCTGGTAGACAACCTTGCCCAAAGCATCATAGATGGTAACAGGTCGGGCTGTTTCCTGTGTAACAACGATGTTATGTTCATAGGCATACACCGAAATAGAGGGCAGTTGTTCTTCATCTAAGCCTGTACCGGGAAATGTCCATTTGTAATAGTTGGTGAAGTCATGTGCATTCACGGGGTAGGTTGGCAGAGAGTCTCCGTACATCAACATAAAGGTATAGGTATGCCCGGAAATCAGCTGTGTGGGGAACTCAATGCGTTCATCCAACACGGTGTACACGCCATCGGGCTCGATGGTCACGGCATTGTTGTTAATATATCCCAGCTGTGTGCCCTCATCGTTGACGAGTCCAATGCCAACCACGCCATTGAAGGTTGAGTCTCCTCTGTTAGCAACCGAATAATTGAAGTAAAAGTTGCCGGAGCAGTTTGACAGGCAGATAGCGGCAACCATGTCCATATCGGAAGCTGTCTCTAAGTATTGGTAGTCTGGTTCCACGCCGAAGATAGCCTCTTGACGGTCGGAGAAGATATAGGATGCGGGGTTCAGGGCGGTGGTGGTGAAGTATCCGTCATAGGCACCGTTCCATCCCCAGTTAACATGGAAATATCCGTTATTATCGTAGCCGTCGAGCAGGAAGCAGTGCCCGCCGTTGGGCTCGCCGGTTTGGGGGTTGAGGCCGAATCCGCCATAGAGCACAGGCCGTCCGTGGGAGATGTCCTCTCGCAGCATATTATCCCAAGTGGTATCCGCGATGCCCTCGCGGGCGAGTCCGCGCAGAGAGGCCTTATAGCCGAAAAAGTGCGGCAGCGCATTTTCGGGACAGTAGGTGTGGTTCAAATACATAGAATCTGAGAACTCCAGCAAGGCCACTGGGGCGTCACTGCCTCCATCACCCATCAAATTGTAGCTCATCTGGATGCTGATGCCCACATGCGACATCAGCTGGGCCACTGCATGGATTTCTTCCACAGAGCTGTTCCAATCCACCCTGTTGGGCATATGCTGCCAGTCATAAACAGTATTTTCAAAATCGGCAATCAATGTCCCGTAAGCCCAGAAGGGTTGTTCCCCCTCCCAGCTGTAGGCGTAGCTGCCGTGCCCCTGGCGCGGGTGGTTCCAGTACTTCATCAACTGCGCCATGGCAGTGGCCGTACACCCTGTGGCGGGATGACCCGTTGGCAAGGTACTGTCCGCGGGGCAAAGTTCGTTGTATAATGGGCGCTGGTTCCATGTGGTGGTCACTAAGGGCGCCACTTCTGAGGCAAACTTGCCTTGCATGGGCTCATTGGCAAGCATAGCCTCCCAGCTCTGCTGAATAGCTGGCGAAGTTTGCCCCAACTGTTGGGCCCAGGTTATCTGTTCATCGTAAAAACGGAGCCAAGACAGCAGGGCAGGACACATCTCTTCGGTGGGGAAAAAGCCGTTGAGGGCATAGCCCAGCACCGGCATGGCCACATCGTCGGCCGCCACAATGACGAACCCCGGTCCGTTCATGTCACCAAAAATATACAGATTATTGACAGGCACCTCTGGAGTGAGGTCGTGCAATGCGCTGCCGCCGCGACCCTTCTGCTGCCAGAAATGCTGCGCCACTGTCAAGGCTTTTTGCATATCCACCGGGCTTGCCGTCAACCAGCCGCCAAACAGCATGATACATGCTATAGCAATGATGTTTTTCTGAAAGGGTTTCTTCTCATACATAATCCTTAAAGATTTTAAACTACTCCTCTGTCGTAAAAAGGCCACAAAGATACTATTTTTTTATTATTTTTGCGGCTGGAAAAACCTTTCGTGTTTTCCTATGCTGCACAATTGTTGACAACAGTCTGGTGCAAGGTTCATTCTTTTGAAGAAACATAAAAAATAACTTAGAGATGAAGATAGACATTTTGCTCGGTTTGCAATGGGGCGATGAAGGAAAAGGCAAGATTGTGGACGTGGTTACTCCGGATTATGATGTGATAGCGCGCTTTCAGGGTGGTCCAAATGCCGGTCACTCTTTGGAGTTCAACGGCATACGCCACGTGCTGCACATCATCCCGTCGGGCATCTTTCACCGCGAGAAAACCAATATCATCGGCAACGGCGTGGTGATTGACCCCATCACTTTCGATGAAGAGATCAAAGCGTTGGTTGCGATGGGGCTGACGCCCACCGACAATCTGTTTATCTCCAAGAAGGCGCACCTCATCATGCCCACGCACCGGCTCTTGGATGCCGCCCAAGAGGCCAAGAAGGGGGCCGGCAAGATCGGCTCCACCCTCAAAGGCATCGGGCCGACCTATACCGACAAGACCGCCCGCTCCGGTTTGCGCGTATGCGACCTCTATGCTGCAAATTTTGACGAACAATATCAGAAACTGCTCTCCCAGCACAAAGAGATGCTAACCCAATATCACTATGACTTCAGCGAGACACTGCCCGAGCTGGAAGCCCGTTGGCTGAAGGCGTTGGATACCCTGCGACAGTTCACTGCCATCGACAGTGAGTATGTGCTGTACGAGTACCTTCAGGCAGGCAAGAAGGTGTTGGCCGAGGGGGCGCAGGGCACCCTGCTTGACCTGGAGTTCGGTGCCTACCCGTTTGTCACCTCATCCAACACGATTGCTGCAGGCGCCTTTACCGGATTGGGTCTCGACCCGCACTTCGCCGGCAAGGTCATCGGCATTGTAAAGGCCTACTGCACCCGCGTCGGCAGCGGCCCCTTCCCGACAGAACTTTTCGATGAAACCGGCGAGCAGCTGCGCACTATCGGTAACGAGTTTGGTGCCACCACTGGCCGGCCGCGCCGCTGCGGATGGCTCGACCTCGTGGCCCTCAAGTACGCCCTCATGATTAATGGCGTGACCGATATTGCCCTCACCAAGGCCGATGTAATGTCCACGTTCGACACTATCAATGTGTGCACCGCCTATAAGGTACAGGGCAAACTTACCTCCCGCATGCCCACCGGAACCGATGAGGTGATTGAACCCGTTTACACCCCGCTGCCCGGTTGGAAAGAGGACATTAGCCACTGCTCCTCCTACGATGCACTGCCTCAGACCTTCAAAGACTACATCCGCTATATAGAAGATTTCACCGGCGTTAAGATCTCTATCGTCTCCGTTGGACCCGACCGCAACGCTACTATCTTCAGAGACTAACTGCGATGAAAACCTATCGCCATCCGCTGTCCGTCTTGGCTTGTTGCCTGCTGTCCATCACACTAGGATATGCGCAGCATACCTCCAACAATGACGCCCTACTCCATATTCTACAACAAGAGTCCAAAAACCTCTCCAACATCGTGACCGAAAAGGCCTTTCCTGTCACCAACGTTCTCTATGAGGTGGAGGATGTACAGCAATACAACCTGAGGGTGGACTTTGGGAGTATCTCCAAGCGCGACAAGGGGCACACCCGTACGGCAACAGTCCTCATTGAAACTGCCAACACCGATGACCATATCACTACCTGTGGCCAACAGAACGAATTCTTCATACCGTTGGATGACGATGAAGAAACTATGCACCTGATCTTTCAACAGGCCTTACAGAAGGCATACCAACAAAGCATACAATCTTATCATGTTGACAAAAGCGGCTTCCTTGCCCCTGCGCAGTCCCCAGATCGTTCCCTACATCCAGATTATAGACCCCTGCCCACCCATGTGGACTTCAACGAGCAAGAACTTATAGCCAAACTAAAAAACAGCACACAGCTTTTCTCCAGCCTGCCAGAGGTTATTGTCTGCCATGCCTCTATCGACTATAACATAAATCGCACATACGAGGTGTCGCAAGACAACGCCACAGCATACAACAAAATCAGCACCGTACTATATCTCAAGATGACCCGTACCACCGATGAAGGCCTGATTTCCACAAAGGCGCAGTACTTCGACTTTGAAAATCCTGACGACATCTTCACTGTTGACAAATTGCAGGAGGTGTTGTGGGAACTGTATCGCGTGGACGATAACGGCAAGGCCGACAGCATCCCTCCATTGCAGACACTGTTCCTCAAAAATTGGTGGATGGAAGCGGATACCTGCCAACACGAACAGGCCTCCCTGCTGGACATAATGCAGGAGATGGCCAAAAACGGGGTGGACTCATTATACTATGAGGAGATGCCAAAGCCCTACCATCTCAGCTACTTGGTTTCCGATGCCCACATTGCCTATGTGACCACATCTTTGGGATGCATCATAGAAGAGGAGGAATATGACAAACGCTCCTTGACCACCAATGTACGTGTGGGCAGTGATGTGCGCAACAACGAGCATATCCAGCACGATTATTTGGGCAGGCAGGAGGATAATTGGGGCTTCCCTTTAGATAACGACCCCGTCAACATCAAACGACAGTTATGGTATTCGGCGGCTCAGAACTATCCGCTATCGGCCAAAAACTACCAATACAAAGAGTTGTCGAGGGCTCGCCTTGCTGAGGAGCCTGGTGCCTCCCTGCCTGACCGCTCGGAAGCCATCACGGAGAACTTGTACGACCCGATGCCTTTGCGACACGAGTGTCTGCCCCAACTGAAGAACCTTGCCTGCGAATTCTCGCAAATCATGGGACGCACGCGCCCTAAGTCAGGAGTGAGCATCCAATCGTTCCAAGCCAATGCCTATTATGCCGATAATACCGGTTTGCAATATGTGCAACCTGTCGTCTTAACACAAATCATCGTATGGGACGAAACTTCCGAATATGTGTCAAAGGATTTCTTCTTCAAAGGGATTGATGAATTGGAGCAATTTCATCCCATGCTGGTAAATGACATAGAGCAATTCAGATCGCAGTTGGACATGCATGACGCGCTGGCCATCGCCATGGATGAGGTGTACGACGGCCCCGTACTGGTAGTGGGAGATGCCGCAGCGCAGTTCTTCGCCGAGGCGTTCCTGAACTATCAGGATGGATTGGTAGCCACCCGACAACCCGTTAAAATATCAACTTACGGCATATATCCAAACACCACCCTCCAAGTGCCACTCTTCATCGACAAGCCCTTCATACATCCCGACATCTCCATCTCTGCCACCGACCATGACCAGTACAGCGGCCAAGGTGGTAGCCTTATAGGCAGTTACAAGGTAGATGCAGAAGGTGTGCCCGTGGACAAAAAAGTGGAAATTGTGCATAACGGCGAGCTGGTAACCCTGCTCTCCAACCGCGAACCTACCGCACAAATAGGCTATAGCAATGGACACCAACGTTTTGCCATCTTGAATGAAGACAAACTGGTACCCACCTGCGGACCTGGAGTGCTCACCATGGAATGCCGAAACCGTATGACCTACAAGAAACTACTGAAACAGTTGCTTGACAAGGCCCGCAAAGCCGGCTACGACCATGCCTATATCATCCTCGAAACCGGTGGTTCCATGAACTACCCAATGGGCCTCTATCGCATCAATATCCACAACCAGAAGGCTTTGCCTGTCAAGAATGCCCGCATGATGCCCATCACTTACAAAACCTTTCAAACGATGTCGTGTGCGCTGAAAGACACGCGCGCCTTCAATCTCACCACCCCGACCTATAGCTTGAGTTTTCAGGTTCCCTGTAGCCTTGTCATGCCCACTGCCCTGCTGTTCGACAAGGTTACCTTAGTTGTGAAATGAGCGAAATAACTCCTTCGTTTATTCATAAATCATTGTTGATAAAAAAAATAAAACATAACCTATATTCCAACAAAAGGCGGTATTTTTGCCTGATTTTGTCAAAATTAGCAACAATGAAGAAACTTTTGATTCTTAGTATTACCCTTTTTACGCTATGTCTAACTGGCTGTGTTACCAAGCAGAAATACAACGAGCTGCAGCAACGGTACCAAAAATGCCAGGATGAGTTGACTTACGTGAATGCCGAAAACATAGATGCCAACAATACCGTCAAGGATCTGCGCGCCCAACTGGACGCCCTGACCATGCAAGTGGAGAAACTCGCTAAGGACACCCTGTCGCTCTCGCGGCGCCTGCACATGTCGGAACGCGACCTCGCCAAGGCTACTCAAGACTACGATGACCTGTTGAAGGATTTCGCTGACCTGAACATGAGCAACCAAACGGCCATGAACGACCTCTTGGGCAATATTGACAAATACAAAGACGAACTCACCGCAAAGGAAAAACTGCTCAATGCGCAGAAAGACTCCTTAGAGGCTGCTAAGCTCGATCTTGCAGAAAAGGAGGCACGTATCAATGAGATGCAGAACATCCTCAACCAGAAGGATGCCGAGGTCAAGGCTCTGAAAGACAAGGTGACCGCCGCCTTGAAGGGTTTTGAAGGGAGCGGCTTGAATGTGTATGAAAAAGACGGCAAGGTGTATGTCTCCATGCAAGACAAACTGCTCTTCGCCTCTGCCAGTTGGAGTCTGAACGAGCAGGGCTTGAAAGCCATCCGCAATCTGGCCAGTGTGCTTGAAAATGAGAAGGACATCTCCGTCCTCATTGAAGGTCACACCGATAATGTGCCCTTCAATGGCAATGGCCAAGTCAAAGACAACTGGGACCTGAGTGTGATGCGCGCCACCTCGGTGGTAAAGGCCTTATTGCAGAACGGCGACATTGACCCCGTTCGCTTATCGGCCTCCGGTCGTAGCGAGTTCCTGCCCATTGATGCCAACGACAATGCGGAGGCACGTGCCAAGAACCGCCGCACCGAAATCATCCTGACTCCCAACTTGGACCAGCTCTTCCAATTGATACAAGGCAACTAACCGTGGTACCATGTTTGCAGACACGCTCTTACTATGGTCGGCCGATCATCAGCGCGACCTGCCATGGCGGGGCGAAAAGGACCCCTATAAAGTGTGGGTCTCAGAGATCATATTACAACAGACCCGGGTGCAGCAAGGGTGGAACTACTACCAACGATTCATAGAGATTTTCCCCGATGTGCGTTCGTTAGCGGTTGCCGACGAGCAGGAGGTTCTGCGACTATGGCAAGGACTGGGCTACTACTCCAGAGCCCGCCATTTGCACCAGGCCGCCCAACAAATTATGGCCACACACAAAGGACGCTTCCCCTCCCGCTACGAGGATATCAGGGCCCTGAAGGGTGTGGGTGACTATACCGCCGCCGCCATTGCCTCCTTCGCCTTTGGTGAACAGCGACCCGCCGTGGACGGCAACATGATGCGCGTGGTGAGCCGCTACTTCGGCGTTGTAGAGAATATCTCCTCGCCCGCCACCAAAAGAACCATCACCTCCATAGCCGAGAAAGAAATCCAACAAGTGGACCCCGCCAGCTTCAACCAAGCCATGATGGATTTCGGATCACTGCAGTGCACACCCGCCAACCCCGCATGCCAAAACTGCCCACTTCAGCAAGGATGCTACGCCTGCCAACACGACATGGCCACCACCCTACCCATCAAAAACCAACAAATCCGAAAACGACAGCGGTACTTCATACTCACTATGTTCGTAGATGGAGTACAAACCATCCTGGAACAGAGAACTGGCAAAGACATCTGGCACAATATGTACCAATTCCCGCTTCAGGAAGTGAAGGAACCACAACCACATGGGGCGCATTATGCAACCACCATCCGCGAGGTGCTGACCCACCAAGTGATCAGTGCCGACATCTATGTGCAGCCTTGCAGACCATTGCCTAAACTGCAGGCCCATCAACAGGTGGTGGCTATCGAGGAGCTATCTCGCTTCCCGATGCCCAAAATCATGACCTCCTTCTTGCAGAATCATCTGGACATTATCACCACATAAACACACTGTATAATGACAAAAGAAGACGAGTACTACATGCGATTAGCCGTAGAAGAGGCTCAATTGGCAGCCGAAGAGGACGAGGTCCCCGTGGGAGCACTCGTCGTCATGGATGGCCGAATCTTGGGACGCGGACACAACCAGACAGAGACATTACGGGATGTGACGGCACACGCCGAGATGATCGCCTTGACAGCAGCTGCCAACCATCTGGGCAGCAAGTACCTGCCAGGGTGCACCCTCTACGTCACTCTGGAACCGTGTGACATGTGCGCCGGAGCTATCGCATTGTCGCAGATCAGCCGCATCGTGTTCGGAGTGTCAGATCCCAAGCGGGGTTTCTCTCGCCACCCCGATGCCCACATCATCCACCAAAAGGTAATCATTGAAAAAAATGTGCTGTCCGATGAGTGCAGCACCCTGCTGAAAGATTTTTTTGCAAAGAAAAGATAACTGGAAAACAACAGAAAATCTCTAATTATTGATAACAAATCCCAATAGTAGATGAAAAAACAACCTTTCAACTATCTCCATTTCCTGTTTGGCATGATTGCCTTCGAGATGTTTGCCCTTGCATGGTCAGCAATCCTGCCCGACATCTTCCTGCTGAAGTGCGTGATCCCGGGGTTGTGGATACCGATTGTATCTAACCTGCTGATGCTAACCATTTTCTTTTGGATCTTTAGGCGTCATTTCTTCACCGAGGTGAAGTGGGGACATTTCGTGGGCTTCATTCTACTAATAAGCACTATTGCTGTGTTCTCAGAATATCTGGCCAAAGCCGTGTTGGCCAACCACACCTACTTTTCGGGCGATCTACAGCGTGACAACAGGGCGGCCAATGTGCAATTCTGGCTGGGGGTGGCCTGTAATGTACTATTGATTTTGTTTGTGTGGTGGAAATACTACATGGCCGAGAGAGGTGCAAATAAAGATACAGAGACTGTGGGCAAAGAGCGCAGTTTCTATATAGGGGTTATGTTGATGCTGATGATGGGCCGTCTGATGAGCATTTTGTCGTCCACGGGCAGAGCCTTGCGGATGGTCACCCATCAGGAGATGCTGGTAGAAATACTCTTCGGTTTAGGAATCGTAACACTCACCCTTGTCATCTTCATGCTGGTGTACCGCAAAGTGCCGGTACGTTTCCCGCTATTGGCTATTGTGATGATTGTGGGATTAGCGTGCTGCTGCACCTACCTCACCCCGCCGATACTCCTTAAGAATTTCCCGCAAGCCTACCACCATCCCGCCGCGACATCGTACCTCGACACAACAACCAGCATCTGCCGCTACGCCCTCTTCATAGCAGTGTTTGTGCTGTATCGGAGAGAGGTGAACAATGCCTAAAGAACAAGAGAATACCCCTATTCCCCTAAAAAACACATTGATTAAGGGAGCAATCCCTTATCGCATAATCTTATCTCTGTATGATCACTTCTTTGTGAATATGGTGAATCACCGGGGCACTCCTGTGATAGTTAATGTCAAGGTACAGCAGCCTCATCGTCCAAATTTCTTTCTGACATATCCATTTTTTCATTACCTTTGCCGTCTCAAA
Source organism: uncultured Bacteroidales bacterium (assembly GCA_937901455.1). Taxonomy (GTDB): domain Bacteria; phylum Bacteroidota; class Bacteroidia; order Bacteroidales; family WCHB1-69; genus F23-D06. The sequence goes on along the minus strand of CALDIA010000088.1, from coordinate 12,118 downwards.
AAACAACACGTATGCAAGGCAAAGTCATCATCGTTTCCGCCCCGTCGGGCACTGGAAAAACCTCTCTGGTCCGCTACCTGCTGGAAGAAATCCCAGAACTCAAGTTTTCCATTTCCGCCACCACCCGCACCAAGCGCGACTACGAGGTGGACGGCCAGGACTACTATTTCATCACTGAGGAGGAGTTTCACCAGCACCGCTCCAACGATGCGTTCCTGGAATGGCAAGAGGTGTATGCCCACCAATTCTACGGCTCCCTGAAGAGCGAGGTGGAACGCATTTGGCAAGAGGGCAACACCGTCATCTTCGATGTGGATGTAGTGGGCGGGCTGAACATCAAACGCTTCTATGGCGACCAGGCTTTGGCCATCTTCATCAAGGCTCCCTCCATGGAAGAACTGAAACGGCGGCTCCAGAACCGTTGCAGCGAAACCGAAGAGACGCTCAAAAAAAGATTAGACAAAGCCGAATATGAGATTTCCTTCGCACCGCAATTCGACGTAACGGTGCTGAATGACGACCTTAACGTCGCCCAGAAGGAGCTTTACCTCATCGTAAAAGAGTTTTTGGAAAAATAGCGGGTCATGCATAATGTGGCCATCATCGGGGGCGGCGCATCGGGCTTGATGCTTGCACGACTGCTGTTGGAGAAACCCAATATGCAGATTTATCTCTTTGAACGCAACAGAGAGGTGGGCACCAAGTTGCGCGCATCGGGCGGCGGCAAGGCCAACCTCTTCAACGACCATGTGACGCCAGATTGCTACAATCATCCGGATTTTGCAACCCAAGTTCTACAAAAGGTAACCCCTGATCGACTTCGCCAAGTCTTCGAATCCTTCGGCCTGATGATGACTACCGATGAAGAGGGACGCGTCTATCCCCTCTCTCAGTTCTCCCAAACCGCGGTCGATGTCCTCTGGCAACCTGTCAATCCTCACATCCATTCCAATCTGGAATATGAAGTCAAAAAACTCGCGCGCGAAGACGACCACTGGCGCATCAACGACTACCCAACTGCTTTTAACACGGTGGTGCTCGCCTCCGGCAGCCCCGCCAACATGATTGCCAAGAACAGAAAACAATACAACGCGTATCTTTCCTCTTTAGGTCTTCATATGCATACATGCGTACCCTCTCTGGTCGGTTTCAAGATTAAGGACTACCCCACCCGCCTGTCTGGCTGCAGGGTCAAAGCCATCGCCTCTTTATATCAAGGCCATAGACTTATACACAAGGAGTTTGGTGAGATCACTTTTAAAGATGACGGCATCTCAGGCATCGTCATCCTGAATCTATCAGCCTACTACAACCGCCTGGAGAAGAAAGAAAACTGCCACATTGCATTGAACTTCCTTTACCATGATGAGAAAACAGATCCAAAAGAACATCTGCGGCAACATGGTTCTTTACAAGGCATCCTCCATCCGAAACTCAATGCGCATTACGAACATAAACCTTTTGATATCAGAAATTTCGACCTGGCCATTGACGAGCCTTACGACCTGACCTTTGCACAAGTATGCCACGGCGGTATCGATCTGGTGGAAGTGGACGATCATCTCCAGCTGAGACAGCACCCGAATCTCTTCGTTATGGGAGAAATGCTGGATATGGACGGCATCTGCGGAGGATACAATCTCTTTTTTGCTTTCGCTTCGGCCATTATCGTTGCCGAGGGACTGTGAAAACAAACCCTCAAAACATTCCCGCAGACCACGCAGATGAACGCGGAGATTGCTGATGCTCATTGTTCTTTTTTCTCTGTATGTTTAATACACAATAAACGAAAAAATAATATTAGACAAGATGTAATCCTTATATTCAGAACAAATATGCGGATTCTATTCTTGGTTATGAGTATAACAAAATGGGGTTGACTTATAATACCAGCCTTTTTTCGGTTGGCTGAGGGATCACAGCAATCCTTGAGATAGATGAAGAACTCTCGAATAATGAAGATGATGATTCCTGCCAAAATGCGTTCTTCTACAACTGGCTGTCAAAAACTATCCTGTTGGATGTGAATTCACATCCTTATATTCAAAATATTGTCAGTCATTATGGATTTCAATTCCCCTACGAGTGTTGTCATTCGAAATTCCGATATCGATACCCTTTTGCGGGGGGATTATCAAAAACCTCCTTTCAAAGAGATGTCCTACCTCTATAAGGCCTTTATATCTCCTCAATCCGGAATGATTTTGCAGCGGATATACGGTAAGTTCCTGACCACCAGCAATGCCGCGGCCTGCTTCCAGCGCAAATAACAACTCACCCCCGCTTGTCAAGCTCGTGCTGGATTTTCTCCGCTAATTCATAATCCTCACTGTCCACCGCCGCCTCCAACAGTTCTTGCAACTCCTCTTTAGACATCTCAGCCAACTCGATACTGAACTCCGCTTCCCTCGATTGTTTTTCTTCACGCAATCCTTCACGGTCATAAGCTTCCATCGGGGCATTAAATGCGGGTCCTTCTTCAGATTCTTTGTCATCTGATTGATAATTCTCCTCGAAAATATCGGAACGGATATGAATCATCACCCCCAATTTCAGGGCTAATGCGATAGCATCGGAGGGACGGGCATCGATGTGGATAGTCTTGCCGTTCTGGTGGTTGATCAGCACCATGTCCGCGTAATAGACCCCGTTTTCATAATGTATAATATTGACCATCAGCAGATCACAGCGCGTATGCAGCGACAGTATGTGGAAGAGTTCGTGGGTAAGCGGCCGATGCGTGGGCAGTTTGTTCAACTCCACCAGTATAGCTCTCGCCTCGCTTTGGCCAATGATGATGGAGATGTAGCGGTTGGTGGGAACCTGATGGGTACCTTGCTCGTCATACTCCTCTCGGAGTTCTCGCAATATAAGGGAAAAGGCATCCGTGGTTTGCGGAGAAGGCAACACATTCTCCACTCTGAGCTCTATCAGGCTGTTTTGCTCGATATTGGGACCCTGTGTTTCCATTATTTCGTGAAATACTCTACCGCATTACGGAATATATCCTGATCCTTGTTGCCCTCCACATTCTTATACAAGTTCTCGCCTTTGCGCTCGCTATGTCCCATCTTGCCAAGAATCAGACCATCGGGAGAGACGATTCCTTCAATGGCATAGAAGGAGCCATTGGGGTTGTCGGCAGGATCCATGGTGGGTTTGCCTTGTTCATCGCAATATTGGAAGGCCACCTGTCCGTTTTCAAAAAGTCGTTTGGCCATTTCGGGAGTGACAATGAACTTGCCTTCGCCATGGCTGACAGCGATGGTGTGAACATCCCCGACTTGGAAAGAGGAAAGCCACGGGGAGTGGACTGTAGCCACGCGCGTGCGCACAAGCCGCGAAATGTGGCGGTTGATATTGTTGTGGTACAGGGTCGGCGACTGTGCATCCACCTCTCCGATATGTCCATCGGGCAGCAATCCGGACTTTACCAGCGCTTGGAAGCCGTTGCAGATGCCAAGTGTCAAGCCCTTACGCTGCAGCAGACGCTCCACAGCGACTTTCACCTTGGGCTGGTTCAGCACATTGGCAATAAACTTGCCGCTGCCATCGGGCTCATCGCCCAGACTAAAACCACCACTCAAGGCCAATATATGCGATTCATCAATAGCAGCTGCCAATTCGTTAATGGAGTTATTGATCTCTGTTTCATTAAGATTCCGGAAAACGAAAATACGGGGGTCGGCACCGGCATCCTCAAAAGCCTTGGCCGTATCGTAGTCGCAGTTGGTGCCCGGGAACACGGGAAGGATGACTCTGGGACGTGCCACATGGACATGTTCGCCCATCACACGAAGGGTTGCCTTCTCAGAGGCAAACTCTGTCCCAACAGATACTGTCTCATTGGCACACATCTCAGGATAGAGCTTGTGATAAACCCCTCTCCATGCCGCCAAACAAGCAGCTTTGTCTATCTGTTCGCCATTGACAACAAAGTTTTCATCCACCTTGCCCAAGAAGATGGCATAGTCCGCATCCAAGGGCGTAGTGCTCTCCACCACAAAGCTACCATAGCCGTAGTCAAACAGGTTGAGATCCGTCTGGATATTGAAGCCAAGATCATTGCCGAAGCTCATTTTAGCCAAAGCTTCCATAATGCCTCCAAATTGCAGTGTAAAGGCGGAAACAATCTGTTTTTCCACAATTTTTTGGTGAACAAATTCAAAAATATGTTTAGTTTGCTCGATGTTTGGCAGGGCATTTTCTATCTTATTTTGTATAAAATAGATATAATTACCCTCTTTTTTGAACTCTGGGGATATGATAGCTTTGGCATCGGCGGGAGTGATGGCAAAAGACACGAATGTGGGCGGCACGTGCATATTCTTGAAGGTACCACTCATGGAGTCTTTACCACCCAAAGAGGCCAAGTCGAAGGCTTTGAGCATCCAGACAGAGCCGAGCATAGCAGCCACGGGCTTGCCCCAGCGCTCGGGTACGCCGGCCATCTTCTCGAAATACTCCTGAAAGGTGAAACGGATAGTCTTGTAGTCCGCACCTGTAGCCACCACCTTAGACATCGATTCAAGAATGGCAAATACGGAGGCGTGGAACGGGGACTTCATAGCTATGAAGGGGTTATAGCCGAAAGCCATCACCGAGCAGGTATTGGTATGGCCATGCAGCACGGGCAGTTTTTGCACAGAAGCCTGCGTTTCCGTCAGTTGGTGTTTGCCGCCAAATGGCATCAGCACAGTAGTGGCACCGATGGTGGCGTCGAACATCTCAACAAGGCCTTTCTGGGACGCCACGTTGGGGTTGGTTAAACAATTGATGACACGCTCTTGCATAGTGTTGCCTTTCACTGGCTCCGCAGCCAGCACCTCTTCAGGTATCGTGTTGACAACAGCTTCTGTTTTTTGTCGTACGCCGTTGGTGTTGATAAAGTCTCTACTCAAGCTGACGATGGTCTTGCCGCGCCATGTCATGGTCAGGCGGTTATCATCGGTAACGTAGGCGATGATATTGGCTTCCAGGTTTTCCTGACGGCAGTATTCAAAGAATTGCTCTACATCCTGTTTGTCCACCACCACGCTCATTCGTTCTTGTGATTCGCTGATAGCCACCTCTGTGCCGTTTAGACCCTTGTACTTGGTCCTGACGGTGTCGAGGTTGATGGTGAGTCCGTCGGCCAGTTCACCGATAGCAACGCTGACGCCGCCGGCACCAAAGTCGTTGGATTTTTTGATAAGGCGGGTAACCTCGGGGCGGCGGAAGAGGTGTTGAATTTTGCGCTCTTCGGGAGCGTTGCCTTTTTGCACTTCGGCGGCGCAGGTGTCGAGCGATTTCTCGTTATGTTCCTTGGAAGATCCCGTGGCGCCTCCAATGCCGTCACGACCGGTGCGGCCACCGAACATGATGATGACATCGCCGGGCTGCGGGCGCTCGCGGCGCACATGGTCCAGCGGGGCCGCTCCCACCACGGCTCCAATCTCCAGGCGCTTGGCCCGGTAGTTGTCGTGATACAACTCCCTGACATGCGTGGTGGCCAAGCCAATTTGGTTTCCATAGGAGGAATAACCCGCTGCAGCACTCTTGGAAATCACCGACTGCGGAAGTTTGCCCTCAATGGTCTCACTGATGGGTGCGTTAATGTCACCGGCACCCGTCACACGTAATGCCTGATAGACGTAACTACGGCCGCTCAGGGGGTCGCGAATGGCTCCACCGACACAAGTGGCAGCTCCTCCAAAAGGCTCTATCTCAGTAGGATGGTTATGGGTTTCATTCTTGTACATCAGTAACCAAGGCTCCTTACGACCATCCACCTCCACGGTGATATGAATGCTACAGGCGTTGTTTTCTTCCGAGACCTCCATATCGGGAAGATTGCCTGCCTTACGTTCATACTTGCCATTGATGGAAGCCATATCCATCAAGGTTTGCGGCTTTTCACGTTCTCCATACACCTCTCGGCGCAACGCAAGGTACTGGTCATACGCTTCTTGCAACTGCTGCTGGAATGTGGATGGCTTGAAGGTGATCTTTGTCAACTCCGTTTCAAAGGTGGTATGACGGCAATGATCGCTCCAATAGGTGTCCAACAACTTGATTTCCGTATCAGTGGGTACACGACGCTCCTCTTTTTTGAAATAGGATTGTACAAAGCAAAGGTCTTCCAGCGACATGGCCAGACCCATCTTTTGGCGAAAATCCTCCAGCTGGTCTGTTTCCCAATCGAGAAACGCTTCATATACGGGCACATCCTGCACATCGGGGTTCTCAGTCAATTCCAGCACCGCCATATTCTTCTCACGGGCCTCCACCTCGTTGATGCAGTATTTCTTAATCTGCTGATACTCATTATCAGAAAGGTCAGCATCCAGGATATACAGGGTGGCACTTTTGATAACCGCTTCGGTCTTGGGGTCCAATAATGCCAAGCACTGCATGGCACTGTCGGCACGCTGGTCAAATTGCCCGGGCAAGTATTCCACCGCCACGTAGGTCTGGTTGGTGAGGTCCACCGTCTCAAACACATTGTCGGTGACGGGTTCAGAAAAAATCACCCCTTTGGCCCGCGCCAACAAGTTGTCGTCAACATTGAATATATCGTACACAATCAACCTGCGGAGATGGCGGATATGAAGATTAAAATTATGATTTAAAGTGTTTTTCAGACTCTGCGCTTCAATGTTAAAGCCTGGTTTCTTCTCTATGAAAATACGAGCGTTACGCATACAACGAAATGATTTTTTTTGAGGTCGCAAAGATAATAAAAAATATCGGGCCATCAATTAACGTTATGATGTTTATAAAATAAATGGGTAAGACAAAATAATTCGGGGCAATAGCGTATCTTTGCCAACTTAATATACGTAGTATGCATCATTACCGTTTCATCCTCCAAAAAAGCTTGTGTCTATGTCTCATAGTTGCGGTTTTCAGTGTGTTTTCACCGCTCTATGGGCAGAAAAAGAGCAGTTCGCAGCTCAAGCAGGACAAGCAGCAGTTGGAGAGAGAGATTGCCAACACGCAGAATCTGCTCAAGAAAACGGAAAAAAATCAGCAGGCTACTCTGCAACAAGCTGCAGTTCTGCGCCAACAGATCCATAACCGGGAGAAATACATCACCTCCCTGAATAACGAGCTTCTGCAAATTGAGGTGCAACAAGAGGAAAATCAGCAGAGCATCGGCACATTACAGAAAAAATTGGACTATATGAAGACCGACTATGCACAGGTCGTCTATATGGCCTATCGTCATCGTCGGCTGATGGAGAAGATCACCTTCATACTGGCGGCCGATGATTTTCAGCAGATGTTTCATCGCATTCGTTATTACCGGCTAATTTCCCAAAGCATGAAAGAGCAGGTGGCGGAGATTGCCAAGACCAAGGATGAGTTGCAGCAAAAGAATGAGGAGATTATCCAACTGAAAGGGGAGAAACTCACGGTACTTTCGGGAAAGGAGAAAGAGATCAAGCAGTTGGAGAAGGACCGCAATCAGAAGACCAAGAATGCGGAAGCTTTGAAGAAGAAGACGCAACAGTTGAATGCAGAGCTCAAGAAGCAACAGCAGGAGCGAAAGAAGATAGATGCGGCCATTCAGGCGGCCATCAAGGCGGAGATTGCGGCCGCCAATGCGAAGGCCAGCAAGAAGGGGACCAGCTCCAGCACTGCGGCAAAGGGAACCTCATCCTCTTCCAGTAGCGCATCATCGACATCATCCAGCACATCCACACGCAACACAGCCACCATTGCGCTGACACCCGAGGAGAAAACACTGAACACTTCCTTTGTCAACAACAAGGGCAGCCTGCCCTGGCCCGTGGCCAAAGGCGCCAAGGTGAGCGACTATGGCAACTACCCGCACCCCGATGTGCCTTCCGTCATGGTGGAAAACCATGGCATCGACATCATGGCTGAGGCTGGCACCCCCGTGCGAGCCATCTTCCAAGGCGAGGTGACCGCCGTGCTCGATGTGATGGGCTCCAAAGTCATCATGATTCGCCATGGCGAATACATCTCCGTATATCAAAATGTGACGGGCGTGAAGGTGAAAAAGGGCGACAAGGTGACCACCAAGCAGACCATCGCCACCGTGGCCAAGAACAGCGCCACCAACACCTACGAAATCCATTTCGAACTCTGGAAAAACGACAGTCACGTAAACCCAAACAGCTGGTTAGCACGCAGGTAACTATGATTATCAAGCAGGCAATCTTCATACAAAGCAACACCGACTGGCGCAAGTGCCCACCACCCACCATGCCAGAGTACGCCTTCATCGGACGCTCCAACGTGGGCAAGTCCTCCTTGATCAATATGCTCACCAACAACAAGCAACTTGCCAAAACCTCCTCCAAACCTGGTAAAACCCAGACCATCAACCATTTTCTTATCAACAAAGACTGGTACCTCGTGGATCTGCCCGGATACGGATACGCCTCCATTTCCAAAACCCAACGGGAAAAATGGAAATCGATGATATCCTCATACCTGCTCCATCGGGAAAATCTCCAACTGATATTCGTCCTGATAGATGCCCGCTTGGAACCACAAAAAATAGATCTGGAGTTCATCCACAACCTCGGCGAACAGGGAATCCCCTTCGCTCTGATATTCACTAAAGCCGACAAGGTGTCAAGCGGCAAAGTACAGGGTAACATCCAGCGCATGAAGAACGCCTTGGCTGAGGAATGGGAGGAACTGCCCCTGATGATGACCACCTCCGCAGAAACCCGCCTCGGCAAAGAGGCGGTATTGGATTACATAGAATCTATCAACCAACAATATTCACCTCAATTCTCTAACGAATGAAAAAAATCATACCCTTAGTCATGCTGACCCTTGTATGCTTCGCCTGCTGCAAATCCACCAAGAAAGCCACCAGCGAGGACATGCCTCTGCAAAATACCAAATGGATGCTCATCTCTCTCTTCCAAGAGGGCATCCCCGACAAGTTGCCCGCCCAACCATTCATCATCTTTGATGAAGAAAGCAACTTTTCAGGCAACCTTGGGTGCAACGACTTTATGGGCACCTATTACCAGCACAAACAGAAACTGACACTGAGTTATACAGGGTCCACTCGGAAACTTTGTGAAAACATGGAAACCGAGAGAGCCATGCTGAAGGCATTGAAATCTGACATTGACAATTTCTCCATCAGCGGCCCCACGCTGATTCTACTCCAAGGCAACCAAGAAATAATGCGCTTTGAGGCAAGCAAAGAATAACAATCGAAAAGCTATTGTTCATGAGCATAGAAGAATTTTACGAACATTTGTGCGAGGAACTCCGCCAGAACAGGTCATTGTATCCTTATTACAAACTGACCGATGGCTCAGTTGCCACCCAAATGTTCCGTAAGGCATATTTCATACAACGTCTGCAGTACATTGACCACTTTGTAAACATAGAAAACAAGCCTTCCATGTGGGATTGCGGTTGTGGCTATGGAACTACCGGCTTGTTTTTTGCCATGAAGGGACAACCTGTCACCGGCACAACCTTGGAATACTACGCCGAAGAGTGGGAGAAAAGACGGACATTTTGGAGCAAATATGGCAATACTTCCCTTTTCTGTTACCAATATGCCAATCTTTTTGACCAACAGATTGAGGCTGAAAGTTTCGACTATATTATCCTGCAAGATACACTCCACCATATAGAGCCTGTGGAAGAGGGTCTTCGGATATTCCACAAAGCGCTTAAGAAGAATGGCAAGCTTATACTTGTGGAGGAAAACGGCGACTGCCTGCTCAAACGTCTCATGCTCTTTCACCAGCGAGGAAACAAAAGAATTATTTCTCAATACGACGAGGTTTTGCAAAAGGAAGTGCTGATGGGTAACGAGAATATCCGCTCGGAACAGTTATGGAGACAGCTCTTCAACAAGAATGGTTTCCACTTATTAGAGGACAGTTTGAAATATATCCGTGTGCTGCCTTCTCTTTGCTATAAGAAAGATAACCTCCAGCGTATGGCAGACAAAGAACAAGCCCTCAGCATGAGGCATCGTGCTTTGCGAAAGAAATTATTTTTTGGTCTCAATATGGTTTTTGAAAAACAGTAAAAAAGCGGTTGCCGTTATACGAACGGCAACCGCTTTTTGGATTGGGCATATATCAAACAAGCTGCACTATTTGGCTTGGATGTTGTTGCCGCAATCGTCCACAATCATCTTGTACCATTGCTGTGGGTACTCAGGCTGTTCGGGGAACACCACTTGAGGCTTGGTTGTCCCATTCGTCTTGAATTTGCCGTTCTCTTCCAGTTTTATATTGCCATCGTGATATTTGACAAGAAGATATTCGAACAGGCGGTTCCACTCGTCAACCACACTGGTAGCGGCATTGTTCGAGTATTCATTAATCTTCAGATTCGCCATCTCGGGGTCTTTCTTATAAAGCTCGCCGAGATTTGAGGCCATGTCTTGAGTCTCTTTGATGAAGCGGTTTTCCCAATAATCTTGTTTTTCGTTGATATGTTTGATCATGTCGCAATAGCGGGAGTATGCGAAGTTACTCACTTTCGTGAAGGTCCAGAAGGCAGCGGTGGGGGAATATTCCACCATAGATCCATTGCCTTCGGCATATTGCTTTGGTATACGGGTGATGCCACAGTACATGGGTACAAAACAGGAGCTTGCGCAATCGTCCACACCGAACCAGAAGATACCGCCGATGGGATTAGGCAACCAGTTACGGCATTGGGCCACGAAAGTGAAGCCAGTTTGTTGGGTAGCGGTGGCGCGCTCATGAATGTAATCTTTGCCTGCATAAGACCAGGTCATGGGTCTCCAGCGATAAGGGCAGGCGTAGGGGCCAGCGCCGAGGTCTTTGGTCATATCCATAGAGGAGCCCTCGTAGTGGTCACGCATAAGGTTCATGACAAAGCGCACGTCAATTTTGTTTTTGTCGGCGGGTTTAATCCAGAGGGGCATACGATGTTTGAGGTTGTCACCGCGGGCATAATCCTCATATTGGGCCATCAGGTCAGGGTTGGCGCGGTAGAAGGCCATCCACACACGGGCGTCGCAAAAGCGGGCGCCACTGAAATCGATGGGATTGAAAGCGTCGCAAAAGCTGAAGTCAGCGGGCTTGCCATCCTTGGGATAGAGGCCGGCAAGTTTGGCGAACTCCACAATTTCGGCAGAATATACTGTCTCCACGGTGGGGAGGAATATCTTGTTCAGCTCATTGCTGGTAATGGAGGTCTTGCCGTCACGAATTGGAAAGGTGCTGATGCGCGATTGGTTGGCATGGCCGCAGATGTAGCCGTCGGGAATGCGGCGGGCCACCCACACAGCACCTGTGCTCCATACCTTGGCCACCTTGCCCTTGGCATCATACAGGGTTTCACCCTTGCCAATCAAATCCATGACCCATGCCTCGTTGGGGTCCACAAAGGAGAAAGACTCGCCCTCGCTGGCATAGCCGTATTGGGCTACCAGTTCCACCATCACCTTTATGGCTTCGCGGGCAGTTTTGGCTCGCTGTAAGGTGATGTAAATCAAAGAGCCATAGTCCAACATGCCATGCCCTTCTTCCAATTGTTTGATGCCACCGTAGGTTGTTTCACCGATAGCGAGCTGATACTCATTCATATTGCCAACCACGGAATAGGTGTGTGCCACCTGCGGAATCTGACCGAGCAACTTGCCGGTATCCCATTCTATCACATCCATCATGGCACCAGCTGGATAGTTGGCAGCCGGACGATAGTACAACTCGCCATACAACTGGTGCGAGTCGGCCGAATAAGTCAACATACAGGAACCATCCTTGCTGGCTCCCTTGGTAATGATAAAGTTCGTACAGGCCATCGTGGTACCCATGCAGAGCAAACCGCACAACCAACTCAGGAGAAATGCTTTTTTCATACTATATGATTTTTAATGAATAATTTCTTCCACAAAACGAAAGCGCAAAGATAAAAAAAAATCGATATTGAAAAAACAAGGAGGAGGATTTTAAATGTAAGATTTTGGCTGTTATAAAGAGAATTAAGACATTAACAATAAGCGGGCCTCCCTTAATCTCTTCCTGTCTTTGATATTTTAAAGGGAACTTCTATTTTTTACTTCTTCGCGCTGCCGCCGACCTTGATGCGAAGTCCGTTAAACATCAAGATAAGCAAACAACGCTGCAAAGTTAATTCTTTTATC
>CALDIA010000087.1 GCA_937901455.1 uncultured Bacteroidales bacterium | reverse complement strand
GGAGGTGGATGCCCGTCACAAAGTGGCTGAACAGACGCTGGGCTCTATTGTCGGTAATGTAAAGGAGTTGATGAATTATTATGACAGTCTGGCCTATAACGATTTATTGGCCAAGAAGTCCAACAAAGCACATTGGTCCAACCGTGTGATTAATGAGTTGGGCGGGCGAATGGCTGAGATTCTGGCTTCCAAGGGCACCTACGAGCAGAGCGTTGCCAATACCAGAAATCAGGGCTCCTCGTTGGTTACCTCATCGCAGAGGATCCAGCGGGATGTGGTAGGCAAGTATCAGAAAGTGTATAACGACAATGATGCCTACTTGAACAATAAGATAAAGGAGGCCATTGAGGCCAACAAGGAAGACATTGCCACGGTGATGTTTATAGATATGTTTCCGCGCGAGCAGAATAGCCAGTTGCATAAGGATGTATTTGGGGCGTTGGTCAAGAAGTATCCTGAGCATCCGATTGTGAAGGAGCGCTGGAATATGCTAACGGCAGCCCCCAGTGGAACATCTGTTGGCGCCATTGCTCCTGAATTGGAGTTTCCCAACCCCGATGGTAAGATGCTGAAATTGTCCGACCTTCGTGGCAAGGTGGTCTTGGTTGATTTCTGGGCGTCATGGTGCGGCCCTTGTCGTCGCGAGAACCCCAATGTACGTCGTGTGTATAGTCAATATCATGACAAGGGTTTTGAGATTTATAGCGTGTCTCTGGATCGTGATGCCAATTCTTGGAAAGGTGCCATAGCGGCCGACAAACTGGTTTGGCCTAACCATGTGAGCGACTTGAAACAATGGCAGTCGAAGGCTGCCGCCATCTATGGGGTCCGCTCCATTCCGGCCACTTTTCTGCTTGACAAGGAGGGCCGTATCGTGGCTAAGGATTTGCGCGGTGAAGCGCTTGAACGTGCCGTGAAACAGTTGCTTGAGCAGCAATAATTGTGTTGACTAACATTAAAAAAGGCTGATTCCTGGCGGGATCAGCCTTTTTTGTGGATTGCGTGTTATGGTCTATTTTTGGTATTTCTGGCGTAACACTTTGAGCATGTCTTCAGTCATGGATGAGAGGTCGTAGGAGGGCTTGAAGCCCCACTCCTCGCGTGCGCAGTGGTCGTCCATCTGGTTGGGCCAGGAGTCAGCAATCGCTTGTCTCAACTCATCATATTGGTATTCCATCTTAAAGTCGGGGATGTGTTTTTTGATCTCGTTGTAGATCATCTCCGGCTCGAAGCTCATAGCTGTGATGTTGAATGAATTGCGGTGCACTAACTTGGCAGGGTCGGCTTCCATAAGGTCCATGGCAGCCTTGAGTGCATCGGGCATGTACATCATGTCCATGAAGGTGCCCTTGGCGATGGGGCAGGTGAAAGTCTCTCCTTTGACAGCGGCATAGTAGATCTCCACGGCGTAGTCGGTGGTGCCGCCGCCAGGCAAGGTTACATTGGAGATGAGGCCCGGGAAGCGGACGGAGCGGGTGTCCACGCCAAAGCGTTTGAAGTAGTAGTCGCTCAACAACTCACCCGTCACCTTGGTGACACCGTAGATGGTCTTGGGTCGTTGGATGGTGTCTTGGGGAGTCATGTCGTGGGGCGTGTCGGGACCGAAGGCACCGATGGAGCTGGGGGTGAATAGCGCGCAGCCAAACTCACGCGAAACCTCCAGACAGTTAATGAGTGCGCCGATGCCGACGTTCCAGCCTAACATGGGATTAGCCTCCGCCTTGGCCGACAAAATGGCTGCAAGATTATAGATGGCATCAACGTTGTACTTCTTGACTGCATCGGCAATGTCTTGGGCATTGGTGGCGTCAATTTTGCAGGAAGGACCTGATTCGGCCAAGTCACCCTTCAGGGGGTACATCAGATCGGCGGCAACCACATTGTCCGTACCATATTGTTTACGCAAGGCAGGTGTCAACTCGGATCCGATCTGGCCGCAGGCACCAATAACAAGTATTTTTTTCATTGTATTGTTTTTTAGAATTATCTTTTTAAAATGAGGATGCAAAAATACAAAATAATATCCTGTGTTGTTCCATCCTCCTGCTTTTTTCTGGACCTTCCTTTATCCCATAGCCTCTTCATCAATTCTGAGTTGCCGAACTTTTGCCCTTAATGAGGCCGTTCAAGTGAAGTGATATCTATTAACAATTAACTATTTTTATTATCTTTGCCCCGAAATATAAAAAACAACACACTTATGAAAAAAATCGTCACTCTCTTCTTTCTGTTGCTTGGCTTTGCGTTCGGTGGCGTGGCGCAGAATGCCCACTGGGGATACACGCATCCTACCAGCAAGCCATCCTCCGCTGTAACCGTCATGCACTCCAATGGCACCGGATATTTATTTTATGCTGACAACCGGAATCTGTATGTCTCAGAAATTAATCCTGTTACATTGCAGCCTGTGGGCACTGATTACGAAAGTTCCGGATCATGGTCCCTGCAAGGGGCCTACGAGGATTTTGATGGAGACATTGTGATCTATGGCAGTTATAACAATCTCCCGTGGGCCGGATTATACGAAATTACCAATCACACCATACAATATGCTGTGCAACTATCCTCATATCCAGATGACTATTTTGTGAACGGCTGCTGCGGCTACGATGTGAATGGGAATATGGTGAACATGTTCGTGCTCGAAAACCAGGATTTTGTAACTGCTTTTACCAGTCAACTGGGCCCGACCAACACACCGCCTAATACCGACATAGGTTTTGCTATCAGTGGGCATGATTCACGAGCTACAGATGTGGACTGGGACCCCTTTAACGAACGTTTTGTGCTTTGCGGAAAGCGATATGCCGGAGACCAAATAGGGCTATTTGTTTGGCAATATACATTCAGCGCTCCCTTTTTCAACGTAATCTCATTTAATTGCTGGGATTATTCCGCTTCGCCACCCCATTTTGATTACAAACATGCTGAATCCAGACCCACCTTGGAAATATTGGACGACCATACCATTGTGTTAGGGAGCCCCCTGCGGACTCCCGATAAAGGTGACGGGATGGTTCTATCACTGATAGATAATTACAGCACCATCACCAACTCTTCCCTCTTTTTATTTCAAGCTGCCAAGTTGTTTCTACATGACCTTAAATATATTCCTGAGAGAAATCTGCTCACGTTGTTGGGAAGAATTAATTATTGTTGGGATATTCACTACATTGCCCAGGTGGATCCTTATGCTCTGTCAGGCATGGATGCCGCATATATAACAGGAAATGTGCCTACTACAACCTGTACAGGAGAGCTTCTCCCCAACCTCTACAGTAACAAAATCCAATTGCAAAAGTTGGAATTAAACCCCAGCCGTTCCATCCCTACCATCTTGTCCACGGGCACCTACAATGGAGCAGAAGTATATGTGACCGAAACCGCAAACATATCGCAAAGTGTCTGTGATATTGCTTGGAGTCCTATTGACGTGACCCTTTACGACACTCCACAAAGTGCCTCTCTCTTTCACGACACTGTACCTGTCGGTCCGCAGACACACTCTTTTGCCCAAACCAACTCGCCATCGCTTATAATGGAGTGCTATGATTATGTTTATGACAGGTTGAATGAGCCTGACTCGGTTAAAAGTCTATCCATAATTGATGAAGAAAAACCTTTTGTTAGCATGATTGGCGACAACTGCTTCGTTTGCGGGCATTTTTCTGGTACAATAGATTATGAAGTGTATGATCTATACGGAAAGCTCATCTGTGCAGGGACAACTGGCAATAACCAAACCGTCTCATTCCATTGTGGAGGGGGGTGTATTGTTTGAGGGTGTCCGACGATAATGGCAATTGGATGACCAGAAAAATTGTTGTTTTATGAAATCAAACACACTGTCTGAAATGAACAAGAAAGTATTGACCTTTACGTTGATGCTGAGCCTGAGCTTTTACACTTGGGCTGTCCCGGGAATGATTTCGGGAAGGAATTTTTGGCTATTATGCTCTAATCTTCATGTTCCTTACCCATACGCGCCTGATAGTCTGTCAATATATATTGTAGGTGACACCGCCTGTACAGGATATATTGAAAACAACGCATTAGGTTTGCACATAGACTTCTCTGTTTCACCCAACACCCCTACTGTCATTAATATTTCCAAGGATTATACTTCTTTTTTTACAAATGGGTATATAGCGCCACAAACAGGCTTTCAAGCTATAGAAAAAGGTGTTTTCATAAGAACTACACGCAATGTGGTGGTTTACACTCAATATTTTTTAGAAAACATTACCAGCCCTGTCATTTACAATCCGGATGCCCCTAACAGTCCATGCAGATGTGCACATTTGCTTGCTCCCTGGTGCCATGCATGTCATACTGGCTATTTGGACTATTATTCAAACAAATCTTTTGTTTGGCCCATTGAATATAATAGAACCACGCATTTTTCCACTTCCGTGGATGCTCCTATCAAACATCCTTCTCCATCAGCACCTCCCTTTTCTTATTTGGCTATCACCGCTTTGGAAGACAGTGTCGAATTGTATATACAGTACCAGTACTATCCTAATATCGGTACACCCATATTGGTGACAGACACCATATTGCTGAATCATGCTGGAGCTTCTGTAATTTCCCCCGCAATAGTAAGCCTTTCTGTTTACACCAATTGCAAACAAATACTATGCTATGAATGCATTTATGAGGCCGAGGCAAGGCCAATTTTTAATCGTCACTATTACAAGAGGACTTTGGATCATGAATTTTTTGACATTATCCCTATCACAAGAATCGGCAACTATTTTACCGGAAAAGATTATCTTTGCACAAAACTGCAAAACAATCGCTTTGACAAGGGTATCTCTTTCTACGACAAATTGGCATTAACACCCTATGTTTTTGACAGCTGCATTACAGCTTACATTTATAATGAATATATTTCAGACTATATTGACACATCCGCCTATATACAACCAATGTTTTCGCTGCTCACAGGAAATCACCTACGCTATTGGGGTGATATTCACCAATATGTGAGTGTGCCATACACATTTTTGCGATTTCCAACGCCCCGTCTGTACAAACCTGTTGTCGGCCCCTCTTATATGATATATAAGGAAAGTGCCCCCGGCTATCCGGTCATGGGCATCGTGAGAGATTCCTTAGGTTGTTATAGTGTCTCTTATCAATTGGGCTTGTTGTTGCAACCTACCGAGAGGATGGTGGACAAATGGATATACCCTACCACACGCCATAGTGTCCAATTTAGCCAAATAGTTTCTCCTCCTGGAGAGCCATTGGTTGCCGTCTATTCACCTGCTGACACCCTTTATGTGGATGTGCAAATCTACACCCATGAGGACGGGATCGGCAGTACCTACTTCAACGGTGAGCTCATCCCACCCACCGCGTTCGATTCCTTCCCCATGACCAACGGCGAGTACTGGGTTACCCAACTCTACTTCTACAACGAAGACATCCCCGAAATCATCCGCATCGAAAACGAACATGGATTCTCTGCCTACATTGATGAGTTCGGCTACAATGTGCAACCCGTTCCTTCGGGACACCCTGAAACTCAAGATATAACAAATCTTCTATATTTTAATAGCGGTGCTTCCGGTTGCTTTAGCCTTGATGCCTACCAGGACAGCTATACAGGACTCAGTCCGCACAACAACGACACCGTCTATCGCTGCATCGGCGACACGCTCCTGCTCAAGGTTGAGCACAACCCCGACTCCGTGCCCGTGGAGTGGATCTACGACGGCGTGTCGTACCCCTTTCCCGAGCTCTCGTTCCTCCTTCCGCAGGTCGATACCCTCACCGCGCAGCTCGTCTTCCACTATGACGGCTGTCCCGACACGAGCACCACCTTTGTCGTGGTGCTGCCGCCTCCCGTACTGGAGGTCTGCCATGATGACACCCTCTGCCACGGGGCCATTCTCTCCGTGGAGCAGCCCAATGTCATCAGCTACCAGTGGAGCACCAGCGCGCACACGCCCGCCATCACCGTTGACAGTGCGGGTACTTACTCGGTCACCGTCACCAACCGCGGCTGCCGCGCCGAAAGCGACCTCTTCACCATCGACCTCTACCCGCAGTCGGCCGTGGCCTTCGGCAACGACAGCACCCTTTGCGAATTGGCCACCCTTCTGTTGGACGCCACCCAGCCACACCCCGCCTCCTACGAGTGGCAGGACCAGAGCACCAACACCACCTACACCGTCTTTGAGGATGGCCAGTACTGGGTGGTCGTCACCGACCACTGCCTCGGCGCCTCCGACACCATCGCCATAGGCTACCTCACCGACTTCACCGTCGATCTCGGCCCTGACACGACCCTCTGCGAGGGCAGAACCCTGCTCCTGTCGGCAGAGGTGCCCTTCTGCAACTACGAGTGGCAGAATGGCAGCGACAGGCCGACTTTCCTTGTGCAGCACCCCGGCACCTACTCGGTCACTGTCACCAACAAATGCTTCATCCATGGCGACGACATCGTGGTAGAGTACGAGCCCTGCGAGCAGGAGCTGTGGCTGCCCAACAGCTTCACGCCCGACGGCGATGGCCTCAACGATGTGTTCCTGCCTATCTTCGCCTATCCCGACGAGGTGGAGAGCTACGAGATGACCATCTTCGACCGCTGGGGCATGGTGCAGTACAGCACGCGGCGCGTGGACCAGGGCTGGGACGGCGCAGGCGTGCCCGATGGTGTCTATGTGGTGCTCGTGCGCTACAAGACCCGCGGCCACGCCCCGCAAAGCGTCACCGGGAACGTGGTGAAGCTGGGAAACTAAGGACCACCCCGCCCTTCGGACTCCCCCTAATCTTTTAATTTCTTACTCCTTTCATCCCTTCATTTTCAACTTTTTATTCTCAACACCCCTTTTCCTAACTCCATAAAATTATTATCTTTGCCACGTGAATTTTTAAAACTATAGCATTATGAGTACCCTTAAAATCATCAAGAAAGAATATCGCCGCTTTGGCTATGAAAAAAACGATGTGGAACCGGTGGAATATCTGGAGGTGTCAGCCCTGTATGACGAAAACAATTTGCTGGTACGGGAAGAGCGTTTTGAGCCTGATGGCACCCTGAATACTCTGACTGTCAATCAATATAACGAAAAACAGTTGCTGATTTTCACCGAACAACACGACCAAGACAACACCCTCTTGCAGAAAACCGAGAACACCTATGATGCCGACAACCGCTTGGTCAGTCAACGCATGTACTTCGGCGAAGACTCCACCGAATACACATGCAAATTCCTTTACGATGACGAGGGGCACGAGCTGCGACGGGAAATGTACATCGACGGGAAGTTAGACTATGTAGAAAATTTCAAGGAATACAAGGATGGCCGGCTGGTCAAGGAAACGGAAAACGATGATTATGGCAAGCCCATGTATGAGCATCTCTATGAGTATAATGAAAAGGGGTTGGTGATGCGCTACGTGCGCGAAGAAGTTCAAAACAAGGACCGCCGATCTTACGAATATACCTACGATGAGCAAGGCCGTTGCATCAAAGAACTTATCTACGATTACGACAACACGTTGATAGCCAAAAAATACAGCACCTATAATGAGGACGGCAACTTGACAATGTCCGAAGAGGAGGACCTGGACAACTACCGCAAAGTTGTCTTGGAATACGAAGGCCGCCTGGTGGTCAAGAACTATCTTTATGAACGCGATGACAAATTGGTCGGCTGGGCGGAGTATGGCTACGATGACAACGGCAAAGAGATCTCCTCTACCGAGTACATCCGTGATGAGGTTGACCCCGAATCACACCGTCTGCTCCGCGTGACCCATTATGAAAGAGCCTAAACAACTTTCAGCTTTTTGTTGTATTTTTGCCGCTTCATTTTTTTAAAATCATTATAATGTTACAGATTCAATTACTGCGTGAAAATCCCCAATATGTCATTGACAGATTAAAAATTAAGAATTTTGATGCCACCGACTTGGTAAAAGAGATTCTGAAACTGGATTCAGACAGTCGTGCCGACAAAAAGGCCATTGACGACAATTTGATGGAACAAAACCAGGGTGCCAAAGCCATCGGTAATCTTTTCAAAGAGGGTAAACGGGATGAGGCTGAGGCCATCAAGGCCCGTATGACGGAATTAAAAGACAAGGAGAGAGCCTTGCGCACAGAATTGCAAGAGTTGGAGAAAAACCTACAGGCCAAGATGGTTTTGCTGCCCAATCTTCCCCACTCCTCCGTGGCACCGGGCAAGGGAGCCGAAGACAACGAGATTGTCTATACCGAAGGCGATGCCTCGAATTTTGACTTTGAGGCGCTCCCCCACTGGGATCTGGTAAAAAAATACGATATTATCGACTTTGAGCTTGGCAACAAGATCACTGGAGCAGGCTTTCCTGTATATAAAGGCAAAGGGGCCCGCATCCAGCGTGCGCTTATCGATTTCTTTCTGGACTCTGCCACGGCCGAAGGCTACATCGAGATCCAGCCACCCTACATGGTCAATGAAGACTCTGCCTATGGTACTGGCCAACTGCCCGACAAGGAGGGACAGATGTACCATGCCTCATTGGACAATTTCTACCTGATTCCCACGGCGGAGGTACCCGTAACCAATATATACCGCGATGTTATCCTCAAAGAGAGCGACTTCCCCCTGCGGAACTGTGCCTACTCAGCCTGTTTTCGCCGCGAAGCCGGCTCTTATGGCAAAGACGTGCGCGGACTAAACCGCTTGCACCAATTCGACAAGATAGAAATTGTCACCATTGAACACCCTGACCACTCATACGAAACCTTGGAGAAGATGACCAATTACGCCAAAAGCCTGCTCACCAAGTTGGGCTTGCCTTTCCGCGTGCTTCGTCTCTGTGGCGGTGACATCAGCTTCACCTCCGCACTGACCTACGATTTGGAAGTCTATTCCAAAGCCCAGCAGAAATGGTTAGAAGTAAGTTCCGTCTCCAACTTCGAGTCTTACCAAGCCAACCGCTTGAAACTGCGCTATAAGGATGCCAACGGCAAAACCCGTCTGGCACACACCCTCAACGGAAGCGCGCTCGCCTTGCCCCGCGTACTGGCAGCCATCCTCGAAAACTACCAGACCGCCGAAGGCATCATCGTACCCGAAGTGCTCAGACCCTATACCCGCTTCGACATTATCAACTAATAGCCATAATGAAAAGATTTGCCTGCTTGATATGTCTCCTTTTATGCAGCATCTCGCTGTTCGCCCAACAAAGCCAAGACGAACAGTTGGCGCTGCAATACTACAAAGACAAGGAGTATGACAAGGCCATCGAACTCTTCGAAAAAATTCATGCCAAAAACCCCAATTCCTACATCTACTATTATTACTACTCTTCGCTACTGAGCATGGAACGATACACAGATGCCGAGAAGATGGTCAAGAAGCAGGTGCGCAATTTTCCTAATGTGCTACGATACAAAGTGGATCTGGGAAATGTGTACGAACTGTCAGGCGAACAAAACAAGGCTGAGAAACAGTTCCAAGATCTAATCAAAGACCTCCCCGCCAAGGAATCGTCTGTGCTGGAACTTTACAATGCCTTCTATGCCCGCCTCAAATACGATTATGCCATTGAAACCATTCTCAAGGGCAGAAAGATTCTCAACAACAACTACCTTTTATCCAAAGAGTTGTTTACCATGTACCAAAACCTGCATCAGAATAGCAAAATCATGGAAGAGGTGCTCTCCTTGATTAAAGAGGACAAACAAGAGTATCTTGAACCAGCCGAAACGGCAATTCAGAACATGCTACTGGATGACGAAGACCAGATGGCATACGGTTTGGCACACACCACCCTGCAGAAATATTCACAGAAAAATCCATCAAACATCTGCTGTCTATCTCTCCTCTACTGGATTTACCAATTGCACAAAGACTATCCAAGCGCCTTGCTTATGGCGAAGGCCATCGACAAGCGCACCAAGTTGGAAGGCATCAAAACCTACGAGTTGGCCCGCACCGCCGCCGACAACAAAGACTACGAAACTTCCATCGAAGCTTTGAACTACAAGATCGGAAGAGCACTACATCATCAACAAGGGGGAAGATGCACATAACTATATGCTTGCCAAGATGAAACTGTTGGATGTACGCTATACCATGCTGACCAATACCCTGCCAGTCAAGATGGTGGATGCCGTCAATTTGGAACGCGACTTCAAAAAACTGCTTAATGAGAACGGCCTCCACTCAGGAACTACCGACTGGATCAGAAAATACGCCCACTTACTGGCTTTTTTTACCAACAAACCCCAGGAAGCCATCGATTTGCTCTCACAGGCCATGGCCAACACCAACGATACAAAGGAAAAAAACACCTACAAATTGGATTTGGCCGACATACAGCTTTACATGGGAAACGTATGGGATGCCTCGCTGAACTACTCGCAAATCGACAAAGATATGCCCACCGATGTATTGGGTAATGAGGCTAAATTCAAAAATGCCAAATTGTCGTTCTACATCGGAGAGTTCAAATGGGCAAAGAGCCAGTTGGATGTCTTAAGCGCCGCCACCTCCAAGTTGATATCCAACGATGCCATCTACTTCTCTTTACTTATCTCCGATAATTTAGAAGAAGATGATGACGATGAAGACACGGTAGCCATAGTTTTCGATGGAGGCGCCTCCAATCCCGCCTTGAAAAAGTACGCAGAAGCCGACTTCCTGATTTTCCAAAACAAAGACGAAGAGGCTATGGTTGCTTTAGATTCTGTCATCACGCTCTCGCCCTTCGGCACTTTGGTGGACGATGCGTTGTATCAAAAAGCCCTGATTCTCATCAAACGCAAAGACTACTTTGGGGCTGAGGCTCTCTTGCAAAAAATTCTTAACAACCATGGCACCGAATTATTGGGGGATGACGCTGCCTACCAGCTTGCGCAGCTTTACGAATACTATCTCAAGGATTCCTCCAAGGCGATGGAATATTACCAAAAGATTATGCGTGACTATAACGGCAGTCTGTACGTTGTGGATGCACGCAAACGATACCGTGCCTTGCGCGGCGACACTTTGGAATAGCATGAGGACAGTACACGCCAAAAAACGGTTGGGGCAGCACTTCCTGACAAATGAAGAAATTGCCCAGCGCATCGCCGAAGCGGTTCGCACACCCCACGCCCACATGCTGGAAATCGGCCCTGGTATGGGTGTACTCACCAAATACCTCCTTCAGCAGGACATCGCCGACCTGTCTGTAATCGAACTGGACGAAGAATCCGTTGCTTACCTTCAAGAACACTTCCCAGAATTGGGCGCCAAGATCATTCATGCCGACTTCCTGCGCTTTGACTTGCCCGCCTACTTTGATGGCCCTTTTGTCATTGCCGGCAACTTTCCATACAATATTTCCTCGCAGATTCTCTTCAAACTTTTGGATCATAAAGACCAAGCTTTGGAGTTAGTAGGCATGTTCCAAAAAGAGGTTGGAGAGCGCGTTACAGCCCATGCTGGCAACAAGCAATACGGCATCCTCAGCGTGCTGCTGCAAGCCTATTACGATGCCGAATACCTGTTCACCGTTGGCGAACACGAATTCTCCCCTCCCCCAAAGGTAAAATCGGCTGTGATACGCTTGACCCGAAACTTCGACAAGCGACTCAACTGTGACGAGCAGGCTTTTAAGCAGGTAGTGAAGACCGCCTTCAACTACCGACGCAAAACCCTGCGCAACGCTCTAAGCACCCTCCTATTCCCCGCAGAGGTGGTGCAAAATGACCCTCTTTTCGGACTGCGCGCCGAACAACTGAGCATCACCGACTACGAACACCTCGCCCGCTATCCCTTCCATCAAACACTTTGAACATGCTTAGGCCTCTTCGTCCCCCAACCGCTTATCCTCTCGGATATTTTTATTATTTTTGCAGCCTGGAATTGAAACATCCGCTATATAACGATGACAGATTATTTTGATGATATCAGGCCCTACACTTTTGAGGAAGCTAAAGCTGCTTACCTCAGATTGTTGAATGATGCTCGTTTCCAAGATGCTGTGGCCAAATGCATCCCAAATTACGCTATTCAGCAACTGCCTGATGACCTTGAAAAATGTCATTCTGTGTATGACATTCAGCAAAGCTTCATCCGTCGATTTTTAGAAACTTTCACTAAGACCACTACCAAGGGTGTATCCATGGCGGGAATTGAATACACAAACCCTGACAAAGCCTATTTGTACATCAGCAATCATCGCGACATTACCTTTGACCCTGCTATGCTGCAATACTATTTCTTAATCAAGAAGCGCAACACCAGCAAGATCGCCATTGGCAATAACCTGCTCTCCACCCCTTTGGTGGCAGATATCGGACGCACCAACAAGATGATCATAGTCAAACGCGACAGCGACAACATTCGCGAAAAACTGACCAACTTCCAGCAACTTTCCGCCTATATTCAATATAGTCTCTTTGAGAATAAAGAGTCGGTATGGATAGCCCAACGCGACGGCCGCACCAAAAATGGAGATGACTACACCAAACAAGGACTCCTGAAAATGGTCACTATGGGACACTCAAAAGACCTGTTGGAAACCATCAAGGCCATGAACATCGTGCCTATGTCCATATCCTACGAGTTTGAACCTTGCGATCAACTGAAAGCCCGTGAAGAAGCCCTCAAGGAATCTGGACACTACGAAAAACAACCCGGAGAGGACTTCAACAGTATCAAACAAGGCATCTTCCAGCAAAAGGGACGCGTCTCGTTAGTGCTCGGCAGCCCATTACAAGACGAAATTGACACCATTGACCCTGCCCTCAACAACAACCAAAAACTGGACGCCGTGTGCAAACTGATAGACCGGCAAATCTATCAAAACTACCAACTCTTCGCCAACAACTACATAGCCAACGACCTGCTGCATGGCAACGACCGCCACGCCGAGCACTACAGTCCTGAGGAAAAAATCCGTTTTGAAACCTATCTCCAATCCAAAATCTGCGTGGCAGATGTTTCCAAAGAGAAAATGTGGTGTTACCTCCTCAAAATTTACGGAACCCCCGTGGACAATTTCGAAAATCAAGATATCAGAAACAGAAACAACGATTAACAATTATTATGGATGAAATACAACCCCCGTCGGCGATGAAGATATTGATCATCCGGTTGAGTTCAATCGGAGACATCGTACTGACAACCCCCGTTATCAGAGCCATCAAAACTCAGTATCCGATGGCTGAGCTTCACTACCTGGTTAAAAAGAATATGAAGGATGTGCTTGCTTACAATCCGCACATCGACAAGTTGCACCTATACGATAGTGAACATGTGGCTGAATTAATAAAGACTTTAGCTGAAGAGAACTACGACACCGTTGTGGACCTCCAAAACAATCATCGATCAAGACAGGTGTGCCACCGTCTGCACATTTCATCCCTCACCTTCAGGAAGCTGGATTTCAAGAAGTGGATCTGCGTGTACCTAAAGCTCAACCTTTTGCCTGACGAGCATATTGTGAACCGCTATTTTGAGACTGTACGGCTGCTCGGTGTATCCAATGACCATAAAGGCTTGGAATTTTACATCCCCGAAAACGGGGTTTTTGAGGAGGAGGACTTCCCTATGGTCTTTGAAGACGGCTTTGTGGCCGTTGTCATGGCGGGAGCTCATGCCACCAAGCGCATCCCTACCAGCAAAGTGATTGAGATAGGTCGTATCTTGCACAAACCCGTCATGCTGCTGGGCGGAAAAGATGTGCAAGCGGCTGGTGAAGAGGTGGAAAATGCCTTGGGGGAAAGAGCCTATAACGGCTGTGGCCAGTATTCGTTGTTCCAGACAGCCTCCATTATTCAGCAGGCCGACTGTGTCATCACCGGTGACACTGGCCTCATGCACATTGCCGCCGCTTTCCAGAAACCGACAGCCGTCCTGTGGGGCAATACCATTCCTGAATTTGGCATGTACCCCTATATGCCCGGCCAAAGGAAACAATTCCGCAATTTCGAAGTTTGCCCGCTCCAATGCCGACCGTGCTCCAAATTAGGACACAAACAATGCCCCCACAAGCACTTCAAATGTATGCAAGACATCCCCGCTTTAGAAGTGGCTGAATGGGTGAACAAATTCTAACCAACTCATGGAAAAAAACACATCCCCCATCGTCATAAAAGGTAATGCCTGTTTCGTGTCAGACATGCACTTTATGGTTCCCGTTGATGACGAGAGCCGTTTTCGCGAAGAGTTGTTGGTGCAGTTTCTCAACCAGCAAGCCGACCAAATCCAACACCTTTTCCTGCTGGGAGATGTTTTCGACTTCTGGTTCGAGTATCAGGATGTGGCACCCAAGGGCTATTTCAAACTATATCAAAAACTGTATGAACTGCGCTGCAAGGGGGTTCAACTTTACTATTTCACCGGAAACCATGATATGTGGCTACAGGACTTTTTCCCAGGGCAGATAGGATGCATCATTTTCAACGAGCCGGCTTGCTTTATCATCAACGGCAAGCGCTGCATTATTGGTCATGGGGATGGCCTTGGAGGCAAACAGCTCGGGTACAGATTCATCAAATCCATATTCGCTCTCAAGACCAACCAATTTGTTTATAGTATGTTGCATCCACGCTTCGCTTTTGCCATAGCCCGATTTTTCTCAGCTAAAAGCCGAAAATCGAACCTTAAAAAGCCAAGCCTCTTCCGAGGTGAGGAGGAACCCCAAGTGCGCTATGCCCGCCAACAATTAGTACAGGAAGACTACGACTTCTTCATCTTCGCACATTTACACCTCCCACAGCAATACCAACTGACCGACAAGGCCACCTACTTCAATTGCGGTGATTGGTTTACCCATTTCAGCTACCTCTCCATGAACCAAGATCAACCTGCACCCCAAATCCATTACTTTTCAGAAAAAAATAGCAATGAATAATACCTATCCCGATAATCATAAAGCCGGTTTTGTTAACCTGATTGGCAACCCCAATGTGGGAAAAAGCACGCTCATGAACCAATTGGTAGGAGAAAAGATTTCCATCATGACCTCCAAGGCCCAGACCACCCGTCACCGCATCAAGGGTATCGTGAATGGAGATGATTTCCAAATTGTCTATTCAGACCTCCCCGGGGTGCTCGATCCCGCTTATATGATGCAAAAGATGATGATGCACTTTGTGGTTGATTCGCTGCAAGATGCCGACATCATCCTTTATCTTGTAGAGTGTAATGAGACGAAATATAATGCCGAGCTGGTTGATAAAATTAAATCGTTAGGAAAACCCATCCTATTGGTCATAAATAAGATAGACAAATGTACCGAGGATCAGATACAAGCTTCGCGCTCTTTTTGGACTGAAATTTTTCCTGAAGCGGACATCTTTACTGTCTCGGCGCTTCAGCGCATCAATGTGGATACGCTCTGCGAAAGAATCATTGAGTTGCTACCCGTGTGCCCGCCTTATTTTCCAAAAGACGCCCTCACCGACCGACCGATGCGCTTCTTCGTGTCAGAACTGATACGTGAGCAAATACTGTTACAATACCAAAAAGAGATTCCATACAGTGTAGAGGTGGTGGTGGAAAGTTACAAGGAAGATGAAAAGATGGTACGCATCGGCACCACCTTGTATGTGGAGCGCGACACCCAAAAGGCCATCATCATAGGAAAAAAAGGAGCTGCCATCAAAAAACTGGGCATTGAATCGCGCACTGCCATTGAAGACTTCCTTCAAAAGCACGTTTTTCTGGATATTTCCGTAAAAGTACTGAAAGATTGGCGTAACAGCGAGTTACAGATGCGTCGCTTCGGCTACGATTTCCGAGATTAATAGGTTTCTGGCATTTCACCCTTCAGAATGTCCACAACATGCATCACTTCAATTTCAACATTGTGGGCTGTCTTATAGGCATCAATCATCTGCAGGCAGTGTATGTCTGTGGAGGTGATGAATTCGGCACCCATGCGGTAGGCTTGTTCCACAATAGCTCCTGTCAATCCTTCAGCGACTGTCGGGTTGGACATGGCAAAATGACCATTAGCGCCACAACAGATGGGCTGGTCAGGGGCGACAAGCAACTCCAACCCCTTCGTATTGCGAAGCAAAACCTCAGGTGCGTCATTGCTCGGGTATAAATTGCGGGCAGCACACGACTGGAAGTAGTAAACCCGATGGTTGAACTCATTGCCCAAACACTCCACTTTCCGAATATTGACAATATAGTCGCAAATCTCAAAGATATTTCGGGTGAAGTCTTGCAACTCTTGGGTGGAATGTTGGTTCACCAACAATCGCTTATAATGCATCTTCATAAAGCCGGCACACCCACAGTCAGGCACCACAATATGGGTTTTGGAACGCAGGATGTCCACCACTTGACTGCCCAACTTCTTGGCATGCTCCTCCTTGCCCTCCATCATGAAACGCCGACCGCAGCAAGTCAGTTCACTGAAATATTGACATCGCACGCCAATATTCTCCAACACAGACTTCATACTATAAGCACTGTCGGGCAGAAACATGTCCATCTGACAGGGTATAAAGATATTAACTATATTATCAATGGATGCTTGCATGACAAGATATTATGAACCGCACTTGGAATAGCCGCAGTTGGAGCATACCAAACAGCCTTCTTTAAACTCCATGGTGTCTTTCTGTTGGCAATTAGGACAAACTACGCCTTTTTGTTTCGTTCCGTCTTGGATGAATTTCTTCAATGCGCGGCACACACCGTTTCTCCAAGAGTTGATGCTCTCTTGGCGGAAATTCAGTCCTGATATAATGTTCACAATATTCAGAATGGGCATACCGTTGCGCAACAGGGCAGAAGTGAACTTGGCATAGTTCCAGAACTCTTGGTCAAAGCAGCGGTCCAAACCACGCAGCAGCACTTCATAGCCTGCCTTGTCGTAATATTTGAAATCGTAGGTTTTGGTACCGTCCTCATGACGATTCTTGATGATGACGCCATGATCTACCCACTTCGGTAACAAGAAGTGTTCATCGCCTGTCTTACCCGTGAATATTTCGTATGGACGGTCTTTGTACAGACCTATGTAAGCCACCCAATCTTCATTATTGTTTTTAAAATGGATAATATCGGCCTGCAATTCCTTCGGGCGTTTGAAATTTTTGGGGGTAGTTTTTTCTTCCTTCTTGGGGGTGATGCTATTGAGAACGCCATCGCGGGAGCCTTCCCGATAAACGGTCAGGCCTTTGCAGCCGCATTGCCAAGCCTTGAGATAAAGGTCAGCCACCGTCTGTTCGGAAATGTCAGCAGGCAAATTAACGGTCACGGAGATGGAGTGATCAACCCATTTTTGCACAGAGCCCTGCAATTCTACCTTCTTGATATAATCGGTATCGGCGGCAGTGGACTTATAATAGGGTGATTGTTCCACCAACGACATGATTTCCGTTTCGGTCATGTTCTGCATCTGCTCCAAAGAGTAGCCTTTCGTCCCGGCCCACACCACAAACTTCTGGTGAAAGACCATATACTCCTCAAACTGGTCACCCATGGAGTCTTTGACAATATTCTTGGTGATATTGATATCGTTAGGATTGATTTTGCGGCGGCGTTTGTACACCACATTAAAGGCCGGTTCAATTCCGGAGGTTGTTTGTGTACAGATGCTCACGCTGCCGGTGGGGGCAATAGTCAGCAAGGCAATGTTGCGGCGGCCATATCTAACCATATCCTCGTATAATTTCGGATCGGCCTTCTGAATGCGCTGGATGAAGGGGTTATGACCTTCCTTAATACAACTGTAGATGGGGAAAGCGCCACGCTCTTTGGCCATATTGACAGACGAACGATAGGCGGCCAAAGCCAACTGCTTGTGTACCTCCGTGGAGAAGGCATTGCCTTCGTCGGAGCCATAACGAATATTCAAGGCGGCCAACATATCGCCTTCAGCCGTGATGCCCAAACCGGTACGGCGGCCTTTAAGCGACTGTCTGCGGATCTTAAGCCACAAATTATGCTCCACATTTTTCAAATCATTGCTCTCGGGATCGCTCTCTATCTTTGCCAGAATCCGGTCTATTTTTTCCAACTCAAGGTCTATGATGTCGTCCATCAAACGTTGGGCATACTGCACATGCTGCTTGAAAAGAGGCATATTGAAGTAAGCCTTCTCGGTAAAGGGTTCCTCCACATAGCTGTATAGGTTAAGGGCAATGAGACGGCAGCTATCATACGGGCAGAGGGGTATCTCGCCACATGGGTTGGTGGAAGTAGTCTTGAATCCCTCGTCAGCATAGCAGTCGGGCACAGACTCGCGGCGGATGGTGTCCCAGAAAAGCACGCCGGGTTCTGCCGACTTCCAAGCGTTATGGATAATCTTGTTCCAGAGTTTTGAAGCGTCTATTGTGCTGCTCACTTTAGGATTCTCGGCATCGATGGGATATTGCTGCACGTAGGGAGTACCGTTTTGGACAGCTTTCATGAAGTCATCATCGATACGGACAGAAACATTGGCACCAGTCACCTTGCCTTCGGTCATTTTGGCATCGATGAATTTTTCGGAATCAGGGTGTTTGATGGAGATAGAGAGCATGAGGGCACCGCGGCGACCGTCTTGTGCCACCTCGCGGGTGGAATTGGAATAGCGCTCCATGAAGGGCACCACCCCCGTGGAGGTCAAGGCACAATTCTGCACATGACTGCCCGAAGGGCGAATATTGGAGAGGTCGTGCCCCACGCCCCCGCGACGTTTCATCAGCTGCACTTGCTCCTCATCCATGCGAATAATGCCACCATAGGAGTCAGAGTCTCCCTCATTACCGATGACGAAACAGTTTGACAAAGATACAATCTGGTCATTATTGCCGATACCGGCCATCGGACTTCCCTGAGGAATGACATATTTGAAATGATCAAACAGATGGAAAATCTCCTCTTCACTCATTGGATGGATGTAACGATTTTCGATACGGGCAAACTCGCGCGCCATACGACGGTGCATGTCCTCAGGCGTACGCTCCAGCAAGCGGCCCTCCTTATCCTTCAAGGCATACTTGTCAATCCACACACCCGCTGCCAGCTCGTCACCACCAAAATAGGCCACCACATCCGCCAATATCTCTTGTTTGGTGTAAATCTTACGCTCCTTCTCTTCAGCAACAGGCTGCTCCCCTGCCTCAACCGCCTCGGTCAAAGTATCCTGCTGAAATGACTGCTGTACCTTCTGCTGCCGCAGCTGCACCAAGGCCGACTTAGATTCCTCTTGGGAATAGGCAGCTTCTTCCATTATGTCGTTTTCTTCAAATCCAAAAAGAGATAAATCGTTACTCATACACTAATTAATAGCTTTAAAAATTGTTACTAATATCACTAATGATGGCATTAGTCTCAGAATACGTATATTTAAAACAAGTATTGCAGTAGTTAATGGCTTGAATCAGAGATTCCTAACGTTTTCTTCTGACGAAAATTACCTGACTGCTAAAATAGAAAATTGGTTGATATTCTTTGTCTTGAAACCATCACATAATATCAACAAAATGAAGTTGATAATTTTTCTTTTTGATTATGAGACAAATAAAAAAAAGCGCACAAAAAATGCGCTTCTCACTATTTGAAATATCAATTATTTTTATTAAAAATCAAACCTTGAAATCGAAAATGCTTTTTGTTATAACCTTTGTATCAGTGCGTTTTATGAGATTCTGTAGGGTATTACCTGGGCCAACTTCCACAAAAAAGTCGGCGCCGTCACGAATCATGTTTCTGACACTTTGGGTCCACAGCACAGGATGGTCGATTTGGTCGAGCAGGTTATGACGGATAGTGTCGGGGTCCTGAGAGGGCTGGGCGGTGACGTTTTGGTATATAGGACAAACAGGCTGTTGGAAGGAGGTCTTTCGGATTGCATCAGCCAGCAATTGCTGGGCGGGTTTCATCAGAGGGGAGTGGAATGCACCGCCCACCTTCAGCGGGATGATGAAGCGGGCGCCGGCTGCCTTCAGCCGTTCGATTGCCAACTGCAACCCTGCCATGGTGCCTGAGATGACCACCTGTTGGGGACTGTTATAGTTGGCAACCACCACCTCATCAGTGATGTCTTGGCAAATTTCCTCAACCTTTTGAATATCGAATTTCAGCACTGCCTGCATCCCGGAGCTGCACTGTAGGCAACACTGGTACATGGCTTCGGCTCGTTGCAGCACCAACTGCAGGGCCTCTTCAAAAGTCACGGCGCCGCTCACTGCCAAGGCGGTAAACTCGCCCAAGGAGTGTCCGGCCACCATTGCAGGCGGCAGTTCAGCCATACATTGGTATGCGGCATAGGCATACAAGAAGAGCGCTGGCTGTGTAACACGGGTGGCCACAAGGTCCTCATCGCTCCCATGAAACATGCTTTCGGAAAGGGGGAAACCCAAAACCTCGTCCGCCTGGTCAAAAAGCCTTTTTGCCAGGGGATAGCGCTTGCACAATTCCAGACCCATGCCGGGAAACTGAGACCCCTGGCCGGGAAACACATAGGCTATGCTCATAAACCAAAGGTCTTTTTCAGGAAGTCGATACAATCCAGTTTCTCCCAAGAGAAGAAAGTAACCTCGCGACCGTCAATAGTGCGTGTATAGGGTTCTCTGCCAAAATGTCCATAAGTGGCAGTTGGCTGGTAAATGGGGTTTTTCAGTTGGTAACGCTCAATGATGGCATAGGGTGTCAGGTCGAAATGTTTGCCGACAACTTGGGCAATCTCTCCGTCGTTCATGGGCACCTTGGCTGTACCATAGGTGTTAATATACAAGCCCACGGGTTCGGCACGGCCAATGGCATAGCTAAGTTGTACCAGCACTTGGTCGCAAATGCCAGCAGCCACCATATTTTTGGCAATATGGCGGGCGGCATAGGCAGCAGAACGGTCTACCTTGGAAGGATCCTTGCCCGAGAAGGCGCCGCCACCATGGGCACCGCGACCGCCGTAGGTGTCCACAATGATCTTACGACCCGTAAGTCCTGTATCACCATGTGGTCCGCCCACCACAAACGATCCCGTCGGGTTGACGTACAACTTGTAGTCATCTTTAAACAGCTTGCGTACATATTCCGGACAATCGGCCACCACTCTGGGAATGAGATATTTGCGGATGTCTTTTTCAATATCGGCGGAAGTTAGTTTCTTGTCGCCATAGCTGGCATCATGCTGTGTGGAAATCACAATGGTATCAATGCGTTCCGGTATATGGTTGTCGGAATATTGCACTGTAACCTGCGATTTGGAATCGGGACGCAGGTAGGGCATGTCGTGGGTCTTTTTGCGAATGTAGGCCAGGTCCTGCACCAGACGTTGAGCCAATTCAATGGACAGTGGCATATAGTTATCCATCTCGTTACACGCATAACCAAACATGATGCCTTGGTCGCCGGCTCCTTGCTCCTTGGCGTTCTGGCGCTCCACACCCTGGTTAATGTCGATCGACTGACTGTGAATGGCCGACAGCACACTACACGATTTGTAGTCGAACTGATAATCGCTCTTGTCGTAACCCACCTCCTTGATGACGCCGCGCACCACATCGTCAATGGAAACATAGGCTTCGGTTTTCACTTCACCGGCACATACTACCAGCCCGGTGGTTGACAAAGTTTCGCAAGCCACTTTAGAATCTGGATCCTGCTTCAAAAAGGCGTCCAGTAAAGCGTCTGAAATTTGATCACACAATTTGTCAGGGTGTCCCTCAGATACTGATTCAGATGTGAATAGATAGCTCATAATTAACTTGTTTATAGGTTAACACTTAAAAAATACACAATGAAAACTGAGGCTGAATCTGTATGGTTTAGCATTTTTTTTTGTGGTTGCAATCATGACAAATCCGTCCACGTTTTCAAGTGGCAAAAATACACATTTTTTTGTTGTCCTCATGTTTAAAATTTAATTATCTTTGCAGACTATATTTATCTATATTATATCCATGGGTAATACTCTGATGAATAGAATACTTGTGTTATGGTTGGTCATACTGGCACTTTCCCCATGTCTCCTGTTGGGACAACCTTATTATAGAACTGATTTCAAGGACAAAAAGTATGTGGACACTGCCGCCACCATGCTTTGGGCAGGCGTCAACATCGGGGGACAGCTCCCGGTGGGCACCCTGCACGAATGGTTCAAGCCCAACTTGTCGGTCGGGGTTGACCTGACCCTCAAAACCAAGTCGAACTGGACAATTGACTTTGCGGCTAATTACATGTTCGGGGCCAAACTACGCGACACCACCTTTGCCTTTTTGGGCGATCTTTACCAAAACAACATCATTTACGATGGAAACGGCTTTAAGGCAAATGGTCTCTCCCTGGAGGGCCGCTATTGGTTCTTTGGCCTTGGAGTGGGCAAGGTGATTCCCGTGGACAGATGGAAAAACTCCGGCATCTGGATCAAGCATAACATGGGCTATTTCGGCCACTTCATCCGCATTAACGATTACGACCATCAGATTCCGCAGTTGGATGGCGACTATAAGAAGGGTTACGACCATCTGTCGGCCGGCTTTGCAATGAACCAGTTCATAGGTTACCTATACATCCAGAAAAACCGAGTGCTCAGTTTCTATGCTGGCATTGAATTCTACGAAATCTGGTCGAAGCCCGCAAGGAACTACATCTTCAACGAAGGCCCAACCGACAACATGAAGAACACCTTCAGTGGCTTGATAGGTTTACGCTTTGGCTGGAACATTCCTCTTTATGAGAAAAAATCCGTCACCACTTTCTATTACCGATAGCTTGAACATTCATGCGGCTACTATATACCATCGGCATTTTCTTCTACCGTTGCGGCATTGCCGTGGCCTCGCTTTTCAACAGCAAGGCCAAGTTGTGGATGCGCGGGAGAAAGGGGCTTTTTGAACAACTTGGCAACACCTTTGACGGCACCCAACGCCCGGTATGGGTGCACTGCGCTTCTCTGGGTGAGTATGAACAGGCCAAACCGGTCATCGAGCAAATCAAATGCGTGTCGCCGCATACCCAAGTGTTGCTCACCTTCTTCTCGCCATCAGGCTATGAGGTCAGCAAAAGCGACCCGCTGCCCGACTATATCTTCTACTTGCCCATCGACCTCCCACGAAAGGTGAAACAATTCATGAATGCGGTGCGGCCTCAGATTGCCATCTTTGTTAAATATGAGTTTTGGTTCAACTATATGTTTGAACTAAACCGCCAGGGCATTCCCTTTTACTACATCAGTGCCATCTTCCGCCCCAGTCAATATTTTTTCAAAAAAACAGGCCGATGGTTTGGACTGCAATTGCAAAAAGCCTCCTTTTTCTTTGTGCAGAATGCAGAATCCAAGGCGCTATTGGAAAGTATTGGCATCACACAGGTTGAGATTTGCGGTGACACCCGCTTCGACCGTGTCTATGATATCGCCAAGCAGTCTGATACGATACCCTTTATGGAATCGTTCCAGCAAGGGGCACCAATCATAGTGGCTGGCAGCACTTGGGCTCCCGACGAGCAGGTGCTCGCACAAGTTCTGGAGGCTCTTCCTCAATACAAAATGGTGGTCGCCCCGCACGAAATCTCGCGGAGTGCCGACCTTTTAAAGGCATTTGCATCTTTCCCATGCACCTGCTTGTCGAAAGGCGATGAACAAGAACTTTCAAACAGCAGAGTCTTGATAATCGACACTATCGGTCTCCTAAAGAAGCTGTACCGCTATGGGCGGATATGCTATGTGGGCGGGGGTTTCAAGACCGGACTTCACAACACCTTGGAGGCTGCCGTTTACGGCACTCCTGTTTTTTTCGGCCCTGAGTATCAGAAATTCAATGAGGCGGTGGCGCTGGTAAACCGCCATGGGGCGTTCTCCATTTCAAATGCCGACGAACTGTTGCAGAAGATTCACTACTTTGATGAAAAACCCGATGCCTATCAAGAGACCTGCCGTATTTGCCAGGCTTTCGTACAAGAAAACATTGGATCATGTGTAAGCATTTTACAAACAATTCAAAAAAATATCTTATGAAAAAAACCATCAAAATCTTATTGATTCTGGCTGTCATTGCCATCGTATTGCTTCCTTTCACCATCCGCCCATACAACAACATGGTGTCGAAAGAGGAGACTTGCAATCAGGCGTGGTCGAATGTAGAAAACGTGTATCAGCGCCGTATGGACCTTATCCCCAACTTGGTAGCCACTGTGCAGGGTGCTGCCAACTTTGAGAAAAGCACCTTGGAGGCGGTCATCAATGCACGTGCCAAGGCCACAGCGGTCAACGTGAACACCGACGACCTGTCTGAGGAGAACATCGCTAAGTTCCAGGCTGTACAAGACGAACTCGGATCAGCCATCAGCCGCTTGTTGGTTTCTGTAGAGAGATACCCTGAACTGACGGCCACACAGGGTTTCAGAGACTTGCAAGCTCAGTTGGAGGGCATTGAGAACCGCATTGCCACTGAACGCAACAAATACAACGAAACGGTGCAGCAATTCAACTCTTACATCCGCCAATTTCCAAACAACATTATTGCAGGCATTTGTAACTTCAAGAGTAAAGGCTATTTCAAGGCTTCTTCTGGTGCTGAGAACTCTCCCAAAGTGGAATTTGACTTCTAATTGGTCGTAAGAGATGCGCCGCCTTACAATTCTTTGGTTGCTTTGGTGTTTCACCATCACGCTCGTTGCGCGCCCAAGCGCAGACGCGATTCCGCCTGTGCCCGATCCTCCCCGATTAGTCAATGACTTCACGGGAGTGCTACCGACAGCAGACGTGAACCGTCTGGAACGACAACTCGTTGCCTTCAACGACTCCACCTCCAATATGATATGCGTGGTGCTGGTCAATGATTTGGGCAACTACACCGCGGCGGAATTCGCCTACGAAATTGGCGAACGTTGGGGCGTGCGATCCAAAGATTACCGTAACGGAGTGGTCATCCTCATAAAACCCAGCACAACGCATGATGGAGATGTGTACATCTCCGTGGGTTATGACCTGGAACCTGTCATCACCGACATCTTCGCCAAAAGACTCATAGACCTAAAGATGATTCCTGAGTTATCGCAACAGCATTACACAGCGGCTATTGACTCGGCACTGACCTATCTCCTGCCCGTCGCCGCTGGTGAAATTTCTGCCGAGCGACTCATGGAAGATACCGTCACCTTGGAAGAAATCATCTTCGTAATTGGCTTCGCCATTCTGATAGTGCTCTTCATCTATATCTCCCTGAAATATTTCAACAACAATGAACACGGCAACAGCCACCATTCCGATGGCTACGGCGGGCCTTTCATCGGTCCCGTTTGGGGCAAGGGCAGCGGATCCAGCAGCGGGGGAAGCTTTGGGGATTTTGGCGGCTTTGGCGGCTTCGGTGGCTTCGGTGGGGGTGGCGGCTTCGGCGGCGGTGGTGCCGGTGGCCGATTCTAAGACTTTTATCCCTCAACGTCAGCCACAAAAAAGGCATCCTTTCACGGATGCCTTTTTACATTATCTCTTAATCACTAACACTATGCGCCAGTGATAATTTCAGGCTCATATTGACTCTTCACCAACTTGTCGTCTATGAAGATACGACCGCATGCCTCGCAAACAATGATCTTTTTATGCAGCGCAATGTCCAGCTGGCGTTGGGGTGGTATTTTACTAAAACAACCGCCACAAGCGTCACGCTCAATCTTCACAATGGCCAAACCATTATGCGCATTTTTGCGGATACGCTCAAAGGCTGTCAGCAAGCGGGCATCCACTTTCTCTTTGTGTTCTTCAGCCTTGGCTATCAACTCTTTCTCCTCCTTCTCTGTATCAGCCACAATCACTTCCAACTCGGCTTTCTTCTGCTTGAGCACCTCTTCCAACTCCTCAAGACGGGTTTGGGTATCGGAAATCTTTGTCTCTTTCTCGGCTATCTCCGCCTCAAACTTGGCAATGTGCTTGTCAGCTACTTGAATCTCCAGATTCTGAAATTCGATCTCTTTACTTAAAGATTCATATTCACGGTTGTTGCGCACATTGTTCTGTTGTTCTTCATATCTCTTGATGGAAGCTGCTGCATCTGCTTTCTTGGCATTTTCGCCCGCAATATTGCTCTTGAGATTCTTGATTTCCTCTTGCAGATTCGCAATACGGGTCTTCTTGCCTTCGCATTCGTCTTCATTGTCGCGTATCTCTTCGGGCAGTTCACCGCGAATCATGCGGATTTCATCAATCTTTGAACAAATTTGTTGCAGATTATACAAAGAGAGAAGTTTTTGTTCAATGGAAAGCTCTTCAGCGCTGTTCTGGACTGTGTCCAACTTCTTGACCTCAATCACGCCGTCAGCCGTTTTTTCAACGGTCACCTCCTCGTCAGCAATCTGTCGCACCTCTTTCACGGGCGCCTCTGTGGTGACGGCCTGCACTTTTTCTTCCTCTTTTTCGGTAGTTTTTTTCTTAGCCATAATATTGATAATTATTTGATTCTACGTATTATAAATAGTGTATTTCCAATTTCTCGCTCTGAGCGATAGAAACGGCAAAAGTAGGAAATTTTTCTTTTAATTCCTTATAAATTATTTCTTTTATAAAGACCTCGCCTTCATAGTGGCCAATGTCTACCACGCACATGTTGGGATAAGCCTTGAAGAAGTCATGGTATTTCACATCGCCTGTCACGTAAGCATCGGCGCCGGCGGCCATGGCGACTTCGATAAAGGAGGCACCTCCTCCACCGCAAACAGCCACTTTGCGGACCATTTTTCCTTCATCTCCATAGTAACGAAGATGAGAAAGTTGCATTTTGTCTTTCACATAAGTGAGAAAGACGGGCAATGGCATAGGATCGGGGAGTATTCCAATACGCCCAAGGCCTTCGGTGCGGGAGGCGTTTTCCAGACGAAGAATATCGAAAGCAGGCTCCTCGTAGGGATGATGCTGATAGATGGTAGTGATGACTTTACGCTGCAAAGAGGCAGGAAAAACCATTTCCATGCGGGTTTCTTCCACTTCTTCTTGGGTTAGTGGCTGTCCGATAAAGGGTGTTGCGCCCTCTAATGGACGGAACGTACCGGTACCCGTCATAGAATAGGCACAACGGTCGTACTGACCCAAGTTGCCGCAACCTATCTCCGAGAGGGCATCTTGCATGCGCGAGGCGTCGGAGGTAGGCACAAAGACCACCACTTTGCGCAGATGCCCCGCGCGGGGAACCAGCACCTCGCAATGTTGCAGGCCGATCCTTTGGGCAAAGGCGTCGTTGCCACCGCCCTCAGCACTGTCAATATTAGTATGCATAGCATAGAGTACCACTTTGTGTTCCAATGCTTTGCATATTATCTCCCCCACTCTGTCAGTAGGGACTATCTTCTGAATACCTCTTTTAAGCATCATAGGATGATGGGAGATTACCAGATTGGCACCTTGGCTCACTGCCTCTTCTATAATGGAAAGTGACATCTCAAAGCACACCATCACGCCGGTGGCTTCTTGGCACACATCGCCGCACTGCACACCGCAGTTGTCAAAGTCTTCCTGTAAAGAAAGTGGAAATCTGCGTTCCAGATGGGTGATTATTTCTTTGATTTGCATTTGTTTGTTTTCTTTTCTACTGAAAATCCGAATTTTCCAATGATCCTGCCCAGTTCGTAGTAATGTCCATGAGAATAGCTTACCAGTTGGGCACGTTGCAGTTCCAGCGCATCGGTCTTTGGATTGAAGAGTGACTCGTGAGCTTGCACGGCCACTACTTCACCGATGAAGAGGTCGTGGGCGCCGAGGGGCACGACATTGCGCACGCTACACTCGATGTTGACTGGCGACTCGGCGATGATGGGAGCAACCACTTTGCTGCCATGTACGGGGGTAAGATTCGTTTCGAGGAACTTATGGTACTGCTTTCCCGAGCGTACGCCACACCAGTCGGCTATGGGGGCCAGTTCATGCGACACCAAGTTGATGACGAACTCGCCTGTACGCTTGATAATGTCGTATGAGTGC
The DNA here is from genome assembly GCA_937901455.1 of uncultured Bacteroidales bacterium. Taxonomy (GTDB): domain Bacteria; phylum Bacteroidota; class Bacteroidia; order Bacteroidales; family WCHB1-69; genus F23-D06. The sequence continues at coordinate 30,480 of CALDIA010000087.1, read as the reverse complement.
CGCGACGGACGTACGGCGATATAGCAAAGGGGCGGATCGGAGCAAAGCGTTCCTGTCCACGCAATGGTGATAATGTTGTACTCGTCCACAGTAGAGCCACACGACACCATCACCACCGGAGTGGGGTTCAACATGTTGCCGGGTTGCAGCAAGCGCTTTCTTTCGGGCATCATCTGCTCACCGAATAGGCGTTGACATTAGGTATGATGTACAACGGCATTGCACACGTACTCAAGATTTGACGCATATTGCGAGAAGCCGTGAAGTCAGTCTCATTCTCCTCACGCATAATGACGATAATGTTGGAATCATAATCGGAGGCACTTTGCAAAATGGTGTTGCACACATCGTTATGATTAATATTCATAGCCTCCACCACATAACGCACATTAGCCTCGTCGCACATATCGGCGGCATGACGCAACTGTACGTTTATAATGTGACGCACCTCAGCATTGTTCGGATAGTTAACACCGAATAGGAAAATCTGTGCAGCAAACATCTTGGCAAGATCAATGGCGTGTTTTATCTTCTGCAATGTCTCAAAACTGGTATCAATAGGCACAAAAATCTTATGCAAGTCGCGATTAATCTGGATATTCTCACGCATGATAAGCACGGGAACCGTGGCTCCGTTTATCAGTCGGTAGGCATTGTTTCCGATGTAGCCCTCTTCAAAACCGGAAGTGCCGTGTGCACCCATAACGATAATGGATTCAGGCAGGTTGCTGGCATACTCTGTGATGGCAAGGTGTACCTTTCCTTCCAAAATAATGCTGTTAACAGGGGTGTTTGGGGATTCTTTTTTACACAATTCCACCCACTCGTTCAACTTTTGCTGAATATCGCCCAAATAATGTTCATTTTCCTCAATATTTTTCATGGCTCCTGGGGTCTTAACCCATACTAAATGCAGAGTAGAGTCAGACTTGAGTGCCAAAGCCACAGCATGGCGCATAGCGGTCATTGAACTGTTAGAAAAGTCGATACCGACAAGAATATTTTTCATAGTGTTAATTTTTTAATATTGATACTTAATTATTTATTTTTCGAGAATAAGAAAGACTGATTTAAAAATCATGACAAAAATACAATTTTTCTATTAATCATTCCATCAAAATGAAAAAAATATCGCATAAAAAAAGCCGGCATTACATACCGGCTTAGATATTGGAAAAAGCATTACTTCATAAGGAATGGGAACTTGTCGAAGTTCTTAAGTGCGATAGCAGTACCGCGGGCCACGGCGAGCAATGGGTCGTCGGCCACATGCACTTTCAGGCCTGTTTTGTCGGCGAGTCGCTTGTCAAGGCCTCTCAGCAGGGAGCCACCGCCAGCCATGTAGATACCGGTTTTGTAGATATCGGATGACAACTCAGGCGGGGTTTGCTCCAATGCGGAGCTTACGGCGGTTTCGATCATGCCGATGGAGACATCCAGGGCTTGGGCGATCTCGCGGTAGTTGACTGTCACGGAGATAGGTACTCCTTTGGCGAGGCTTCGGCCTGTCACCTCATAGTCTGGTGGGGGATTGTCAAGCGTGTCCATGGCAGCACCCACATTAATCTTGATTTGCTCAGCTGTGGCCAAGCCGATTTCGATATTGTGGTTACGACGCATATAGGCGATAATATCGTTGTTGAACTTGTCACCAGCCACCTTCACAGAGGTACTCGTGGTAATACCACCCAAGGCGATGACGGCAATCTCGCTGGTACCACCGCCAATATCAATAATCATATTACCGTTGGCATCCAGCACATCCAAGCCAATACCGATAGCTGCAGCCATAGGTTCGTGAATCATACGGACCTCCTTGGCGCCTGCCTGCTCGGCAGAATCGCGAACAGCGCGTTCCTCTACCTCAGTAATACCGGAAGGAATACAGATAACCATCTTCAAGGATGGAGGAAACAGATAACCTTTTGTCCCTGTCATCTTTATGAACTCACGAAGCATCATCTCCGTGGCTTGGAAATCGGCTATGACACCGTCACGAAGGGGACGAATGGTGATGATACCTTTGGGGCAGCGGCCTTCCATGTACATGGCTTTCTTCCCGACCGCTTTCACCGAATTGGTCTTCGTGTCGATAGCTATGATAGAGGGCTCATCTACCACCACTTGGTTGTTATGCAAGATAACCGTGTTGGCTGTGCCCAAATCGATAGCGATTTCTTTAGTGAAAAATGAAAACAGACCCATTAATACAAATATTAAGACTGCAAAATTATAAAAAAACTTTCATTTATACGACAACCAAATAATTTTGTTACAAACTGCCACGATTTTTATAACAAATTAAAAATAAAATTGTTAGAAATAAAGGTCTCGTTCACCGGCTTTCACACGCGCAATGCGTTTAAGCAGTTCCTCGCGGAACTTGTCGTCCACATTCTCGAGATTGTTTTCTATAACCTTCCATCCTTTGGCAGCCACTTCCGGGGTCGCATAGTCCACTAAGTATTCGCTCAAGGTCAGGATAGCGTTGGGGGTGCAATAGCGTTTGATGAAACCGGGCACACTAAACTCCATAAAATGTTCACCTGTACGGCCCAATCGGTAACAGGCGGTGCAGAAACTGGGAATATAGTTGTCCTCAAGGAGTTCATCAATGATTTCGCCCAGCGTGCGGTCATCACCAATTTTGAATTGCTCGCGGTGCAGGTTTTGGTCTTCCACTTTATCACTGTTCTTTTCCGTCTCCTCATGATGGTATTTGTAGTCACCGATCTGCAGGTTGGTGCCGCCGTCTATTTGGGATATGCCATATTGGATGGCCTTGGCGCGGAATTCGGCGGTTTCGCGTGCGGTGAGGATCATCCCGGTGTAGGGAACTGCCAATCTGAAGATGGCTATAATCTTCTCGAAGGTGTCGTCATCCACCATATATTCCTGATCAATGTCGAGTCCCGAAGCATCTTTGATACGTGGAAAGGAGATGGTGTGGGGTCCTACATTGAAGCAGGCTTCAAGGTGGTTGGTGTGGCGGATCATGGCCAGCACCTCGAAGCGCCAGTCATAGAGGCCAAAGAGGATGCCGAGTCCGTTGTCGTCGATACCGCCTTGCTGGGCGCGGTCCATGGAGGTAAGGCGCCAGTCGTAGTCTCCCTTGCGGGTGTTGGCGGGATGAAACTTAGCGTAAGCCCCGCGGTGATAGGTCTCCTGAAAGATCTGGTACGTGCCGATGCCTGCCTCCTTAACCGTGCGGAATCCCTCCACATCCAAAGGTGCGGCGTTGATGTTGACACGGCGAATAGAACCATTGTTTTTCTTGGTGGCATAGGTCAACTTCACGGTATGGGCAATATATTCAGGCGAGTATTTCGGGGATTCGCCATAGACGAGTATCAGTCGCTTTTGGCCGTCTTCTTCCAGCGCCTCCACATTGTGCACCAGTTCCTCATCGGTCAGCGTGGTGCGCACTTGTTCCTTGTTGGAGGATCGGAATCCGCAATATTTGCAATTATTAATACAATAGTTGCCCACATACAGCGGGGCAAACAAGACAATACGATTGCCATAGATGCGGCGTTTAAGTTCGCGGGCTCCCTCTTTGATCTCCTCAACCAGGGTAGAATCGGTGGTGTTCACCAACACGGCGGTCTCCTCCAGTGTTAGGCGGTTTTTATCCAGCGATTTCTGAATAATATCCCTAACCCGCTCCGGGGTACTTTGGGTTTTGTTTATATAATCCCATATCTCTTCTTCATCGATAAAGGGTTTCCCAATTTCATCAGGGATTCTACATTTTTCAGGATTGAACTGCATGATTTTATGATTTTAAGTGTTTTTTAGTTTATTTCTGTTTGATTACGACCACCTTTACCTCCACTTCTGGAATTTTCCCTAATTTTCCAGAGAGGGTGTTCAGACTGTCAATGTCGCCTTCCACAATCAGGGAGATGACTGAGATACCACTGTTGCGAAAAGGCAAACCTTGCCGCGCCACAATAATGTCGGCATGTTGGGAAATAATGCTGTTGATATGCTGTGCCACCGCGCGGTCGCGTATGAACACCGTTATAGTGCCAATTCTCTTCTCCATTAGTGCTACTTTTGGATTAGGTTAATAAATATGTCTTATTTGTCACGCAAGACTTGTGGTCTCAAGTGAGCGTGCAAAAGTACAAAAATATCTGATGCGGACAGAAAAAAGGAACATCTTCTTGTTCATTATTATCTTCTCATATCCCCTCCATCTCTAATCTCGCCGATCCTAAACTGCTCTTCACTATCCCAATAGGCGCGGATGGTGACGTCAGTGTGAAAGAAAAAGACCCGCTCGGGTTGGAGGTGTAGGCTATAATTACCTGGATCCCAATGCCCATTGCCATTAAGGTCTTCAATAACCTTGATCCTATAATTGCCAGGGTCAAGATACAAGTAAGGAATTTTACAGGTATTTGTAAACATGTCTTGCTGTATCAGCGTTTTGTCTTTCCATAATTGTGCAATAAAGTTGCCACCCGTTTCGGGGCATACATATTCCATGGTCAGGTTGCCATAGTCTTTCAGCGAGCGTGTTTCGAAATTGAGCCGAATAGAATCATTGGTCAAGTTGTTATATCCCCAGAACACCGAATCGGGGATTATTAAGGTATAGCTCTGTTTATCACTGTAAGAGAAGGGAATGGGCAGCTGCATAACAAACGAGTCGGGTACGGAAACATACACTGTTTGGGTATCTTTTCGCGATATAAAGGTGGCAGCAATGGAGTCGGCGGGGCGAATGGGATAGGAAAATGCCAGAGAGAGCGGCTTGAAACGGTGTCCCTGGTTGCGAGCAGTCACGTTCAAAACCGACTTGCGTTCGTTGCGGCTACTACCTCGCCCATTGAGTTTTACCTCCTTGTAGGGTGTTATTGTAAGTGTGTCGGTGTGGCCATCGGCATGGAGGCGATAAGACAAGGTATCAGCTATCGCCTCTTTCATATACCAGAAGATGGTGTCGCGTGACTCGTTGAAACGCTCGAAGTAGGGAATGTTTTGTCCCAAAGCCTCTGCTGAGAATTCGCTGACAGGCTTCATATAGGGCAAAATGAAGACACCTGCGGCGGGGTTCTCCACATGCGCCAACTGCGGGTTTTCGGGAGCCTGCTCAAAACTAAGCAACTGCACCTCTTGAATGTCAACCTGCCTCGTGGAATCCTTTGGGGACACTATCACAGCAGCCTCCACAAGTCCATCCGAGAAGGCCACTCGCTCATTGGGAAGATCATAAAGCAGATTGGCATTGATATCTTTCAGCGCAAAAATCTTGTAAAAACCCGGGGCAATATTGTCAAGATTGAAATTGCCATTGGACTGGGACTTGGTTATATAGTCGGGCAATGTAGTCAGAGGCAACGAGTCGACATCCTTTTTATAGAGCATCACAAAGTAATCCTTGCAGGCATCCAGGGTCAGGGCGTCGCGCACGCTGCCCTTGATAGTGCAGGAGTCAATGACAGGTCCTGTGGAAAAGCTATAATGATAATATGGTATGGGGTTACCCTCATTGTAATCCCGAATACAGTCAGAAAACACCATATTATAGGTGGTGTTAGGCTGCAGGGTGTCAGTAAATTTGATGATCAGGTTTTTGCCGCTGATAGAATATTTGGGCGATGTGGACATCGGGGGAGAGATGAGCACATTTTCTGTCGGGTTTTGCAGCGTGAAGAACTCGTCGAAAGCAATCTTGATCTGTGGAGCTTTGAAATTGACGGTAAGGGCTGGGGGGTCCTCCTTCTGCATTTTAGGAGGCTCCATATCCTTGGGACCACCAGTAGGCACCACCACTTTGGCGCAACCGACAAGCAACAAGACCGTAAGGATACCTAATGTGACGAGGTGCCTTCTCATGGGTTACTGAAGTACATTATTATAGCTATAGTAGATAACATCATTGCGCACATCCCATCCTTGGGAGGCCCAGAACTGCCTGCCCAACTCGTTGTTGCGCATAACGAGCAAACCGCTTTTGTGGATACCTTCGGATTCTGCCACGGTCATGACTGCTTCCAACAGCCGTTTACCCACTCCTTGACGGCGGTGTGCCGGTGCTACAACAGCATGGTAAATATAAGCCCGGCGACCGTCAATGCCGCAAAGGATGACGCCTATAAGTTGACCATTTCTGATAGCCACAAAGTTAGAGGAAGGGTTCTTGACCAAAAACTTGGCAATTCCCTCTTTCGAATCGTCATAACTGCGGATGGCCATACCTGCCGTTTCCGTCCATAGGCGATAGACTGGTGCATAATCCTCTATCGTCATCAACCGAATAATTGTATTGTCTTTTTCCATGGTGCAAAGATAGTATATTTTCTCCTATTAAGAATATGTGTTTCAACAAAAATGTGAATCATAACCGTTGGCATGAACTAAGTCTTCCCAAGGGATTTTTGGATTGCGTTTTTGGTGGCTGAAAATCGTTGGCTATTAGCGGTTGCACCTTCAGTGATCAACTCTTTAACAACAGAGAGGAAGACTTTCAGCCTCCCTCTCTATTAATTCATATTAGTAGCGATACAAATCCGATTTGTATGGCCCCTCTACGGGAACCCCGATATAATCGGCTTGCTTTTGGGTAAGTGTGGTAAGCTTTACACCGATCTTGGCTAAGTGCAGTCGTGCCACCTCCTCATCCAGTTTTTTAGGCAGATTATAAACGCCTACTTTGTAATCATTCTGCCAGAGGTCTATTTGTGCCATGGTTTGGTTGGTAAAGGAGTTGCTCATGACAAACGATGGGTGTCCAGTGGCACATCCCAGATTGACCAGTCTGCCTTCTGCCAAGATGAACAACGAGTGCCCGTCGGGGAATATGTATTCATCTACCTGTGGCTTGATATTGCGTTTAGTTATACAGGCTTGCTTTTCGAAAGCGGAGACTTGTATTTCGTTGTCGAAGTGACCGATATTGCACACAATAGACTGGTCTTTCATCTTGTTGAGGTGGTCCACGGTGATGACATCGCAGTTGCCCGTGGTGGTCACATAAATATTACCTTCAGCCAGGGCATCATCCACGGTTTTCACTTCAAAGCCTTCCATGGCGGCTTGCAAGGCGCAGATAGGATCTATTTCGGTGACGATGACGCGGGCGCCATACGAGCGCATAGACTGGGCACAGCCTTTGCCCACATCGCCATAACCGCATACCACCACCACCTTGCCGGCAATCATGACATCTGTGGCGCGCTTGATACCATCCGCCAAAGACTCTCGGCAACCGTACTTATTATCAAATTTGGATTTCGTGACCGAGTCGTTGACATTGATAGCTGGGAAGAGGAGTTCGCCCTTTTCCATCATTTGATAGAGGCGGTGCACACCTGTGGTGGTCTCTTCAGAAACGCCTTTGATTTCTTTCACCATGTTGTGCCAACGGTGGGGGTCCTCTTTCAGTATTTCCTTCAGTGTTTGGAATATAACAGCTTGTTCGTGTGCTTCAGGGGTGGCGTCCAGAATGGCGGGGTTATTTTCTGCGGCGTAGCCTGTGTGTATCAGCAGTGTAGCATCGCCGCCGTCGTCCACGATGAGTTGGGGGCCTTTGCCGCCTGGAAAAGAGAGTGCTTGGTTGGTGCACCACCAATACTCCTCCAGCGATTCGCCCTTCCAAGCAAAGACAGGCACGCCCACGGCGGCAATGGCCGCGGCGGCATGGTCTTGCGTGGAGAATATATTGCAACTGCACCAGCGAACCTGCGCGCCTAAGTGCACCAAGGTTTCTATGAGCACGGCCGTCTGAATGGTCATGTGCAAGGAACCCATGATGCGCACTCCCTGCAAGGGCTTGCTGTCGCCATACTTCTCGCGAATGGCCAACAATCCTGGCATCTCCTTCTGAGAAACCTCTATATCCTTCCGGCCCCATTCCGCCAAACTCATGTCCGCAATCTTATATTTCAATTCGTAGTCTGTCATATGCTTTAGCTTTTCTTGGTTGTTAGATGCTTTATTCAACAATTTTTTATTTCATGGTAGTGGGATACAGATTCACACGAGTGTAATTGTCAAAGTTGAAGTATTTCTTCATGAAATTAACCATGTCCTTGGTAGTGATGGAATTTACCAAATCGGCATACTCGTTCACAGCGTTGAAGTCACCTTGGTTCACCAATTTGCTGGAGATATAACTCAACCAGAAGTTGTTGGTTTGGATATTTTTCTCGCGAGTGCTTATTAATTGTTGTTTTACCTTAGCCAGTGTCTTTTTGCTCGGCCCCTTAGCGGCAAAGTTCTTGAGAATCTTGAAGCAGGCATCATTCAGTTTCTCCACATTTTCTGAAGCACAACCCAGCATAATCATAGTGGTCATTTCAGGAGAGGGATACTTGGAGGCACCTACTTGGCACATAGGAGAATACACATTGCCCATCTTTTCTCTGACCACCTCTATGAATTCAATGTCTAAAGCATCGCCAATTTCGGTCACAATCATGTTGTTCTTGTCATTGTATTCAAATGGGGTGCGGAAAGCAAGACCCAACCAGGATTGGTTCTCGGTGCCGAAGTACTCGTTCACATTCACGATGCCGTCTTGTGGTTTGACAAACACATCCTTGAACTGCTCGCGAACGGGTGTAGTCTTGAGTGAACCCAAATAGAGGTTGATCATATCGTTCATGACGTTCTCGTCATAGTTTCCTACAAAGATGAAGGTGAAGTCGGCTGGATTGGCAAAGCGTTCCTTGTAGATCTGCACGGCACGTTCGAAAGAAACCTTCTCAAGGTATTCGTCCGTGTAGGTCAGCTGGTTCGACATATAAGGGTCTGGCATGGCTGCACCTATGAACTTGCCAAAGAAGTGATACATAGCATTGGCATTGAGCATCTTCATCATTTCCTTGGTCTCGTTCATGACCAACTCCATGGCATTTTCGTCAACACGAGGATTGGTGAAGAAGGCATGCAAATATTGGAAGAAGAACTCAATGTCTTTGGGACTGGTGGATCCGGAGAAATTTTCGCTGATAGCAGAAATGCTGGGCGAAACACCGGCCTTTTTGCTCTTCATCTTGGTCATCAAGGTATTGTAATCCAGTTCGCCAATACCGCCGCGGTCGATGATGTCAGCAGCAAAGTCTGCGGAGGCAAGGTCAGAAACCGGATAGAGGGATTTGCCTCCGAAGCTGAATGCGCTGAAAAGGATTTCATCGTTTTTGAAATTCGTCTTCTTCAAGTACACCTGGATACCGTTGGAGAGAGTCAAGTGGGTTGCGTCAATGGACTCGATTTTCTCAGTTTTCACAATTTTGCCCGGAGTCAGTGTGCTCTTGTCCAAAATCTCCTGATCCTTGTAGTTATCCACATAGGGATCCACATTGGCCAAAGTCTTATTGTTGATGACGTTGAGCACTTGTTCTTTGGTAGGAACGGTCACGCCCTCTTTTTCAGGGGCTGTGATGATGACGGTGATATTATCCTCCGTAATCCACTCTTTGGCCAGCGCATTTACCTCCTCAAGGGTGATGCTCTCCATATATTTCTTGGCATAGGTGTTTTCTCTCTTGGCACCGGGGATGGGGTCATTGTGCAGGAAGTTGCTGACGTACTCGTTCACCAGGTGGCTCGACTCGGTTTTGTCAGCCTCATTAGCGGCACGCTCATAGTCTTCTAAGAGAGCGTCTTTAGCACGGTCCAATTCCGTTTGGAGAAAACCATGTTTGAGCACGCGGTAATCTTCCCGCATAAGGCTTTCCAGCGTTTCAATGATGCGGTTGTCTTTGCTGACAGCCTGCGCGCCATACATGTCGGTTTCGCCAACGAAGTTGAAATAGCCGGCAGCCCCACCAATAAACGGGCATTTTGGGTCTTGGGCCATCTCTTCATAGCGGGACTCATACATGCTGTTGAAGAGGTCGATGACGAGTTGCTTGCGGAAGTCGCCGATAGTCTTGATAACAAAGTGGGGCATTTTGCGCACCATCATCACCTGGTTGCCGCCGGCTTCCTTGTCGGTGGCAATAGCAACCATCGGCTCCTTGGTCTTGGCAATGGGGTAATGCTCTTTCACGCGAGGGTTAGTACGCGGCTGGATAGTTCCGAAAAGATCCTTGATCTTCTTTTCCACCACGTCCACATCTACATCACCCACTACGACAATAGCCTCCAAATCTGGACGATACCAATCATGGTAAAAATCTTTGATCACTTGATAGTCGAAATTCTGAATCACATCCAAGAGACCAATGGGCATACGCTCGGCATAGCGCGAACCGTTCATCAGCACTGGCCAGTACACCTTGCGCATACGGTCATCAGCGCCCAGACCTAAGCGGTACTCCTCGGTGATGACGCCACGCTCGGCATCTATCTCCTTGTTGTCGAACAACACCCCGGAAGCCCAGCCTTTCAGCATCTTGAGACCCGTTTCCAGGTTGGAAGGGTTGTTGAGCGGCATTGGAATCATATAAACAGTCTCATCGAAACTGGTGTAGGCATTCAGGTCGGCGCCAAACACCACGCCCAGGCTCTGCAATGTGCTCACCATCGTATTTTTGGGGAATCCTTCGATGCCATTGAAGGCCATGTGCTCACAAAAGTGGGCCAGACCGCGTTGGTTCTCATTCTCCTGATTGGAACCAGCATTAACCGCCAAGCGCAACTCCACGTGGTTCTTGGGAGTCTCATTGTGCCGGATATAATAGGTCAGTCCATTGTCCAATTTCCCGATCTTCACTTTCGGATCAGGATTTAAAGGTTTGGAAAGATCATTGTTCTGGGCCATTACAAAAGAGGCACAGAAAATCATACTGAAAAAGAAGCAGACTATTTTTTTCATTTTTTTAGAGATTGTTTATTTTACTTTTTCTTATTGAATTTGAATTTTCGAATAAAAATGAGAATACAACCCATGATAGTAATCAAAAGAATGGGTAATATTATATTGATTGTTGATATGAGGGTTTTGTTTTTTCGGATTTTTTCTTGGTTGAGGGATCCGATTTTAAAATTTTTGGCGCGGAGTTGCAACAGGTCGTCATCGGCGCACAGGTAGTTGATGCAACTGAAGATAAAATCGGCATTGTCGTACATAGTACGGGTATAGATATCATAGCCGGTAGGATATGGCTGATTGCGTTTGCGGTCAAAGGGGTTGCGGATGATGTCTCCGTCGGAGATGAAGATTTGTCGGGTATAGACACTTTTGTCGCGATAGTCAAGTTGCTTGATGGTGTCGAACTCTATCGGCAAGATACCTTTGAAAGCGGAATTGAATTCACCTTCTACAAGCACTGCAACGGGCAGGTTTCGGAAGGCAAATTCCTGGGGATTTGGCTGGGTGAGTCCCACACGCAAGGTTACGATGGAGGGTGTCGGTGTCAGCTTCGTGCGCTCCGAGGTAGTCATCAGCACCGTTTTAGTCAGGTTGTCCTCACGACCCACCAGGTCAATACTGCCAGCGAACTCTGCGCGTATTTCCTTCATGTTGCGCACAATGGGATGGTCGCTAAAGTTGACGATATCCAACACGTATGGAAATGCCATGAACTTATATTGTGGTTGGTCGCCAATCATGCTGACCTGTTGGGGGATGGGCAAACAGCTGAGGTCTTGTATCAAATTGCTGTTAATGCGTACCCCGTAGGTAAAGAAGAGGTCGTTAATATAGAGTGAACGGGGAGTGGCAAAAAACTCAGGGGTATTTTGCAGACTATCCAGGGAGGCTGTGGTGTTGTCAATGAGCCACAGCACCTTGCCACCGCGCATGATGAACTGGTCGATGATATACTTGTCGTACTCTTTGAACGGTTCTGTGGGCTGGGCCACCACAAGCACATCGTATTTGTTGTCGCCCAACTTCAACTCCTGGCTGGTAGAGTCGGCCAATTGGATATCGCGCAGCGCATTGATTTTGCCGTCCAGGGTGATGCGGTCCACATTATAGAAGCGCTGCAACTGTGCCGCTGCCCAGTAGGTGTTGAAAAAATCGAGTTCGCCATGCCCATCCAAGAATGCCACGCGAGGTTTCTCGGTCTTGAGCAATCGGCGGATAGGTGCCACTATGTTGTATTCGAGCTCCTCGGTGGAGTACTGCAGCCAATTGTTACCGGAAGGGTCGGCAACCACCAGCTTGGCAGGGTATTCGTGGTTCCGATAGCTGATGATAGCACCCGGTATGACCATATGTGTGGAATAGCCGTTGGCGTCCTCCCGACTGATAGGGATAGGCTCCAACCCCTTTTTCACAAAGTCGCCCAAGATGCTGTTAACCTCCTCGTTGGTTTTGCCATCCAGGGGGTCAATAAATTCGTAATATACGTTCTGGTTATAACTGCGAAAATCCTGCAGCATCTGTTCTACCTGCTTAGCGAAGAGTTGATAATCGGCGGGCTGATCCTTTCCCTCTAAGTAAACCCGAATGTACACTTTGTCCTCCAATCCTTTCAGCATCTCTATGGTAGCCGGAGAGAGTGAATGCCGCTTGTCTTTCGTCAAGTCTATGCGGAAGAAGAAGAAAGAGGATAGAATATTGATGACTAAGAGCACCACCAGGGCTGTGATCAGACCAATAATAGTATTTTTTTTGAACTGTTGGCCGCTTTTCTGTCGATTATTCTTTTTCATATTGTCTGATTTTTGGGTTACCATTTACGACGAAGGAGCACAATTTCAGTTGCAAACAGAAACAGGAACGTAACGCTGAGGAAGTAGATGACATCCCGAGAGTCGATCACCCCTTTGCTGATGGAGGCATAGTGATGTTCAATGCCGAGGGTTTTGATGTAATAGCCTACAGCTCCCAGCGACTCAAAGGAGTATATGAAGGCGAACCCGAAGAAAAGAATAAAGCAGAGCAGTGCCGCAACGATAAAGGCGACGATCTGGTTATTGGTAATGGAAGAGGCAAACAAGCCTATAGATATGAAGGTAGCACCAAGGAACAGAAGTCCCAGATAGGAGCCCCAGGTGCTGCCCATATCGATATTACCTACGGGATTTCCAAGAAGGTAAACGGTAATCATATAGACAAAGGTAGGCAACAGGGCGATGGCCAGCAGTGTAAGGCAGGCCAGAAACTTGGCACCTATGATTTGCCAGTCGGAAAGGGGCTTGGTGAGCAGGATATCCATTGTGCCGGTACGGCGTTCTTCGGCAAAGGAGCGCATCGTGATGGCCGGAACCAGGAAAATGAACAGGAACTGCGACAAATTGAAGAGTCCGTGCAGGTCGGCCATGCCTGCTTCCATGATATTGTCGATATTGGGAAACACCCATAAGAAAAGGCCGGCGACAATCAAGAACACCCCAATGAAGATATACCCAATGATGGAGCTCAGAAAGGCCTTGATTTCTTTGAGATATAAACTGAACATACATCAAATTTTTAAGCGTGCAAAAATACAAAAAAAGGGGCTATTTCAACCCTTCTCTTTGCAGTAGTGCATCAATATTCGGCTCGCGCCCGAAGAAATTGACAAACATATCCATGGCGGGTTGTGATCCACCTTTTGAGAGAATGGTTTGGCGAAGGCGTCGGGCGGTTTCTTTGTTCATGACCCCTTCCTGTTGGAAAGCGGTAAAAGCGTCTGCTTCAAGCATCTCGGCCCACTTGTATCCATAGTAGCCAGCCGCATAGCCTCCTGCAAAGAGGTGCGTAAAGGAGGTGCTCATGCATGTGCCTGGGACTATGGGAAATAGTTCAACGGTGTCGAATACGCAACGCTCCATAGCGTACACATCTGCCAATTGTTCGGGCGGGGTGGTATGCCACATCATATCCAAATAACCAAACGAGAGTTGGCGCGTGCAGGCATAGCCAGCCATGAATTGCCGCATTTTGCGCAATTGCTCTATATATTCCTCGGGAATCAGCTTGCCGGTTTGATAATGCCGGGCAAAGGTCTGGAGAAAGGCTGGCTCCACTGCCCAGTTCTCATTCAGCTGGGATGGCAACTCCACAAAATCCCGTGGGGAGTTGGTACCTGACAGAGAGGCATAGGGCACCTCCGACAGGATACTGTTCAGCGCATGGCCAAATTCGTGCATGAGGGTGGTCACCTCTCCGAAGGTCAACAGGGAGGGTGTCTTCTCCGTAGGCGGGGTGAAGTTCATCACTATGCTGACCAATGGGCGCACATCGTTCCCGTCGGCATCGGTGTGTTGCTCCCGAAAGTCAGTCATCCATGCACCCCCTCGCTTGGTGGCACGAGGGTGAAAATCCATGTATAGCACCGCCATAAAGCGATTGCCGTCATACACCTCAAACACCTTTACGTCAGGATGGTACTTGTCAATTTCTTCATTCAAAACAAAACGAAGTCCATACAGATGCTCAGCCAGGCCTAGCACACCTTTGATGACACTGTTCAGCTCAAAGTAGGGTTTCAGGTCTTCAGTGCTCAGCTTGTAAAGCGATTGTTGTTGTTTCTCGGCATAATAGGCGTAATCCCAGCGCTGCAGTACACCTTCAAATCCCAGTTTATGGGCAAAGTCGTTCAAGACGGCAATCTCGCGCTTTCCTGCTGGCAAGGCATAGTTCTTCAACTCGTCCAACAGTTGGTACACCCTTTCGGGCGTCTTGGCCATCCGGTCGTGCAGCGCATACGTTGCATAGTTAGGGTAGCCCAGCAAACAGGCTATCTCATGACGGCAGGCAACAATCTCACGGATGGTGTCGCAATTGTCAAATTCACCACCAAAAGCCTTGCTGGAGGAGTTTCGGTACATCTCCTCGCGCAGGCCACGGTCGTCTGCATACTTAAGAATGGCATTTACACAGGGGGCCGACAGGTCAAAAAGATAGCCCTCCAACCCTTGGGCAGAGGCTTTGTGAGCGGCCAAAGCAAGTGCCGACTCGGGAAGCCCTGCCAAGCGACTCGCGTCGGGAAGATGGATGGTATAGGCGTTAGTGGCATCCAATACATGATGGCCAAAGACCAGCGTGAGATTCTGCAACTTGACACTTAACGCATTGAAACGCTCTTTGTCGGCACTGTTCAAGTTGGCTCCATGGCGCACAAACTGGTCGTAAGTCTCCTGTAACAGTTTCCTGTCCACAGGGTTTAATGATGACAACTCATTGTCATATACGGCTTTTACTCGCTGGAAAAGCACTGGGTCAAGGTTGATGCTATTAGAAAACTCGGTGAGCGCCGGTTGCACCTTGTCGGCAATGTTATGCATATCAGGCGTGCCATCGCATTCCAGAATATTGAAGAAGATGTTAGAAACTCTGTTCAGCAGCAGACCAGCCCGTTCCAGTGCCACAATGGTGTTTTGGAAAGTGGCAGGGGCTTTGCAGGCCCGGATGCGGTAAATGTCCTCCTTGGCTTGTCGGAGCGCCTCCTCAAAAGCGGGTTCATAATGCTCCACCTTGATCTGTTGGAAGGGTGGCGTATGATATGGCGTGTTCCAATCTCTACAGAGTGGATTTTGCAGTGTCTGTTCGTTCATTTTGGAAAGTTTTGGTTATTCTTGAATGATGGAGGCGACAGCCAGTGCTGCCACACCCTCCCTATGGCCTGTATAGCCCATCTGCTCGTTGGTTTTGGCCTTGATGGACAAATCGGCAGGCTCCACTTGCAGAATGGGCGCCAGGGTTTGTGTCATAGTGTCCACGTATGGCTTCATCTTGGGTTCTTCCAAGATGAGCGTACAGTCAATATTATTAACTCGCCACCCTTGCGCGACAAGGAGTGCGACCACCTTTTCCAACAATAATTTACTATCAATATTCTGGTATTGCGCACTATTATCCGGAAAATGGGTGCCTATGTCCTTCAGTGCAGCGGCTCCCAGCAGGGCATCACAGATGGCATGTATGAGGACGTCCCCATCAGAATGGGCGGCTAAGCCCTTGTCAAAAGGAATACGAATGCCCCCGATGACGAGAGGTCTGTCGAGGGCAAATCGGTGTGAGTCATAACCAAGTCCGACACGAAAACGCATACTATCTCAATTTCCCTTGGTTCTTGATATCATCTTTGTTGAAGGAGGCGAAATCTAATGACAGCGTAAATCGCAGGGTGTTGGCCAGTGGGTGTATTTGCTGAAAAGCAAAGAGGTACGACACATCTATATTCAGTATGTTATATTTGAAACCTACACCCATAGTTAAGAACTTGCGATTACCCTTGTTCTTGTTCTCGTTGAAATAACCGGTTCTTACAAAGAAGAAGTCGCGGTAGCTGTATTCCAAACCGATGCCGAAGTTGATTTCCGTCATTTCTTCAATAAAGCCGCCGGGGGCATCGTAGAAAGACTGTATCATACCCATAGGCACAGACACGTCAGGATTTCTGCCAGCCGCAATCACGGGGTTGTTGGCTTCATCGTAAATAATCCGTCCGGAAGAGTCGGTGGCATATACAGGTTTGGAGGGCACCAACAATTTATTGATTTCACCGGTGATGGCCAATTTGTTGTAGCCGTCAAAATCCATCTCATATCCCAAACCGATTTTGAGGTTAGTAGGCAGAAAATCTCTTCGGAGGGTACCGGAAGAGTACGACATTTTATTGCCCATATTGGTGATAGCCAAGCCAGCGCGCAAAGTCTGGCCCTCAAAGTTACGTGCCTTGAAGGGTTGTTCATAGAAGAGGGAAATGTCGGCGGCACCTGCCAGACCGGCTTTGGTTTCCACACCGCCCACAAACTGTCCAGCGGTCAGGTTGGAATAGATAAAGCGCGGGGTGATGGCTATGGAGAGTTCATCTATCAACTTACGCGAGTAGGTGAAATCAATAGCGAACTCATTGGGGTTCTGGGTGCCCATTTCATGTCCTTGTTCATCAGTAAAGGTCACATCTCCTAATGAAAAATAACGAAGAGAAAACGCGATGGCATCCATGTCGGTCATTTTCCAATAAGTGGAAAGGTACGCCAGGTTGATATCTGACACCAATTTGTGGAGCCAGGGGCTATAGGAGAGCGACACACCAAAAGTGTTGTCGTTGAAGACATATTTTGCGGGATTATAGGATTGGGAGTTGACATCCGCGGAGGTGGCGGCGCCCACATCACCCATGGCTCCTCCTCGAGAATCGGGGGCAATCAACAAGAATGGCACTGCCGTGGTTATAGCATTCAGTCGTCCTAAATAATCATGAGGGTCTCCAGAAATAGTCTGCGCAAATACCGACGAGGTGAGCATCAGAACAATAAGGGTAAAGAGGGTTACTTTCTTCATTTGGTATATTTCGATTTTTTCTTTTAAATGATATACGGCTTGTATAACGAACATTTTGAAAAAATATTATACAGCCACTAAATAATTATTTTTAGTCCGCTTTTTCCGTTGTGGGCAGAATGAGGGCATCGGCCACCACCTCGGCCAGTGACTTCACCTCCACGCCGAGTTTGTAGGTATGATTAAGTTGGTTAAGTTGGTCCACGCAGTTATGGCAGGGGGTAATCACAACATTGGCGCCGGATTCCCGGATTTGGTCGGCCTTGATTTTGCCCACTGCAAGGCGGCGTTCGTTGTATTCGCTCATGGCCAACATGCCACCGCCACCGCCACAGCAAAAGTTGTCGATGCCTGTGGGGTTCATCTCTATCAGTTCGGGGACGGCTGCATTAGCTACAAAGCGCAGCGACTGAAACAAGCCGCCGTTACGAGTGATATTGCAAGGATCGTGGATGGTATATTTTTTGGTATTCAGGGATTTGTCGAGTTTTATTTTGCCCTCCTTGATATAGGATTCCAGCAATTCAATAAGGGTGATAATCTTGAAATCGGGGTGTTGCCGCAAAAAGTTAGGGGCTTCCCAGCGGGCAGCGCGGGAGCCGTGTCCGCACTCGCCCAGCACCAAGGTTTTGCAGCCGAATCGGTGCACCTCCTCGAAAAGGTTCTGTGCTATCTGGCGAGCATGGGCATCATTGCCGGAAAAATATCCATAGTTGGTCACATCATACATATCCTTGGACAACGTCCAGTCGGCACCGGCAGCGAAGAAGATCTTAGCAGCAGCGGAGATGGAAAGCGGGAAGAACTTGGGCTCACGGGGGTTCAGCGTATAGAAGAGCTCGGCACCCTCTTTGTTCAACGGGATAGGGTTTTCCACACCCAGTTCATCCTCCAGGTCTTTCGCCAGCCAATCAATAGTGTCCACAAAGTCCTCCTCGGGAATAGCCATGTTGTTTTTAGTCTCCAGTGCAGCGTTCACAGTGGCTTGCAGCGACTGTGGCACAGCGCCCATGGCCGCGAGCATGCGCCGGCCGGTACGTACCACAAAGGGAATATCCACCCCAATGGAGCAGTGCTTCACACATCGACCGCACATGGTACAGGCCCCGAAAAGCTCATCAACCATCTCGTCCACCAAATCATCGGTCAGCTCACGGGCATTATTCAGCTTGGGCAACGTACGACCCATCACCGTACAATAGCGACGGTAAATCGAAGAAACCATATCCACCTTCTTGCCCGGTATGTACTTGGTCTCCGGATAGGTTTTGTAGAATAGGCAACTCGTGCTGCACAAACCGCAGTGCACACATGCGTTAAGATGGGTTAAAAGCTTACTGTCCGTATGCTTGGTGAGAATGTTGACAGCACTTTGAACATTCTCGGGTGTTACTTTTGACATAATGAAAATTTAAGGGTGCAAAAGTAATAAAGTTTTGGCTAATCTCAACATATGGCGAAGAGATTTTATAAGAAACGAACCTTTTCAACTAAAACTTGAACGTTATTCCAGCCCTGAAATTGAATGGGTCTGCAAACATGGCGAGTGCCTCCCTTTCGCGGCGGGCGAGTTTAGTGCTCTTGGCAGGAGTTTCCCGCGCCGCGAGGAGGGCACACGGGCTCCTCCTCTCCCCACGCTGCGTGGTCGTATTGCCGGTGTGTATCGAGGGTCCGCCACCATCCCCACACTGCGCGACCTGGCGGTCGCTGGTGCGGGGTTATTGAAATTGTGTCCCTCCGGGACACGGAAAGCATGCCAACGGCCAATCAACTGCCTGGACGAAGCCTCGTCAGTCAACTTGATACAACTCCGGGACACGGAAAGCCTAGTGACGGACTTCACCTCTTTGTGTTTTTTTGTCTGTTCTTGGCTTGTTTGTTTCCGGGACGCGGCGGGACTTGGCAACGGCCATTCCCTCCTTAGTTTCTTAATTTCTCAGGTCACCCCCTCGGCTCCCAACATTGACAAAAAACTGGGCCTCGCGACGGGTCGAGATTGAGATGCGGATGTTGGAAATTAGCTGCTATAAGTTGGAAGCCTCCTTAATCTTATAATCTCTTAATCTTTTCATCTCTCCCGTGCCCCCATAATTTTCAATTTTCCCTCCCTCACTTCTCCTTTCGGCACAATAATTGCAAATGCATAGGAATATACCGCATTTTTATTATTTTTGCACCCTTAAAAAAAGAGAGACTACAATATGGAATACAACTTTTCGCAGGAGATGGTTTTCGCCTTTGAGGAGGCGAAACGCACAGCCATCCAACACAAATCATCATATATCGGGGTAGAGCACTTGATGCTGGCCATTCTCCGTTATCCGGAGCAGAGTCTTACCAAGCGCCTTTTCGACCTCTACCGTGTCAACACTGAGTCGCTATGCAATGCTTTGGAAGGCATGATTGGCAATGTGGAAAACGAGGAGATGGCAGAAGAGAATCTGCACTTGAGCGTGCAGGCTGAGAACACCATCCGCGTCACTTACCTGCTATCGAAGAAGTTTCGTAGTAACAAGATGGAGGCGCATTTCTTCGTGCTGGCCGTTTTGAAGGACGACCGTGTCAGCGACGGCAATGCCACGCGGGCTTTGCTCACGCGGGCGGGCCTGACCTACAACACCTTCCTCAGCGAGGTGCAGCGGGCTTTGGACATTCCCACCGATGAAGACCAGGAAATGGCCCTTGGAGGAGGCGATGGTTACGACGATGATGACAATGAGCGTGTGACCGCCAAGCCCAAGAAGGGTTCGGCCACTCCCATTTTGGACAGTTTCGGCAAAGACTTGACACAGTACGCCTTGAAAGGCAAGTTGGACCCTGTGGTGGGTCGCCAGAAGGAGTTGGAGCGCATAGCCCAGATTCTGAGCCGCCGCAAGAAGAACAACCCTGTGCTCATCGGCGAGCCGGGAGTCGGCAAGTCGGCTTTGGCGGAAGGCCTCGCCACCAACATCGTACAGGGCCGCGTGTCGCGCAACCTCCTCAACAAGCGGGTAGTCACCCTCGACATGGCCTCCCTTGTGGCAGGCACCAAGTACCGCGGCCAGTTTGAGGAGCGCGTCAAGTCCATCCTTTCCGAACTACAGAAGAACCCCAACATCATTCTCTTCATCGACGAGCTGCATACCATGGTTGGCGCGGGCAACCCCTCCGGTGGCATGGATGCCTCCAACCTCTTCAAGCCCGCCCTTGCCCGCGGGGAGATACAGTGCATTGGGGCCACCACCCTCGACGAGTACCGCGAGCACATCGAGAAGGACGGTGCCCTCGAACGCCGCTTCCAGAAAATCATCCTGGAGCCCACCACTACCGAAGAGACGCTGGAGATTTTACACAACATCAAAGACCGCTACGAAGACCACCATGTGGTACGCTATAGCGACGAGGCTCTCAAGGCATGCGTCACGCTGAGCAACCGCTACATCTCCGACCGCTGCCTGCCCGACAAGGCCATCGACGCCCTTGACGAGGCCGGTGCACGCCTGCATCTGCAAAACATACACGTGCCCGACGGCATCATCCAATTAGAGCAGGAGATTGAAAGACTGGAAAAGCTCAAGACGGAAGCTGTCAAGGAGAAACAATACAATATGGCCTCCTCCTATCGTGATGAAATCAAGGAGCTGGAGGTCACCCTGGAAGATGTGCGCAACCGCTGGGAGCAGGAGGCCGACCAAGAGCGCCCGGTGGTCACGGAGGATACCGTGGCCGAAGTTATCGCCATGATGACCGGCGTGCCCGTGCAACGCATCGTCAAGAACGAGGGCGAACGCCTCATGCAGATGTCGGAAGAACTCAAAGGAAAAGTCATCGGTCAAGACGATGCCATCCTCAAAATTTCAAAGGCCATCCGCCGAAACCGTGCAGGCCTCAAGGACCCCAATCGCCCCATCGGCTCCTTTTTCTTCCTCGGGCCTACCGGTGTTGGCAAAACCTACCTGGCCAAAATCCTCTCTGAATATCTCTTCGACTCCCAAGACGCCCTGATTCGTATTGACATGAGCGAATATATGGAGAAACATACCATCTCGCGCCTCATCGGAGCGCCTCCGGGATACGTGGGCTACGAGGAAGGCGGCCAGCTCACCGAGAAGGTGCGCCGCAAACCCTACTCCATCGTCCTCTTGGATGAGATCGAAAAGGCCCACCACGATGTCTATAATGTACTGTTGCAGGTACTCGACGAAGGCCAACTCACCGATGGCATCGGCCGTAAGGTGGACTTCAAGAACACCATTCTCATCATGACCTCCAACATCGGCACCCGCGAACTGAAGGACTTTGGCTCCGGCGTGGGCTTCGATACAGAAGCCACCGACAATGCCAAGCACAAGGTGGAGCAAGGCATCCTGGAGAAAGCCCTCAAGGCCAACTTCTCACCCGAGTTCCTAAACCGCGTGGATGATGTCATCTATTTCAACTCCTTGAACAAAGACGACATCCTGAAAATTGTCAACATCGAGTTGGAGAAGGTATTGTCGCGCGTGCGTGAGATCGGCATCACCGCCCACGTTACCGATGAGGCCAAACAATACTTGGTGGAGTCGGGCTGGGATGCCAACTACGGCGCCCGTCCTTTGCGCCGCGCCATCCAGAAGAACGTGGAGGACCTGCTCGCCGAGGAGATTCTATTGCAAGCTCTTCCCGCTGGCACTACGGTAACCTTGGACTACGACTCCTTGACAGAGGAATTTGTCATTAGCCAGAAGGAGTTACCGAAGGTTGAGCCTCAAGATACCGCAGCAATTAAAACCGCTGAACCTGCTGATTAATAAACAACTATGAAAGATTTAACAGAGAGATTACAGAGCATCAACACTTTCGTCCTCGACTTTGACGGAGTACTCTCCGACGGCAAGGTGTATGTACAGAGCGATGGCGAACAGGTACGTGCCACCAATGTAAAAGACGGCTATGCGCTCCACTATGCGCTGTCGAACGGCTACCGCGTGGCCGTTATCTCTGGCGGATATGCCCAGTCCATGCGCAAGCGCTATGAGGAATTTCATGGCATGGAAATCCACTTGCGAGTGCGCGACAAGGTCGGAAAACTCAACGAGTACATGGCCGAAAACGGCCTCACCGTCGAGCAGGTTTTGGTGGTGGGCGATGACATTCCCGACTATCCCATCATGCAGATGGCGGGACTCAGCTGCTGTCCTAATGACGCCGCCGAGGAAATCAAGGCGGTGGCCGACTACGTGTCGCCAAAAAATGGGGGCAACGGTGCTGTGCGCGACATCGTCGAGATGGTCTTGAAAGCTCAAGGAAAATGGTTTGGCAAAGACGCTTTCGTATGGTAATCATCATAACAAAATAGAACTATGGGGTGTTTATTTTCAATCATCGGGATGCTTGTCGGCGGTAGCCTGTTCGGATTTCCAGGCGCTATCGCCGGTGCCATATTGGGTTCGCTTATAGACAATAGAGGCACGCACAAGGTCAAGCGCGAGACCCACTACTACCAGGCCAACCTCTTTCTGGAACATGAGCTGGTGCTGGCCGCCTACGTGGCCCGCGCCGACAACAACCGGCTATTGCAGTCGGAACTCGCCTACATGAAACGCTTCCTACTCAAGAACCTGGATGAAAGTCACGCTCAAGCCGCCCTATTGCGTTTTCGCGACATTTTGGATGAGAACATAGACATTAACGCGGTTTGCCAAGACATCAAAGCGCACGCCACCTCCTCCGAAAAGCTTATGATCTTGCACTTCCTTTTCGGATTCGGGTACTCCGACGACAACTTCAACGACTTGGAGATGACCGCCATTCGCAACATCTCCGACCTCTGCGGTATCAACCGAACCAGTTTCGAAGCCATCAAAGCCATGTACGCAAGACAAAGCTATCAGTATCAGTACGACTACGACACTGGTGGCTATGAATCAGGCTATGGCAGCTATCAAGAGTCGGGTGGTGGCTACTCGGGCAGCCGTATCAACTACAATATTGAAGACGACTACAAAATCTTGGAGGTCAGTCCTGACGCCACCGACGAGGAGGTCAAGAAGGCCTACCGTGAGGCAGCCAAGAAGCACCACCCCGACAAGGTGGGGCACTTGGGCGAGGACGTACGCAAGGCTGCTGAGGAGAAGTTCGCCCAGGTAAACAACGCCTACGACCGCATCAAGAAAGCCAGAGGAATGAACTAAAACAAGCTCAAGACATTTCCCTTGGGTACCTTATCCGAATAAATTTCGTATTTTTGCGCCCTTTGAAAATTGCCTCACAAAATGGACAGCAACAATTTTGCAGAAGACGCTTTGATAGTGACGGGTGCTCGCGAAAACAACCTCAAGAATGTGGATGTCACTATTCCGCAGCAGCAGTTGGTCGTCATCACCGGTCTCAGCGGCAGTGGCAAGTCTTCACTGGCGTTCGACACTATCTATGCAGAGGGGCAGCGACGCTACATGGAGACCTTCTCTGCCTATGCACGCCGCTTCATTGGTAGTCTGGAGCATCCGGATGTGGACCGGATTACCGGACTTAATCCCGTCATCTCCATTGAGCAGAAAACCGTCAATAAGAACCCGCGCTCCACGGTGGGCACTATTACAGAGGTGTACGACTTTCTGCGACTGCTCTATGCACGCGTGGGCGAGGCTTTCTCTTACAACACAGGCGAGAAGATGGTGCACTACACCGAGAAAGAACTCACCGACCTGCTCATTACCCGCTATCAAGGCTGCTCCGTCACGTTGCTGTCGCCCATCGTCAAGCGACGCAAAGGGCACTACCGCGAGCTCTTCGAGAACATCCGCGGGCAGGGCTTCACCCGCGTGCGCGTGGACGGCACCCTCCACAAAATCACCCTAAACATGCAGGTGGACCGCTACAAAATCCACGATATCGAGTTGGTTGTGGACTCCATCGACGTGAAGGAAAACTCCAAACTGCGACTCACCCACAGTATCCAGTTGGCCATGAAGTATGGCAAGGGCACCGTCATGGTGCTGGACAACAACAGCGGGGAGGTGAAAACGTACAGCAAGTTCCTGATGTGTCCCACCACGGGTATCTCCTACCCGGAACCCGAGCCAAACACCTTTTCCTTCAACTCCCCCTATGGTGCCTGCGAGCACTGCAACGGACTGGGCTATGTGACCGAATTGGACATCAAGAAAATCATCCCCGATGACAGCAAATCGATACGCCAAGGCGGCATTGTGGCTATTGGAGAATACAAGAGAAGCATGATATTCAGGGAATTGGAAGCCCTGGCCGAGAAATACCACTTCTCCTTGTCTGACCCTATCCGAGACCTATCAGAACAGAACCTCAACATGGTGCTGTACGGCACTACAGAGATCATACACGTAAAACGTGAGGTGGCAGGTTTGGCCCCCATCAAGAAAACCTTTGACGGTGTTGTCAGCTTCCTCAGCAGCTTGAATGCGGAAGCCATGCCAGCCTCTCTCAATAAGTGGCTCAACCAGTTCATCAACATGGTGCCTTGTCCGGAATGCCATGGCGCGCGCCTCCGCAAAGAGTCACTTCACTTCCGCATCCATGGCAAGAATATTGCCGAACTGTCGGCCATGGATCTCAAAGACCTGCTGCAATGGGTTGAGGCATTGCCCAAACACTTATCATCGCAACAGAACAAGATTGCCGCGGAAATATTGCGCGAGATCATCTTCCGCCTGCGGTTCCTCTGCAACGTAGGTATCCAGTACCTCTCCTTAGAGCGGTCAGCAGCATCCTTGTCGGGCGGTGAGGCACAGCGCATACGCTTAGCCACCCAAATCAGTTCCCAGCTGGTGAATGTCATGTACATCCTTGACGAGCCCAGCATCGGACTGCACCAGCGCGACAACCACCTGCTCATCGAGTCACTCAAGAGTCTCCGCAACCTCGGCAACTCCGTCATTGTGGTAGAACACGACCGCGACATCATGGAGGCTGCCGACTACATTGTGGACGTGGGCCCCAAGGCTGGCGAGCAAGGTGGAGAGATCATCGCCGCAGGCACTTACAGCGACATTCTCAAGAGCCAAGGCATCACAGCCGACTACCTCACTGGGCGCAAGCGCATCACCGTGCCTAAAAAACGGCGAAAAGGCAGCGGGGAAAATCTTACCCTTATTGGCGCCACCGGCAATAATCTGAAAGATGTGACCGTGGACTTTCCCCTCGGCACTCTGATCTGCGTCACAGGCGTATCGGGAAGCGGCAAGTCCACCCTTATCAACGAGACCCTCTTCCCCATCCTCAACCACCACATCTACCGATCGGAGAAGAAGCCCCTACCCTACCGCGACATGCTCGGACTCGAACATATCGACAAGGTCATCGAGATTGACCAGCAGCCCATCGGGCGTACGCCGCGCTCCAACCCCGCCACCTACGTCGGGGTGCTCGACCATATCCGCAAACTCTTCACCTCCCTGCCAGAAGCCAAGATCCGCGGCTACAAGCCCGGACGCTTTTCCTTCAACGTGACCGGCGGACGATGCGAAACATGCAAGGGCACTGGCGTGGAGACTATCGAGATGAATTTCCTACCCGATGTGTACGTAACCTGCTCCGAATGCGGCGGCAAACGTTTCAACAACGAGACTCTTGAAGTGCGCTACAAGGGCAAGTCCATCAATGACGTACTCAATATGGACATTGAGCAGGCGTTGCATTTCTTTGAGAACATCCCCACCATCACCAACCAGCTGCAAACCTTAGTGGATGTGGGCCTCGGATACCTCCATCTCGGCCAATCATCCACTACCCTATCCGGCGGCGAAGCACAGCGCGTAAAACTCGCCTCCGAACTGTCGCGCAAAGATACAGGCCACACCGTCTATATCCTCGACGAACCCACCACCGGACTTCACTTCCACGACATACACGTACTCCTGGAGGTGCTCAACAAGTTGGTGGATAAAGGCAACACAGTCATAATCATAGAGCACAACATGGATGTCATCAAGATGGCCGACCATATCATCGACATGGGTCCTGAGGGCGGACGTTACGGTGGGGAGATCTTAGCCACCGGCACACCCGAACAGATTGTCAAGAAAAACAAAGGTTTCACCGCTCAATATTTA
The DNA here is from genome assembly GCA_937901455.1 of uncultured Bacteroidales bacterium. Classification (GTDB taxonomy): domain Bacteria; phylum Bacteroidota; class Bacteroidia; order Bacteroidales; family WCHB1-69; genus F23-D06. The sequence continues at coordinate 4,308 of CALDIA010000087.1, read as the reverse complement.
GCCAAAGAACTATGATCAAGAAGATGCCCTATTTCTTAGATACGGACAAGGAATACACACTAAAAGAGTCAAAATATGTCATGATGCTGGTGCCCTACGATGGCACAAGCACCTTCGTAAAGGGGGCCGACAAAGGTCCGCAGGCCATACTCGACGCCTCCGACAGTCTGGAACTATACGACGTACAATATAACATAGAGGCTTGCAACGCGGGCATTTACACCGACCACCACAGTTACGACTTTACTACGCCCGAGGCCATGGTGGGCAGCGTGTATGCACGGGCGGCACATTTCATAGAGATGGGCAAGTTTGTGGTCGGTGTAGGTGGCGAGCATTCCATCTCGGCAGGCATCATCCGGGCTATGTCCGAGCGTCATGGCGACCTGACCGTCTTGCAGATTGATGCGCACGCTGACCTGCGCGACGCATACCATGGGTCGCCCTACAACCACGCCTGCGTCATGCGTCGCGCACAGGAGTACGCCCGCGTGGTGCAGGTAGGCATCCGCAACGTCTGCCGCGAAGAGATGGGAAGCATTGTGCCTGAGAATATCTTCTATGCCCACCAAATCCACGACAGCCACGACTGGATTTCGCGGGTTGTGGAGCGCCTCACCAGCCAGGTGTATATCACCTTCGACTTAGACGGTCTGGACCCCTCTATTCTGCCGGCCACCGGCACGCCGCTGCCCGGCGGACTGCAGTGGTACCCCACGCTACACCTCTTGGAAGAAGTCTTCCGCCAGCGCACAGTCGTGGGTTTCGACGTTGTGGAGCTCTGCCCCCAACCCGACGACAAGGCCTCCGATGTCCTCGCCGCCACGCTGTTGTATAAGATGATAAGTATGAAAGAAATTATGGGTGTCCGCTAAAAGTTTCGCTCGTACGCATGAGGGCATAAAAAAAACAGGGCTACCAACATGGAAAGGAATAAAAATCTATTCTTCATAATTATAGCACTGATTTCGTGTTGTGCACAACTATTAAGAAAGTTATAGTTTTTTTATCGGTATTATGGTTCGATCTTTAGCCGTATATTCAGGCATTTCTACTCCAACAGGTGCCCCTAAATAAGTAGGATCACAAATGACATATCGCTTCCCCTTATAAACGACAGATTCGCCACCTATCTCCATAGGGAAATGCACTGCTGTGGCAAGATGCCCTGGATAATCAATCAAGACAACATCCAGATGCAATAGGTGACGCACCAAATAGGAAAACAGAATACTCCGATCTTCGCAATCATTTTTTGCATAATAATAGTTTTCCTCACAAAAGAAAGGCTTTTCATACCCGAACTGTTCATCATCAGCGGCATATTCAAAGCCGTATTGCAGATATGCTAACAAGAAAGATACGGACTCTAACGTAGATAAATCTGCTAAATATGGCTTGATCAGTCTGTCTATGGATTGTGAAAAATCTTCGCTTGGTTTGGCGTTGGCATAAACTTCAATATCAACTTGGGGATAGGTCGCAAAAAGTTCTATCATACTCATGTTGATATCTATACATGAGTCGCAAATTGTCTCCACGTTTTGATGTCTAATCTTCATAGTTTGCCGTATATTCATATCCAAACCATGTGTAGGAGCGGGAAACGAATGATCGTATGTCCAAAAGGTGTAATTTTGTTTTTGTTTGGCGTATTTAGGATCCGTTTCAAAAAGGTAATAACGGGTACCATTTACATCTGAGAAGGAAATCCCATACAGTTGTTGTTCAAACGCCAAGAGACAGAAAAGGTGGGATTTCTCAAAGCCGACTTTAGCCTCTAAACCGAGTTGGTTAAGCAAGAAGACAGTCATGACAGCTTGTTCATCATATAGGCCATTGTATGTTTTTTGAGCCAACTGAAGAACCAACTGATATACAGCCCAATCATTAAAGGCCAATTGCTTTTGGACAGTTTTGCAAGCATGTACCATCGCTTTGTAATTACATTCAGAAAGATGAATCCAAAAATCAGAAACATCCTTCGGTGAGATGCCATTCAGCCTTGCAGGAAATGAAGGTTTGACAATCTGTAAAGGCTCACCGAACAGATTCAAATCCATTACATTCAGATTCTCTGCAGGTGCTGAAGGAATGGCAGGCTTCTCCGGAACTGGTTCAGGTTGAGGTTTGTCACGCTCCGGTTTGCTTTCTGGTTCTGGAATTGGAGCAGGCAGGTTTTCTGGCGCAGGCGCATCTTCCAAAACCGGCAATTGTTTCGGCTTGGGTCTTGAATCCCTGACTTTTGGTTCCTCTCCAATAAAGGCTTTCATATGGGTTTCCATAGCCGCCGCAAACTGTCGGTTTATGCTGTCCGCAAAATGGTTGAACGATTGTTGGTTTTGTGAGGCGAACGCTTTAAATGCATCATCAAAGTTTTGCGACATCGCCATCTGCGGGAACCAAACAAGCAACAGCGCCCATAATCTCCAAATCCTTTTCATTGTGTTTTCAATTTTAAAAGCAAAAGCACCCTGTTCGAGAGTGCTTGTGCTTGATTATTCCAATACTATTCTGCGATTTCGTCATATACAGGCATATCTTTGGCCACCTGGTCCATGAGTTTGTCCATACCCATCAGTTTCTCCAACTGGGCCTTGTTGAGATCGGAATCTTTCTTCAACTCCTCCAACATCACCTCACGGGCAATAGCAACAGCAGCCTTCATATCGTAGAACATGGTCACTCTGACGCGATAGTTCCCGTTGCTCAATTCCTGATATAATTCCATCGTTTTGAAGGTGCGTCCCAACTTTTGCGACACGAGCACTTTGGCATTCTCAACGGTTTTAGTGATGGATGCAGCCTCTTTGGCAGAGATTTCCTGGTTGGCCAAGGCCACATCGGTCAGGGCCGCCACACTACTGCTCACCTGGGAAGCGATACGGAGTTTGGCCACGTTGTCAGCTTGGGATTGTGCGGCCGCAAAGGAGTTGCCCGTAGCCATCTCTTGTGCCCACATGTAACGAGGGTATCCGCTGGCATCTCGGTCATACATCTTCATCCAAGTCTCATCCAACTGCTTGGCAATCGGCAGTCCCATGGTTTTCCACCCAGCCCTCTCCAGTTTTTTAGCTTCTTTCAAGGCCATCTTTTCAGATTTCTGATAGACGGCAGCATGAATTTCCTTCTGGTCTTTCTTCAATTCCTTGTTTTCCTTTTTCTCCGCTTTATTGTTTTGTGCAGAAACAGGAACTGCGACAAAGAGGCTGACTCCCAAAACTAACATGCTGAATAATTTTACTGTGTTTTTCATTTTTTCTGATTTTTATGATGATTAATTATTGATTGATTTCAAATCGTTGTACATTCCTATATAGTTTCCTCGCCTCCCGAATCTATCAAAAAAAAATAAAAAAATGTGCACTCAAATTAATAAAATGATTCCCAAATAATTACATCAACAATTGCGATTTGACTTACCATTATAAATTTTCAATTCTTAACTCTTAATTCTTAACTATATTCACCCCTTCCCAAAGCACACATTTTTCGCTCCTTTTTATTTTGGACAACCAGGAAATCACATTCTCGTACGTTACCTCTTCCACAAAAGGGTAAGACTTTTTGAGTGCCACTATCAGGATTACATCTTGCTCCACATTTTCTCTTTCATCTTCCAGTTCCATAGTATATTCAAAAGGAATATCATACAGGAAAGGATGGATGTTCGGTGGAAAAATGGTAGAAACTCCAGCTTTTAGTTGAATATCTTTGAATATGCCCTCGATGGGATAGACCTGTGCGTTGGCAGAAGGATGTTTGCCAAAAAGAAATATGCGGAGATAGCAATCTTTGGTGGGTGTTATGGTGAAGCTCATGGGCTCGCCCGACCGATAGGTATGCTGCAACCCTTCTGTCTTGAACTGAAACTGCAGGTCCTCTTCGGATTCTTCCACTATCACCTCGGCAATGATGGTAGTGGTGTATTTTACGAGTTTATCGTCGGTGAAGACTGGTGGCGCATCCGTCTGTTTTTTCACACGCACGCGCCCCTCAAGCTCTATGCGGCTCAGTTCAGACGAGATCTCCTGAAAGCTGTTGTTGGCACCTCCAAGCACCAAAATGGTAGTAGAGGAAATATCCTCCGTAACGCCAGCCTCACGCAGGGCCTGTTTCTTGGCTTCCGCCAGAGCGCGCGCCTGCCCGTAAGCGGGTGTTTCATCCATACTGGCCACGTATGCGCCAGTGGCGGTCACGGTGCGGGTGTGCTCGCGCTGGGCGGAGACCGTGAGGGCCGCGACCACCAGCAGGAGGGTGGCGCACCAGCGGATGCCCCACAAGGGGCGGCGGGTGTGTGACTGGCCC